>JAZDHW010000021.1:0-16125 GCA_043805555.1 Pseudomonadota bacterium
CCTAGGTGTCTGTCGGAAAAAGCCGTCCATGGCTTTTCCCGACGCTAACTTGCCGGAAGTGAATTCCGGCAAGTTACGCAAATTGCTCGCCCCCGTTGGGGGCTACCAATTTGGCGGGCCATCCATGGCCCGCCTAGGAGCCCGCCGGAGCTGTTTCTCCGACAGGCTCCTAGCCCCGCCCCCTAAAACCTCGCGCGCAAAGCCTCCCGGCCGGGACCATCCGGCCGGGAGTTTTTTGTACAATCGCACAAGCGGCAAGGGTTACATTGGAAGCATAAGCTGTGGCTGAAGGCTAACCCGACGGCGCGTGAGGAGGGGTGTGGTGTCCGAGCTGATTTTCCTGTCTTCGGTGGAGATGTGCCAGGGCCTGAACGTGGCGGAGCTGGCCAAGCTTAACGCCTGCTGCCGCCCGGACGGCGCGGCCCAGGACGAGCGCATCGGCGCGGAGGGCCAAGCGGCCCAGGACCTGTTCTTCCTCAGGGAGGGGCGGGTGGAGCTGCGGTTCGAGATGCCCGGCCGAGAGACCAGCCCGGACATGACCGTGGCCCGGGTGGAGCCGGGCGCGGCCTTTGGCTGGTCGGCCCTGGTGCCGCCCTATCGCTACACGCTCTCCACCTACTGCGTCAGCCCGCGGTGCAGCTTCTTCCGCCTGGGCCGCGACGCACTCTTCGCCCTGTTCGACCGCGAGCCGCGCATCGGCTTCATCATGATGCGCAACCTCACCCAGGTGGTGGCCAAGCGCTTCCACGCCATGCAGGAGGACCTGGCCCAGAGCATGGGCCTGGACCTGATGGACCAGCGGCTGCGCGATAACTGCTAGGGCGTCCGGCCAGGGCCGGGTCAGGCGGCCACCCGGCCGGTCAGCAGGGTCAGCTTGAGCCCGCCGTGGGGCGCGGTCAGGCTGCGGGCGTCGGCCAGGGGCAGGGATTCGGCCCACTCGGGCCGGTAGAGGGCGATGCCCACCCGCCAGCCGGCGTAGGCCTCGGCCAGGCGGCGGCCGATGCGCTCCACCAGCTCGCCGGCCTGGCGCACGCTGCCCAGGCGCTTGCCGTAGGGCGGGTTGATCACCACCAGGCCCGGCCCGCTCTCGGGCGGCGCGGCCTTGAAAAAGTCCGCCCGCTCGATGGCTATCTGGCCGCCCAGACCGGCGCGGCCGGCGTTCTCCTGGCAGATGTCCAAGGCGGCCACGGCCGTGTCCCGGGCGATGATGGCCGCCGGCGGCGCGGCCAGGGCCTGGTCGGCGGCCAAGCGCAGTTGGTGGCGCCAGGTGGGCTCGCGGAAGCTGGGCCAGGCCTGGCAGGCAAAGGCGCGGCCGCGGCCGGGGGCCAGGCGGCGGGCGGCCAGGCCGGCCTCGATGGCCAGGGTGCCCGAGCCGCAGAAGGCGTCCAGGAGCGGCTCCTCGCCGGTGTAGCCGGCCAGGAGCAGCAGGGCCGCGGCCAGGTCCTCGCGCAAGGGGGCCGGGCCGGGGGCCAGGCGGTAGCCCCGGCGATGCAGGTGCTCGCCGCTGCTGTCCAGGCTGATGGTGGCCCGGCGGTCGGTGCCGCGCACCTGCACGTTCTGCACGCCGGCCTGATCGGCCTCGGCCAGGCAAGGGGGCGCGAGCCCCAGGCCGCCCAGGTGGGCCGCGGCCGCGCCAAAGACCTCCTCGGCGATGCGGCCTTCGTGGCGCAGGTTGGATTGGTGCAGGCTGGCCTGGACCTTCAGCCCGCAGCCGGCCGGCAGCCAGACCTCCCAGGGGATGGCCGCGGCCTGGCGC
This sequence comes from Pseudomonadota bacterium, assembly GCA_043805555.1. Lineage (GTDB taxonomy): Bacteria > Desulfobacterota > Desulfarculia > Desulfarculales > Desulfarculaceae > JACRDC01. The sequence continues at coordinate 1,757 of JAZDHW010000021.1, forward strand.
ACCAGGTCCTCCCAGGTGCGCACCCGGAAGTCCTTGAGCCGCAAGAGCACCCGCCCGGCGGTGGAGAGCCAGAGGTTGGCGGCGTAGAGCAGATCCAGGCGGCCCGCGAAGGCCACCCCGCCGGCCAGGGGCTGGACCTCCTCGGCTCCGATGGCCTTGAGCTCGGCCGCGCAAAGGGGCTCCAGGCCCGGCGCGGTTACCGCGAAGAGCTCGTGCACCGGGGCCCAGGCCTGGCGCTTGGCGCGCCGCTCCAGGTTGACCACGGCCGAGTGGGCCGCGGTCGCCGGAAGGGCCGGGACGGCCGCAACGTGCGGATCGGGATGGATGGCTTTGTCTTTCATGGCGGCGAGTTTAGCATGCCGGGCCTCCGGCCGCCCCCGGCGGGGCGCAAAAAGGCGGGCCCTCAGGCCGGGGCCACGTCCGCGGGATTGCCGGCCGGGGCCGGGCGCTGGCGGGGCAGGGCGACGGTGAAGACCGAACCCTTGCCCAGCTCGCTGGAGACCATGACCCGGCCGCCGTGGCCCTTGACGATGGCCTCGGCCCCGGCCAGGCCCAGGCCGTAACCCTCGCGCTTGCCCCGGTTCTGTCCCCGGTAGAACACGTCGAAGATGTAGGGCAGCTCTTCGACCGCGATGCCGATGCCCTGGTCGCGCACTCGCACCAGCACCTCCTGCTCGGTCTGGTCGCACTCCAGGGTCACGGTGGTGCCAGTCGGCGAATACTTTATGGCGTTGTCCAGCAGGTTGGTGAAGACCCGGCGCAGGCGCGGCGCGTCGGCCTCGATGACCGGGATGCCCTCGCCCAGCTTGGTGGCCAGCGTGATGCCGGCCGCCCGGCAGCGCTCCCCGTAGACCTCCACCAACTCCAAAAGCTCCTTGACCAGGTCTGTGGCCCCGAAGTTCAGCGACAGCCGGCCCAGCTCCAGGCGGGAGAAGTCCAGGAACTCGTTGATCAGCCCCTCCAGCTTGGCCGCCTCCTTGCGGATGATGTCCAGGTACCTGCCGCCGCGGTCGTCGGCCTGCTTGGCCGCCTCGCCAAGAAGGCGCAGGGCGAAGCCCTGGATGCTGACCAGGGGCGAGCGCATGTCGTGGGCGAACATGCTCACCAGGTTGGCCCGCTCGCGCTCCAGGGCCTTGATCTCGCTGATGTCCTGGAAGACCTCCACCCCGCCCATGATGTTGCCCTCGGCGTCGTGCAGGCGGGCGGCGGTGAGCCGCACCGGCACCGCGCCTCGCTCCGGGTGATGCAGGCTGGTCTCCATCGGAGCGGGGTCCAGTTGGCCGGCCAGGGCCGACTTGATGGGGCAGCGGTCCTGGCAGGGCGCGCCCTTGAGCACCTCCCAGCAGGGCCGGCCCAGGGCCTGGTCCTGGCTGATGCCCAGGATGCGCTCGCCCTGGGCGTTGAGCTCGGTCACCCGGAAATCGCTGTTCACGCTGATCACGCCCAGGGGCAGGCTGTTGACCAGGGCCTCGCGGCGCTCGGCCAGGTCGCGCAGGCGGGCCTCCAGGCGCTTGTGGCCGCTGATGTCGCGGATGGTCTCGATGGCCCCGAACATCTCGCCCTGGGTGTCGAAAAGCGGCGCGGCCTTGGCCCAGAGCACCACCCCGCCGGGGCGGAAGCGGTCCAACTCCACCTCGGTGAGCAGGGTGTGATTGTCCCGGGTCACGAAGGGGTAGCGCTGGGCCAATGCCTGGTCCCAATGCATGCACAAATCCACCAGGATGGGCCGGCGCTGGCCATAAAAGGGCAGGGCGTACTCGTATTCGCCCTTGCCCAGCATGTCCTCGGCCCGGATCTGGGTCAGCTCCTCCAGGGCCCGGTTCCAGGCGATGATCACCCCCTGGCGGTCCACGGCAAAGGTGGGGTCGGGCAGGAAGCTGACGATGTCGGCCAGGCGGCGCTCGGAGGTGAGCACCGCCTCCATGGCCAGGCGCTGTTCGGTGACGTCCACCGCCGTGCCCAGGACGGCCGGCGCGCCCTCGTACTCGATGCGCGCGGCCGTGAAATCCGCCCAGCGTTCATGGCCGTCCTTGCGCACGATTTTGATCTGGTAGCGGCTGGGCGCGGAGGCGCCCTGCAGGCGGGCCAGGTGGCGTTGCTTGACAATTGCCCGGTGCTCCGGGTGCACCAGGGCCAGGAACTCCATGCCCACCAACTCGGCGGCGCTGTAGCCGCTGAGGTGGACCGCGGCCTGGTTCACGTAGCGGTACACCCCGTCCTGGATGATGAGGATGGCGCTGGCGGCGGTCTCGGTCAGGGAGCGGAACTTGCTCTCGCTCTCCTTCAGCGCCTGTTCGGCCTGCTTGCGGGCGGTGATGTCGGTGATGATGGCCTGCTTGGACACCGTGCTGTCGGCGTGCAGGATGGGGGTGTTCACCACCGCGTACCAGCGCTGGTCCTTGGGGCTCTGGATCTCCCAGTTGGCGCTCTCGCCGCGCTGGATCAGGTCGTTGACGCACCAGGGGCAGGGCGACTCCAGGTCGTGCAGGGCCTGGTGGCAGGGCTCGCCGGTGGCGTCGCGGCCGGCGCGCTCAATCAGGCGCTGGTTCATGAACTCGATCTTCATGTCCGGCGAGCAGACGTAGACAAAGCCGTCGATGGCTTCCACCATGGCCCGGTAGCGGGTCTCCTCCTCCTTGAGTGCGGCCTCGGCCTGGCGGCGGGCGCTGATGTCGCTGACAAAGGACCAGTAGTAGCGCTGGCCGTCCTGGCCCACCACCTGGTGCACGAACAGCTCCACCGGCACCAGCTCGCCGTCGCTGCGCAGCAATTCCTTCTGATAGGGCTGGGGCGGGGATCCGGCCTGGAGGCGCTGGTGCACCTTGCGGGTGGCGCTGCGCCAGGGCGGCGGGGTCAGGTGCTCGATCATGTTGCGTGGGGCCAGGTCGCTGGGGGCGTAGCCCAACAGGTCGCAGAAGGCCTGGTTGAAGGCGAACAGCTTTCCGTCGGCCTGGGCGGCCACATAGGGGATGGGCGAGGCAGCCAGGATCTGGCTGAGCAGCAGCAGATCAGTGGCCTTGGCGTCGTGCTGGGGGCCTGGCTCGGCCATGGGGCTCCTTCGGGGGTGGCATGCCGCGAAAAGGGCCTGTTTATAACTATCATATCCCCAGCCGGGCCGAACTGGCAATTGACCGCGCACGGGGCTTCTGCTATACAAATGGCACAATTTGACCAGGAGGCTGGTCGCCCTCCCCGGAGGGCGCGCGAGGGAAGCCGGTGCGAATCCGGCGCGGACCCGCCGCTGTGAGTGGGGACGAAACCCGCAATGAAGCCACTGCTGGCCCCGGCCGTGATGCACGGCCCAAGACCGGCGGGAAGGCGCGGGGAGTAGGACGATCCACGAGCCAGAAGACCTGCCTTGCCTCCGCAAAAAGCCTGGTGGTGGGAGACGGCAAATCCCCGATCCGTCTGGATCGGGGATTTGCCGTTTTTCTTCCCTGCGGGCCGACCGAGCGGCGGCCCGTCCGTGGTGGGGCACGAGGCATGTCTGACACCGGAGCGGAGTTTTTTAGCATGACCATCGTAGAGCAGGCAAAGGCAGGACAGATCAGTGAACCCATGCGGGCCATCGCCGCGGTCGAGGGCCTGGAGCCCGAACTGGTGCGCCAGCGCATCGCCGAGGGCCAGATCGTGGCGCCCCTGAACAGCAACCGCCCGGCCCGGCTGGTGGGCATCGGCCGGGGGCTGACCACCAAGGTCAACGCCAGCATCGGCACCAGCACCGACATCGCCGACATCGCCGCCGAGGTGGGAAAAGCCCAGGCCGCCCAGGCCGCCGGGGCCGACACCCTGATGGAGCTATCCGTGGGAGGCGACCTGGACCTGGTGCGGCGCGAGGTGCTGGCGGCGGTGGAGCTGCCGGTGGGCAACGTGCCCCTGTACCAGGCCTTCAGCGAGGCCGAGCGCAAGTACGGCGACCCCAACAAGCTTGACGTGGAGATGCTCTTCGACCTCATCGAGCGCCAGTGCGCCGACGGCATCAGCTTCATGGCCGTGCACTGCGGCATCAACCGCGAGACCCTGCTGCGCCTGGAGCGCCAGGGCTACCGCTACGGCGGCCTGGTCAGCAAGGGCGGGGCCTCCATGGTGGCCTGGATGATCAAGAACGACCGCGAGAACCCGCTCTATGAGCAGTTCGACCGGGTGGCCGGCATCCTCAAGAAATACGACGTGGTGCTGAGCCTGGGCAACGGCTTCCGGGCCGGGGCCATCGCCGACAGCTCCGACCGGGCCATGGTGCAGGAGCTGGTCATCAACTGCGAGCTGGCCGAGCTGGGCCGGGCCATGGGCTGCCAGATGATGGTGGAGGGCCCCGGCCACGTGCCCCTGGACGAGATAGAGGCCAACATCAACCTGCAAAAGCGCATGAGCAACTACGCGCCCTATTACATGCTGGGGCCGTTGCCCTGCGACATCGGCGCGGGCTATGACCACGTCACCGCGGCCATCGGCGCGGCCCAGAGCGCCCGCCATGGCGCGGACCTGATCTGCTACATCACCCCGGCCGAGCACCTGGCCCTGCCGGACCAAGCCGACGTGATCGAGGGCGTGAAGGTCTGCCGCCTGGCCGTGCACATCGGCGACCTGGCCAAATATCCCGAGCGCCGCGGCCGCGACCACGCCATGAGCAAGGCCCGCCGCGATTTGGACTGGCAGAAGCAATACGAGCTGGCGCTTTTCCCGGAGGACGCGCGCCGCATCCGGGGCGAGCGCTGCCCCGAGGGCGACGAGCACGTCTGCACCATGTGCGGAAAGTTCTGCGCCAACAAGGGCGCCAACGCGGTGTTTGGCGGGCTGCTGGAAAACAGCGCCAAGCGCTAGCTGGGGGCCTGGCGCTGGCCAAGGGCCAAGCGCTGGCCAAGGGCCAAGCGCTGGAGCACCTGAGAGAGCCTGAATGCGCCTGACGCGAGGGCGGGGACCGGCTACCGGCGCCCGCCTTCGCTTTTTATTCATGTTCACGGGTCATGGCGAGGAGCCGCAGGCGACGAAGCAGTCGCGGTGAAAATGGGGAGAGGCCCCGCGGAGGGGAGGGCGTGAAAGAAATGCGGGGAGGAAGAGCATGAAGGAAAGAGCACGAGGGGAAGACCGTAAAGGAATGCGCCCCTTCCTCTGTCCCGTCCCCTCCGGGTGGCCCGGACAGCTTGCCTATCCGTGCGCCGCAGGCGCAAGAGGTTGCGGCGGGGCGGGTGGGGTCTGGCCGGGCGTTGGTGCCTGGTAGTGACTGCGCCGGGACTTCTTGTCGCTGCGCGACCCGGACAACCAGTTGTCCGGGCCACCCAAGACCAAATCCCGAGCCAAGGTCATTGCTCTTTTTCGTCTCCTTCCGGGTGGCCCGGACAGCTTGCCTGTCCGGGCGCCGTAGGCGCAAGAGATTGCGGCGGGGCTGGAGGGGTCTGGCCGGGCGTTGGTGCCTGGTAGTGGCTGCGCCGGGACCTCTTGTCGCTGCGCGACCCGGACAACGAGTTGTCCGGGCCACCCAAGACCAAATCCCGACCCTGGGTCATTGCGAGGAGCCGCAGGCGACGAAGCAATCGCGTCAAAAATGGGGAGAGGCTCTTTGCTCGGGTGCGAACGCCCATGCCTCCGCCCCGGCCATGCCGCCCAACCCCGCGCGAGCGCACCGCCTTTCTGCTTCACCTTCCAATCCTCCCCTCTCCCTCCTGTTCTTCCCTCCCTCTTTCGCCCCTGCTTCCGCGCCATTGCGTACCCGGCCTTGACACCACCCGCCGGCCGCCGCTACATTTCGGCCAGCCGCCTGCGCGCGGCCAGGGCAAGGAGCGCGACCATGGCCACGGACCCGCTGGACGAGCTTTTCGCCAAAATTCACGCGGCCTTTGCCGCGCGGGGCCTGTTGCGCCGGGCGCTGCGGGTGCGCGAAACCGGCTGCGCCTACAGCCTGCGCTGCGACGATGACTGCTTCACGGTCTACCGCATCAACCCGCGGCCCTTCCTGCCGCCGGGCGAGCCGGGCTGGACCGTCTGCCGGCTGGAGCGGGCGGCCTGCTTCAGCCTGGGGGCCGGGCCCGAGGCCTCCTGCCCCCTGCCCCAGGACGCGGCCCACCTGGCCGCGGCGCGGCAATGGGTGGAGCTGGCGCTCAGCCACCTGGCCGCCGCGCCCGACGAACCAAGCGAGGAGTAATCGTGCAAATCTACGTCTCCGGCTCCCTGGCCTACGACCGCATCATGACCTTTGGCGGCCGCTTCAGCGACCACATCCTGCCCGACAAGATCCACATGCTCAACGTCTGCTTCAACGTGGACGGGTTGCAGGAATGGCTGGGCGGCACGGCTGGCAACATCGCCTATGGGCTCTCGCAACTGGGCGAGACCCCGGTGGTGCTGGCCTGCCTGGGCAAGGACGGCGCGCGCTACCTGGACTGGCTGCGGCTCAACGGCATCGAGACCCGCTGCGTCAAACAGGTGGACGAGCACTACACCGCCGGGGCCTTCATCACCACCGACCAGGCGCGCAACCAGATCACCGGCTTCAACCCCGGCGCCATGCTCGCCTCCTGCTGCTTTGACTGCGCCGGGCTGGACCCGGCCGACAGCCTGGTCATCGTCAGCCCCGGCAACTTCGAGGACATGACCGGCCTGCCGGCCCAGTGCCGCAAGCTGCAAATCCCCTTCATCTTCGACCCCGGCCAGGCGCTGAACATCCTGGAGGGCCCGGTGCTGCATGAGGCCTTCAGCGGGGCCATGGCGCTGATCAGCAATGACTACGAGCTGGAGCTGATCTGCCGCAAGACCGAGCTGGACCAGGCGGGCCTGCTCAAGGAGGTGGGGGCCATCATCACCACCCAGGGAGACCAGGGCTCGGTGGTCATCACCCCGCAGCAGAGCGTGCGCATCCCGGTGGTCAGGGCCAGCTCGGTGCTGGACCCCACCGGCGCGGGCGACGCCTACCGCGGCGGCCTCCTGAAGGGCCTGGCCCTGGGCCTGGACCTGGCCCAGGCCTCGGTGTGGGGCGCGGCGTTGGCCTCGTTCGCGGTGGCCTGCCACGGCACCCAGGAGTACAGCCTGGACCGGGCCGAGTTCGACGCCCGCCTGGCCGCGGCGAGAACCGAGTTCGCCCGCCTCAACCCCGGCGTGGCCGTATGATCACCCGGCCTGGCGATGTGGTGCTGATCCACCACGCGGGCAAGCCGGCGGTGCACGCCCGGGTGGAGGATATCCTGGTTGACGTCAAGCCGGGGTGGTGGCAGATTCGCCTCCTGGTGCTGACCGTGCCCACCCAGGAGATCACCTGGATCCTGCGGGAGGAGTACATCGAGGGCGCGGAGTTCACCATGGGCGGGATCACCATGCGCATCACCCGCCTCAAGCCGCCCAAGCCGGCCGCGCCGCCGGAGACCGAGCCGCCGGCCCCCACCGAGCCCTCCGGCGACACCGGCGGGGCCAAGGTGCTGAGCCTGGCCGCGCGCCGGCCCAAACCGGCCTGAGCCGCGCCGTGCCCCCGCCCGAGCAGACCACGCCCGGCCGGGCCGGAAGCGATCCCCCGGCCGGCTTCCGCCACCACCTGGAGCTGCGCCCGCGCTTTATTGACCTGGACGCCTTCGGCCATGTCAACAACGCGCGCTTCCTGACCTATTTCGAGGAAGGCCGCATCTCATACCTGCGATCCCTGGGCATCTTCGCGCCCCCGGCCTCGCGGGTCTCGCTGGTCATCGCCCAGGCCGAGGTCAAGTATCTGCACCCCATCCTGCACCGCCATGTGGTGCAGGTGCACGTGCGCAGCCAGGACTGGGGCCGGGCCCAGTTCCGCTTCCAATACGCCATCTGGCTGCCCGAGCCGGGCGCCCTGGCCGCCACCGGCTCCACCCAGGCCGTGGCCTGGGACCTGGACCGGCGTAAGCCCACGGCGATTCCCCCTGAATTTGCGGAAAAAATGCGGGCATTCGAGGCCGGCTCGGCCTGCGAGGCCGGCTAGGTCGGCCAGGCCGGAGAGGCCGCGGCGGGGCGGGCTAGCTCTTGACCAGGGTCTGCCAGAGGCCGATGACGGCCATGCGGCGGGCGTTGAGCTGGTCCTTGAGCAGGCTGAGCTGGTCCCGGGTCAGGCCCAGGTTGGTCAGCACCGAGGTGCGCGCCTCGGGCCGGTCCGGGTTGCCGGAATGGCCCAGGCCCACGCTGCGGGCCAGGAAATCGGCCACGTGCACCGTGGCCACCATCTGGTAGTAGACCAGGCCCTGGTGCAGCTCGTGGTGATAGCCCATGACCTCGCCCAACTGGGGCGGCAGGTCCCAGTGCTCGGCCAGGGCCAGCCCGATCTGGCCGTGGTCCACCTCCAGGGCCTTCTCGGCGGCGCGGTAGGACAGCTTTTCCTTGATTATCAGCTCCTTGAGGCTGTCCACCTCGTCCGGGAAAAAGGCGGCCAGCACCACCTTGCCCAGGTCGTGCAGCAGGCCGGCGGTGAAGGAGGTCTCGCGCTGCTGGTTTTTCAGGAAATCTGAGATCAGGGCCGCGGCGTCGGCCACGGTGAGCGAGTGCAGCCAGAGCAGCTCGGCCGCGGTCTGGTTGCGGAAGGAGCTGGGGTGCAAAAAGCCCATCAGGCTGGCGCCCAGGCAGATGTTGCGGATCTCCTCATAGCCCAGGGCCACCACCGCCCGGCTCACGGTGAGGATCTGGTGGCGGAAGCCGTAATAGGCCGAGTTGGCCACGGCCAGGACCTTGGAGCTTAAGGATTGATCGTAGGTGATGATCTTTTCCAGGTCGGCGGCGGAGCTGCGCTCGTCGTTGAGCAGGGCCAGGATCTGGCTCAGCACCGGCGGCAGGGTGGGTACGTAGCGGATGCCTTTTACGAATCTGTGCTGCATTTCCTGTTCCGGGCAAGCGTTGGACGACCTGTGACTAATCTTCTAACTAAATATACCGCAACTGTCAACCGGCTGTTCTCAGGGCTAAGTTACGTTTAGGCACGTAAAATTGCGTCGTTCCACATGCTGAACGTGGCCTCGCGGGCCTGGGCGAAGGCGCGGGGGCCCAGGTGCAGCCGGCGCGGGCCGCAGCGGGGCAGGCCGGGCTGGCGCAGGTCGACCACGGTCAGGCCCTGGCCGCGCACCCAGGCCAACTGGTCCTCGTAGTGCTGCTGGCGGGCGGCGTCCACGGCCTTGGCCTGCAAACGCCAGGGGGTTCCCCGGCGGCGCAGGAAACCCAGGGGCTCGCCCTCCAGGCTGGCCGAGGGCAGCAGGTTAACCACCAGGCTTTTGGCCCCAAAACGCCGCGCAGCGGCCATCAGGGGGGCCTTATCCACCAGGCCGCCGTCCACCAGGAGCCCGCCGGCGTGCTCCACGGCCGCGAACAGCATGGGCACCGTGCCGCTGGCCCGCACCGCCGGGGCCAGGGGGCCGCTGTCCAGCACCACTCGTTGGCCGCTGATCAGGTCCAGGGCCACCATCAGGCAGCCGCGCGGGCAGTCCTCGAAGCGCTGGCAGGGCAGGTTGGCCTCCAACAGGGCCTGGAAGGCCGCGCCGGCCAGGTAGCCGGTCTGGCCGCGCAGGCCGCGCAGCAGGCTGCGGATCATGACCGCCGGCCGGGGCGGGTCCCAGAAGTCCTCGCGCTTCAGGCTGCCGAAGCGCTCCAGCATCTCCAGGGGCTGGAGACCGCCGGCCGCATAGGCCGCCACCAGGGCCCCGGAGCTGCTGCCGGCATAGGCGTCGGGCTCCACGCCCAGCTCGGCCAGGGCCTGCAGGAACCCGGCGTGGGCGAAGAAGCCGAAAAAGCCGGAGGACATCACCGCCACCAGGGGGCGGGGCAGGTTTTGCGATGCGGTCATATGCGTTGTACAATCAAATTGATGTGAATAAACCTAACAATCAGCCTTAAACTAGCCGGCCCTGGTCGTCCAGGGGCAGGGGCTTGCCGATGCGGTAGGCCAGGGCCTGGCCGGCGGCGATGCCGCGGCCGTTTTCCTGCCAGACCCGGGCGTCGTAGAGCGCGGTCTTGCGGGTGGCGTTGATCTCTTTGGCTTCTGCGAAAAGCCGGGCGCCGGCCTCGGCGGGGGCCAGGTAGTTGATGTTTAGCTGCAGGGCCACCGCCACCTGGCCGTGGCCGTTGCAGGCCAGTTGGAAGGCCTCGTCCAGGAGCGAGAAAACCGCGCCGCCGTGGAGCATGCCGAAGATGTTGGTCAGCTCGGGCGCGAAATCCATGGCCACCTTGGCGTAGCCGGGGCTGATCTCCAGCACTTCCAGGCCCATTTTTTGGCGAAAGGGTTCGTCCTGGCTGCGGGCCCAAAGCTTGGCCACGGCGTCTTGAGTCATGATGCGCCTCCCCGAAATTATGGCCGTCATGGCGGGCATAAGATAACATGGCCCTTGGGGACGCATGAACACAAAAGCCTGCCCACACCCCGCAGCCAGGAGGCCCGTTTGCCCAGACGTCCAGCCGATCCCGACCCCTTGGTCACCACCGAGTTCGAGGCCGTCATCACCGACCTGGCCGCCGGCGGCAAGGGCGTGGCCCGCCTCACGGACGGCCGGGTGGTCTTCGTGGCCGGCGCGCTCACCGGCGAGCGGGTGAGCGCGCGCATCACCCGGGCCAAGCGCGACTATGCCGAGGCCGAGACGCTCGGCGTGCTGGAGCCCAGCCCGGAGCGCGTGGCCCCGGCCTGCCCGCTCTATGGCGATTGCGGCGGCTGCGACCTGATGCACCTCGCCTGTGAGTCCCAGGTGCAGGCCAAGGCGGCCTGGGTGACCCGGGCCCTGCGCCGGATGGACGGCCTGCCCGCGCTGGCGCTGCGGCCCTCGCCCCTGGCCTGGGGCTATCGCAACCGGGTGCGCCTGCAGGTGGACGAACGCGGCCGGGTGGGGTTTTTCGCCAAGGAAAGCCACCGCCTGGTGCCGGTGGCCCAGTGCCCGGTGGCCAGCCCCGGCGTCAACCGCGTCCTGCCCGGCCTCAGCGAGGTCCTGGCCGGGCCGCAGTGGGCCGGCCGGGTGGAGTGGGCCGAGGTCATGGCCGGCGGCGCGGATGAGCCGGCCCTGCTCTGCCTGGGCTGGGCCGGCGACAGCGAGCCGCCCGATCCGGCCCCGATCCTGGCCGCCACTGGCGCGGCCGGCCTGCGCTGGGCCACGGACGAGGGCCTGGAGCCCTGGCCTTTGCGCCCGGAGAACGGCCTGGTCTATTATCAGCAGGAGGGCCTCGACCTGCACGCCTTCCCCGGCCTGTTCAGCCAGGTCAACTGGGCGGCCAACCAGCACCTGGTGGCGGCGGTGATGGCCGCGGCCCAGGGCCTGGAGCCGGGCGCGGCCCTGGACCTTTACGCCGGCGGCGGCAATTTCACGTTACCCTTGCTCGCCGCCGGCTGGCGGGTCACCGCCGTGGAGGGCCAGCAGGAAGCCTGCCAGGCCGGGTATTTGCAAGCGCTCTGGGCCGGCCTGGCCGATGGCATGCGGGTGCGGGCCGAGGCGGCCGAGACCGCCCTGGAGGCCCTGGTCCAAGCCGACACGGGCTTCGACCTGGTGGTGTTGGACCCGCCCCGCTCCGGGGCCAAGGGCCTGATGGGGCTCATCGCCGGGCTCGCGCCCCGGCGGGTGGCCTATGTCTCCTGCCACCCGGCCGCCCTGGGCCGCGACGCATCCGCGCTGGCCGCGGCGGGCTATAGGCCTAACCAGCTGACCGTGCTGGACCTTTTCCCCCACACCGGCCACGTGGAGGCGGTGTTGGTCCTGGAGCGCTGATGCTCCGCCACGGCAGGGGCGGTCAACCCGGCCGGGGCGCGGCCTGGCTGGCGCGGCTGGGGGCCGGCCTGCTGTTGGTGCTCATCTGCACGGGAGGCGCAGACGCGGTGGGGCCGTTCTCGCACCTGATCCTGGCCCAGCGCGTGGCCCCGTTCATACCCGGCGGCGCGGCCGCGCCGGAGGTGCGCCAGGCGCTGCACCTGGGGGCCATCGCCCTGGACGCCGGCTACTACCCCGGCGCGGAATCCCGCCTGGCCGAGGCCGGCCACAACCTCGCGCCCTGGTCGGTCTGCCGGGCCTTGCTGGATTTGGCCGAAAACCCCGCCGAGCGGGCCTTTGCCATCGGCTATCTCTCCCACGCCCTCATCGACCAGGCCGCCCACCGCGAGCTGGTCAACCCGCTCACCGGCGCGGCCTTTTCGGTCAACCCCCTGGACCACAAGCGCATCGAGTGGGGCCTGGACTGCTGGTGGCTGAGCCAGCCGGGCAACCAGTGGCTGTGGCAGGCGGCCGATGAGACCAGGCCGGCCAGCCCGGCCGGCCTGGCGCTGTGGCGGCGCGCCCTGGAGCGCGCCTATGGCGTGCGCCTGGCCCCGCAGGTGCTCGGCACAGCCGTGGCGGCCGAGCTCAAGACCGTGGATGAGCTGCCGTTAATCTTCCAGCTCTCGGGCCAGGCCCGGCGTCCCGGCGGCTGGCTGGGCAACGGCCTGGGTTGGCTCCTGGGCTGGAGCGCCCGGCCCCTGGCCGTGGGCTACATGCGCTGGCGCGGCGGATACATGAACGAGATCGCCATCCTGGACGCCCAGCCGGCCGCGGCCGCGGACGTGGCCAACCTGGAGCGCCTCATGGCCGGCGTGGCCGTGCGCCTGGCCGATATCCTGGCCGGCGGCGCGCTGCCCCAGGGCAACCTGGACGCCGACCCGGCCTGCGACACCGGCGGCTGCGTTGACACCGAGGCGGCCAAGGCCTGGCTGGCCGGTCTGCCCAAGGCGGAATAGCGCGGCGCTTGGGGCTGGCGCGGGCGCGACCTCCCGGCGCAGCAGCCCATGCGTTGCTGTAAAAGATTTGGAAGAGCATGGAAGGAAAAGGCTGCGGGCACCGGCAGGCTGCCGGGCATAATCACCACATTTGTCATCGCGAGGAGCGCAGCGACGTGGCGATCTCTTTATTTGCAGAAGCCAGCCGGGAGATTGCTTCGCTACGCTCGCAATGACAGGAAGGGGTCATAACTGCGCGGATGGATGGATAGCCGCCGCGGTCGATCCGCGCAGGCCCGCCGCAGACCAATCCGAGCGAGCCAGAGGCAGGTCGCTTTCTACCTTCCAGTCCTCTGCATTCCCAAGCCAAACCGCCCCGGCGCCGGCCCATAACCCTGGCGGCGCGTGTGGCTTTCCTGGTAAAAATGATCGAGGATGCGTGGCACGCCATTTTTGCGCGGAGGCCTCCCATGTCCCTCGCCCGCCTGATCGCCATTTGCGTCACCGGCCTGCTCCTGGCGGCCGCCCAACCGGCCGGGGCGCTCACCACCGAGCAGGTGCTCAAGCTGCGCCAGGCCGGGGTGAGCGACGCCACCATCCAGATGCTCATCGATCACGAGATGCGCACGGCCGGGGCCGGGCCGGGGCGCTATGTGGTCAAACCGGGCCGCTCCGGCGAGAGCATCGTCTTTCAGGCCGGCTCGGCCGGGAGTGGCGAGACCGCCCTGCCGCTCACCCCGCAGCAGGCCGCCGACCCCAACCTGCGCGCGATCCTGGGGACCCAGCCCAGCGCCGACATCGTGGTCCGCGAGGAGACGCCGCAGGTGTCGCAGGCCTTGCCCTTCAGCCAGGGCCGCACGGTGGTCGTGCCGCGCACCAAGATCACCACCGGGGCCGGGACCGCCGGGGCCGGCGTGACCGGGCAGGGCGGCTACACCCTGCTGCTGGAGAGCCACCGCAACCAGGCCGGGGCCCAGCGCCGGGCCCAGGATCTCAGCGCCCAGGGCGTGGAGGCCAAGGTGGAGAGCGTGGACCTGGGTGACAAGGGCACCTGGCACCGGGTGGTGCACGGGCATTTCGTTGACCGCGCCGCGGCCCAGGCCCAGGGCGACCAGCTCAAGCGCCTGGGCGGGGTGGAGCACTACACCATTCTGAGTAGGTGACATCCGCGCGCGGTTGCCCCCCGGCCGGCCGGCGTGCTAAAAAGCCTGGCAACCCGCTCCGCGCACCCAGGCACTTCAACGACTGAGCGAGACCCATTGGAACCGCTTGAATTATTCACCCGCCGCCAGGTCTACAGCGTGGCCGAACTGGTGGGCCAGATCAAGGAGCTGGCCGAGCGCCACTTTGATTTCGTGTGGGTGGAGGGCGAGGTCAGCGGACTGCGCCGGCCGGGCAGCGGGCACCTGTACTTCACCCTGAAGGACGACCAGGCCATGCTGCGGGCGGTGCTCTTCCGCCACCAGGCCGCCCTGAGCCGCTTCGCCCTGGAGGAAGGCCAGAAGGTGCTCTGCCAGGGCCGGGTGAGCGTGTACACCGCCCGGGGTGAGATGCAGCTCATCGTGGACGTGGTGGAGCCCAGGGGGGCCGGGGCCCTGGCCCTGGCCTTCGAGCAGCTAAAAAAGCGCCTGGAGGCCGAGGGCCTGTTCGCGGCCGAGCGCAAGCGCCCCCTGCCCGACCTGCCCCAAAAGATCGCGGTGGTCACCTCGCCCAGCGGCGC
>JAZDHW010000022.1:0-16263 GCA_043805555.1 Pseudomonadota bacterium
AAGGGTTTCACGAGCTGGCCAGGCCAGCCCTTGACCGCCGGGGGCTCAAGCCTGCTCTCATTGTGTCAGCACGCCCCTGACGGCAAGAAAAATGTCTGGGCCGGCTGGCTGCGTGGCCCCGGTGCGGCCTGGCGGCTGGCATGGTCAACCAGCGTTACCCTGCCAGACATTTTTCTTGCCAGCCAGGGGGCGTGTTTTTTGCAGCAAGGCCAGCCGGAGCCTGTCAAGGCCGAGCGTAGCGAGCCCTTTGGGCTGGGCCTTGACTGGCTCCGGCGGCCTTGCTACTTCCAGATGCCTTCCAAAACCGCAGATCGCAGGAGCCTTTAGTGTTAACACGCACCTAGGCCCCGGCCCTCCCCCGCCGCCCAGGCAAGACCATCCCCGCCGCCCCGGCCTCAGGCCGGCGAGGCGAAACGATGCAGGTTGTTGTAGGCGCAGAAGCTGTAGACCCCCTGGGGGGTGGTCACGGCGTAGCAGCACTGGCCCACCCGCTCCGGGGTCAGCGCCGCGCGCTCCATGAAGCTCTTGGCGAAGATGAGCAGGTGGGGGGTGTTGACCACGCTGGCCGGGTTGGGGCCGAAAATGGCGGCGGCCTTGGCGATGAGCCGCCAGGCGGCCGGGTTGGCCAGGTGCTTCAGGTAGTAGGCCTTGCGCCCCTCCCAAAGGTCCAGCAGGCGCTCGCGCTTTTTCCGGCCCAGGAACCGGGCCACGTCTTTTGACCGGATGTAATGGAACAGGGAGAGGTAGCCACCGTCCTTCTTGTAGGCCAGGGTCATGGCGTTGCAGTCGCTGTGGCCCAAGAAATCGCCCAGGAAGGAATCGGCCGGCAGGCCGGTCTGGGCCGCGATGAGCCCGGTCAGCTCGGCCACGCTAAAGCCGCCGTGGGCCGGGCCCAGCTCGAAGCGGCCGGCGAAACGGGTGGCGGACTGGAAGTTGACCACCTTCACGATGTCCAGGTTGGCGAAGGCGAAGTCCACGATGGCCCCGATCTCGTCCTCGTTCACCCCCCGGGTCACGGCCACGGCCAGGGTGCAGCACATGCCGGCGGCGCGGATGTTGGCCAGGGCCTGGGCGCGCACCCCGGTGAGATCCGCCCCGCGCAGGGCCTGGTGGGTGGCGGCGCGCAGGCCGTCGAACTGCAAATAGACGCCGGTGACCCCGGCCGCCTTGAGCGCGGCCAGGTAAGCCGGCTCGCGGCTGATGCGCACCCCGTTGGTGATGATCTCCACGAAGCGGATGCCCTCGGCCCGGCACAGGGCCACGAGCTGGGGCAGGTCGTCGCGCACGGTGGGCTCCCCGCCGCTGATCTGCACCTGGATGGGCCGGCCGGTGACGGCCAGCAGGTTCCTGACCGCCTGGCGCACCTCGTCATGGCTCAGGTCCCAGGCCGGGCGGTTGGCGTTGCTGAAGCAGATGGGGCAGTCCAGGTTGCAGCGGTTGGTCACCTCCAGCATGGCCATCAAGGGGCCGGCGGCGGCGGGGCTGAAAAGCCCGTCCGGGGCGGTGCGGGGGTCGGCGGGCGCAGGCATCGGCACTCCCGGGGCTGGCGGTTGATGATAATGCTTCCCTGATCAGGTTAACCCGGGCCGGCGGCCCGGCGGGGCGAAAAAAGGCCGGCGGGCGAGGCGCCGGCGGGCCCGCGGCGGGCCAAAGCGGTTGCCATGGGCCGCCGCACCGGTATAGCCTAATGGTAATCAACCTCATCCAAGCCTGCCGGGAGCCCAACCGTGACCAACCGCCGGCGCCGGTTCAAGGCCGTCAGCCCCGACGGCATCTACCTGGCCTCCAAGGCCGCCCGCGACCTTTTTCAGAACATCGTCGCCGCCATGAGCGACGGCATCCTGGTCATCAACCACGAAGGCGAGATCATCCGCACCAACGCGGCCCTGGCCGCCATCCTGGGCATCGGCCAGGAGGAGATGCAGGGCAAGGGCTGGGCCGAGCTGTTTTTCGGCCGCCCGGAGAACGACCGCTTCAACGACGTGGTGGTGGACGTGATCCAGAACCAGGTCTGCCACTACAACCAGCAGGTGACCTACCACACCCCCCAGGGGGTGGCCCGCGAGCTGATCGTCACCACCAACCTGCTCAGCGACCGGGAGCGCCCCGCCCAGGAGCTCAGGGGGGTGCTGGTGGTGTTCAAGGACATCACCGAGTTGACGGACCTGGGCCGGCGCGAGCAGGAGCTGTTGGCGCGTTCGCGCCGGCTTTATCAGGAGAAGCTGGAGGGCCTGGACCGCCTGGCCCGGGCGGTGGCGCATGAGATTCGCAACCCGGTGATGAGCATCGGCGGGCTGACCCAGCGCCTGCTCACCCGCTGCGCGCCGGACAACCCCGACTGCCGCTATTACCAGCGCATCCTGGACGGCAGCCAGCGCCTGGAGCGCATCGTGGCCCAGGTGCGCGAGTACGCCGACCTGAACCAGCCCCGGCCCATCGCCGCCGACCTGGGGGTCTGGCTGGACAACCTGGCGGCCGAATACCGCGACCGGGCCGCGGCGGCCAAGGTGCGCCTGGTCTGGCCGGCCGGCCTGCCCGCCGGCGAGGACCCGCCCGAGGTGCCGGCCAGCTTCGACCCCAGGCTCATGGGCCGCGCGCTCAGGGTGATGCTGGACAACGCCCTGGACGCCATGCCCCAGGGCGGCGACCTGTTCCTGAGCCTGGGCCGCTCCCTGGACCCGCCCCTGGCCGTGGTCCAGGTGGCCGACACCGGCCGCGGCATCCGGCCCGAGGACCTGCCCTACCTCTTCGACCCCTTTTTCACCACCAAGGCCGACGGCGTGGGCATGGACCTGGCCATCGCCAAGCGCGTCGTGGACGAGCACGGCGGCAAGCTGTCGGTGGAGAGCCGGCCCCAGCGGGGCACCACCTTCCGCATCAGCCTGCCCCTGGCCGCGGCCGCGGCCCCGTCCGCGCCGGACGGCGGGCCGGGCCGCCCATAGGGGTTGGATCCAGGCCCGCATCCGGGCCTGCGGCTAGGCCGTGCCCTGGCGCAGCACCTCCAGGGCCTGGCGCACCTCCTGGTGGCGGCGGCGGGTCAGGTCCTCGGTCTTGCGCTGCAAAAAATAATAGAGGTCGGTCAGGCTCTCCTGGTCCAGCAGGCGCACCAGCGACGCCACCGCCGCGCCCACGTCCGCCGGCTCGCCGCCCCCGGCCGGGCGCGGGGCCGGGCCCCAGACCACCTCCTCGGGGGTGATGCCGCAGGCTAAAGCCGCCCGCTCCAGCACCCGGTCCGGGGCCAGGCGTTTGCCGGTCTCGTAGCGATTGTATTGGACCTGGCCGATCCCCAGCACCTCGGCGAACTCGCTCTGGGTCCGCCCCCCCCGGAGATGCTTGAGACGCTCGCCCACCCTGAGCGCGATCATCTCGTGCGCCTCGCCCATAAACCCACCCCACCTGTACGGTCTGGTTAGCCCCCCCAGGCTACCCCAACGCCTCCCCTCAGTCCAGTGGAAAGCGCATTTTTAATCGCCATGCGTAGAGTTTTTTTGCGGCGGCCGGCCCCGCGGCCAGGGCTCGTCCGGCCGGGGCGGGCGGGGCGGCCGTAACGTTCAACCGGCTTATATTGCCGGATATTACCAGAGAGCAGCCACGCGTAGCACCTCGCGCAAGGTGCCGGGGCCCACCTGGGCCAGGCGGCCCAGCAGGCGTTGCAGGATCATGGCCGTGGTCAGGGCGTCGCCCAGGGCGGTGTGACGGCCCTGGGGGGGCAGGCCGAAGCGCGCGGCCAGGGCCTCCAGGCTGCAATCCTGGCGGTGGCGCTCGATGCCGTAGGGATCGGAGGGCAGCACCAGGGCCCGGCACATCTTCACCGTGTCCAGCACCAGGTTTTGCAGCGGGAAGCCATAGAGGCCCTGCATGGTGCGGTTGATGAAGTTGAGGTCAAAGGCCGCGTAGTGGGCCACCAGGACGCCTCCCGCCAAAAACGCCAGGAAATCGGCGAAGACCGCAGCCGGCGGCCGGGCGGCGGCGATCATGTCCGGGGTGATGCCGTGGATCTTGACCGCCTCGGCCGGGATGCCCCGGCCGGGGTTGACCAGCTCGGCGAAATGCTCGCCCAGGCGCACCCGGCCCCCGATCAGCCGCACCGCGCCCACCGCCACCACCCGGTCGTTCAGCGGGTCCAGGCCGGTGGTCTCCAGATCCACCACCACGTAGGCCGGGGCCTCGGCCGGGGCCGCCGGGTCCAGGCCGTCCAGGGCGGCCAGGTTGGCCGCCGCGGCCGGGGGCAACGCCCGGCGGCCGTGGCGGGCCTTGACCAGCAGGTTTTTCAACCGGGCCTTGACCAGGCTCAAGGCCGGCCGGCCTCCCAGACCTGAGGCTCCATGGCCTCGAAGGTGTAATACTCGACGCGATAGGGGCTTAGGGTGACCACCGCGTAGTTGGGGTCGTCGGGGCCGCTGAAGTAGGTCTGGAGCATGTCGTTCCACATGGTCCGCTTCAGCTCCGGATCGGTGCTCACCGCGGCCAGGGCCTGCACCTGCACGTAAGGTTTGCCAATGTTTTCCAGTCCCTCGGCCCCGGCGGTCAGGTGCACCTCGGGGTTGGCCTGGATCTGGGCCACCTTGCGCGAGCCCAGGTAGGTGGCCAAGCGCAGGGTGAGGTCATCCTGGGCCATGACCACCACGTAACGCACCCAGGGCTTGCCCTCGGCGGTGACGGTGGCCAGGGCGGAGATCACGGCCTGGCCGAAGACGGCGCGGATCTGCTCCTGCAATTGGCTCATAGAGCCTCCTTTGGCTGGGGCGGGGGCGGACCCCCTTTTCTCCAGCATAGCCCAGGCCCCGGTCGGGCCGCCGCGCAAAAAATCAGGCTGCGGCCAGGGCCAGGAAGCGGCCCAGCATGGCGTTGACCTGCCGGGGCACCTCGGTGGTGACGAAATGCCCGCTCAGCGCGGTCTGGGCGGTGAGGGCCTGGGGGCAGGCCGCCTTGAGCTCGGCCGGGGGATGGCGCCAGCCCTGGCCGCCGGCCAGGTAGAAGAAGGGCCGCTTCAGGGCCTCCAGGGCGGCGCGGCCGTCCCAGCCGGTCAGGGCGTGGAAGTTGGCCACCAGCACGTGGCGCGGGGTGCGGGCGATGCGGGCCAAGATGCGTTCAACCTCGGCCCGGTCCAGCCAGGGGCCGAAAAGGGGCTTGAAGAAGGCCTCCAGGTGCTCCCGCCACTCCGTCCCTTGCAGGCCCGCCAGGATGGGCGGCAGCAGCACCCGCTGGCGGTGGTGGTCGAACAAGAGGCTGCTGTCCAGGGCCGCCACCGCCTTGGTCTGCTCCGGGTGGCGGTCGGCGAACTCCACCGCGATCATGCCGCCCATGCTGTGGCCCACCACCGTCACCGGCGCGAGGCCGAGTTCGGCGCAGAGCCAGGCGCAGTCGTCGGCCCAGCCGGCAAAACCGTAGCCGCCCTCGGGCGCGTCGCTGGCCCCGTGGCCGCGCAGATCCACCGCCACCACGGTGTGGGTGGCGGCGAAGTGCTCGATCTGGGGCCCGAAGTGGGTGTGGTCGCAGGCGTTGCCGTGGATGAACATGAGCGCCGGGCCACAGCCGGCCCGGACAAAGGCCAGGCGCACGCCGTCGCGCGCGCGCTCATCGATCCGCGGGGTCATGTCTCGCCTCCGGGCAGGTTGGCCGGCTGGGTCGGGGCTGCGCCGCGGCCCGGCCCCATCGCGGGGCCGGGGCGGCGGGATCGGCGGGGCCGGCCGGAATGGCGCCAAATTAATTTGTGGCGCCATTCCGAGAACTTGCCAAAATTCATTTTTGGCAAGTTCCAAGGGGAGAACGCCATGGATGGCTTTCTCCGACACACGCCTAGGCGTAGAAGTCGCTGATCACCTGGACCACGCGTTCCTTCTGGGCCGTGGCCAGCTCGGGATAGATGGGGATGGACACCACCTCGGCCGCGGCGCGCTCGGCCACGGGCAGGTCGCCGGGCCGGCCGCCCAGGGCTGCGAAGCACTCCAAAAGGTGCATGGGGATGGGGTAGTAGACCGCGTGGCCCACCTTGGCCCCACCCAGGTGCTTCATCAGCGCGTCGCGGTTGGTGACCCGCAGGGTGTACTGGTTGTAGACGTGGGCGCGGGGCTCGCTGGGCCAGGCGCGCCGGGGGGTGATGACCAGGCCCTTGTCCACCAGGCCGCTGTCCATGAACAGGCGGTCGTAGTCGGCGGCGTTGGCGCGCCGGGCGTCGGCCCAGGCGTCCAGGTGGGGCAGCTTGGCCGAGACCACCGCGGCCTGCACCGCGTCCAGGCGGAAGTTGCCGCCCACGTAAATGTGGCGGTACTTCTCGTCGGGGTGGCTGCCGTGGGTGCGCATGCTGCGCAGGCGGGCGGCCAGCCCGCCGTCGCTGCAAGTGATCAGCCCGCCGTCGCCGGCCCCGCCCAGGTTCTTGCTGGGGAAAAAGCTGAAGCAGCCGGTGTGGCCCAGGGAGCCGATCGCCCTTGATCCGCCCTCCTGGTCGGGATAAGCTGCCCCTATGGCCTGGGCCGCGTCCTCCACCACATATAGCCCGTGGGCCCGGGCCAGCTCCATCAGGGGCTCCATGTCGGCCGGCTGGCCGAAAAGGTGCACCGGCAGCATGGCCTTGGGCTTGGCCGGCAGGTCGGAGCGCATGAGCAGCGCCGCCACCTGGGCCGGGTCCAGGTTGTAGCTCACCGGGTCGATGTCGGCGAAAAGCGGGGTGGCCCCCAGGCGCACGATGGAGCCCACGGTGGCGAAGAAGGTGAAGGGCGTGGTGATCACGCCGTCGCCGGGGCCCACGCCCAGGGCCATGAGCGAGAGCAGGATGGCGTCGGTGCCCGAAGACACGCCCAGGGCGTGGGGGACCTTGAGGTAGGCGGCCAGGGCCTGTTCGGCGGCGGTGACGTGGGGGCCCAGGATGAAGGCCTGTTCGTCGAAGACGCGCGCCACCGCGGCCATGACCTCGTCCTTGATGCCGGCGAACTGGGCCTTGAGATCCAACAGGGGCACTGGGGAGTCGCTCACGCTCATGACCTCTCCTTTGGCCAGACGGCCGGGCGGGGCTTGCCCGGACCGATGCTAACGGTTCAAAGCACTTACCATCAGGTATATAGCATGAACGGCGCGGAAATACAGTCACAGCTTCGCGAAGTCGCGGCGCTCATCGCCGGGGCCGAGACCGTGGTGGCGCTCACCGGCGCTGGCATCAGCGTGGACAGCGGCATCCCGGCCTTCCGGGGCTCCCAGGGGTTGTGGGACAAGTACGATCCCATGGACTACGCCTCCATCGACTCCTTCCGGGCCGACCCGGCCCGGGTCTGGGGCATGCTGCTGGAGCTGGACAACCTGGTGCGCGGGGCCCTGCCCAACCCGGCCCACGCCGCCCTGGCCCGGTTGGAGGCCGTCGGCCGGCTGAGCGCGGTCATCACCCAGAACATCGACGGCCTGCACCAGGCGGCCGGCAACCGCTCGGTGATCGAGTTCCACGGCTCCGGCCGCCGCCTGCGCTGCACCAGCTGCGGCCGCCAGGTGGGCCGCCTGGAGCTGGTGCTGGACCCCCTGCCGCCGCGCTGCGGCTGCGGCGGGGTGGTCAAGCCGGACGTGGTGCTCTTCGGCGAGCCCATCCCGGAGCGGGCGGCCATGACCGCCTTCACCCTGGCCAGCGCCTGCCAGGTGATGCTGGTGGTGGGCACCAGCGCGGTGGTGGCCCCGGCCAGCCATCTGCCGCTCCTTGCCAAGGGCAACGACGCCAAGGTGGTGGAGATCAACCTGGAGCCCACCAGCCTGTCCCAGCGGGTGAGCGACTACGTCTTCCACCTGCCGGCGGCCACCCTGCTGCCCTGGCTGGTGCAGGCGGTGGAGGACCTTTTGGCCGAGCGGGGGGAGCTGCCCTGATGGCGGCGGCGGGCCGGCAGGGCGTGCGCGTCTGCCACGTCATCACCACCACGGACCGGGGCGGGGCCGAGACCCAGTTGCTGCGCCTGATCCAGGCCCTGGCCCCGCCGGACTGGCGGCACCACGTCATCTGCCTGCGGCCGGAGGGCGAGCTGGCCGCGGCCTATCGCGCGGCCGGGGCCGGGGTCACCGCCCTGAACCTCCGGCCCACCCCCCTGCACCTGCCGACCGCCGTGGGCCGCCTGCGCCGGCTCATGCTCAGCATCCAGCCGGACATCGTGCAGACCTGGCTCTACCATGCCGACCTCATGGGCGCGCTGGCGGCCGGCCGGCGGCCCCTGGTCTGGGGCCTGCGCAACGCCGGCCTGGCGTTGAGCCCGGCCACCGGCCTGGTGGCCTGGCTCTGCGCCCGCCTGGCCTGGCGGCCCCGGGCCATCGTCAGCAACAGCGCCGGCGGCGCGGCCCACCACCGGGACCGGGGCTACCCCGCCAAACGCCTGCGGGTCATCCCCAACGGCATCGACACCGGGCGCTACCGGCCGGACCCGGACGCCCGCGCCGCGCGCCGGGCCGAGCTGGGGATCAAGCCCGGCGAGCTGCTGGTGGGGCACGTGGCCCGCCTGGACCCGGCCAAGGACCACGCCGGGTTCCTGGACGCGGCCCGCATCCTGGCCGGCCGGCTGCCCACCGCGCGCTTCGTGCTGATCGGCCTGGGGGTGGAGGAGGGCCGGCCGGGCTTCCGGGGCTGCGCCGCCCCGCCGCTGGCCGGCCGCTGCCATTTGCTGGGCCCCCGCGACGACGTGCCGGCCTGGCTGCCGGCCATGGATCTTTTCGTGCAAAGCTCCTTCAGCGAGGGCCTGCCCAACGCCCTGGGCGAGGCCATGAGCGCCGGCCTGGCCTCTGTGGCCACCGACGTGGGCGACAGCGCCGCGCTTTTGGGCGGCTGCGGCCGCCTGGCCCCGGCCGGTCAGCCCTTTGCCCTGGCAGAGGCCATGGAGGAGCTTCTGCGCCTGCCGGCGGCCGCGCGCACGGAGCTGGGCCTGGCCGCGCGGGCGCGGGTGGAGGCGGGCTACAGCCTGGCGGCCATGGCCGCGGCCTACGCCGGGCTTTATCGGGAATTAATCGGCAAGGCTTCCAGGCGGTCCACCAACAGCGCGCAGGCGCGGCCGGGGCAGGAGGACCAGGAGAGCGTGATCTCCTGATAGCCCCGCGGACGCTCGCCCAGGGGGATCTCCACCTCGCGGTGGTGCAGGGGCCAGCGCCAGCGCACCGCCGCACCGCGGAAGCTCACCACCATCTCGCCATCGGCCTCGGGCCAGCCCACCGCCCGCAGCACCGTCTCCCCGCCGGGCAGGAAGATGCGCCCCTGCAACCGCCCGCCGTCCAGGAGCACCGCCCCGCGCATCTGGTTGGGATAGTCGTACTCGGCCCAGAGGGACGCCGCGGGCCGGCGCATCTGCTCGGCCTCGGCGAAGAACGGCGGCATCAGCCGGCCGGCGGCCAGGAACAGCACCAAAAGCAGCGTCATGGCCAGCGGCAGCAGGGTCAGCTCCAGGGCGAGCTGGCCGGGGGGCCGCGCCGGCGTGGTCCGCCGCCGGGTCGGCCGGCTGGGCGGCCCGTTGCGCGGCCTGATCGCGCCAGGCGAGCCAGGCCAGGGCCGCGCAGAGGCCCAGGACGAAGACCGCCCAGGGCATCAGCACCGGCGAGCGGGTGAAGACGCTGGGCAGCAGGTGGTGCAGCTCCAGGCCCAGGTGGTCCTGCAGGGCCGCCACCAGGGGGTTGACCCCCAGGGGCCGGGCGTAGCGGAACTGGGCGATGAGGTTGGTCAGAAAGGCGTAGACCAGGGTGGCCGCGGCCAGGCACCAGGCCGCCAGGCGCAGCCAGGGCCGGGCCAGCGCGCCCAGGCAGAGGGCCAGGGGCAGGGCCAGCACCGGCAGGCAGGCGGCCAGGAAGCGGGCCGGGCCGGCAAAGCCGCCGTACCACTGGAACCAGCGGGTGTAGGCCAGCACCAGCCCGTAGAGGGCCAGGGGGAAGAGCAGTTGCAGCATGGGCCGGGCGCGGAACTTGAGCCCGGCCGGCAGCCCGGCCAGGGCCAGCAGGAAGACCGGGGCGGTGAAGATGAGGCCGAAGGTCTGGTCCAGGGCCAGGCCCCGCGTCAGCACCACCAGCGGCTCCAGGAAATAGTAGGCCCGTTCCATGTTCCAGCGCACCACGTCCACCTGGGCCCAGAGCGCGGCCGGCCACCAGTTTTGGGGCAGGTAGGCGGTGAAGAGCCCGGCGGCCGCCAGCAGCGCCGCCGCCCCGGCGGCCACCCAGCGCCAGCCGAAGCGCCGGGCCAATAGCTGGGCCGCGCCGGTGAGCACCAGGCCGCCGGCCAGGGGGGCCAGGCGGCTTTTCAGCATCGCCATGGCCAGGGCGCAGGCCGCGAGCCCCAGGCCGCGCAGCCAGGGGGAGTCCTCCAGGCGCAAGAGCAGGCGCAGGCCCAGCACCATCAGCAGCATGCCCGCGGTGTCCGGGAAGACCTGCTGGCTGATGAGCAGCACCGGCGCGGCCAGGCAGGTCAGCGCGGCGGCGGCCGCGGCCGGGCCGGGGCGCAGGCGGCATTCGGCCAGCCAGGAGAGCAACTGGCCCAGGGTCAGGGCCAGGAGGCCGGCCAGGAAGACCAGCACCCCCAGCCGGCCGCCCAGCCAGTAGGCCGGGGTGATGAGCCAGGGGAAGAGCCCCCGGGCCTGGTCGGCGCCAAAGGCCAGCTCCGGCGACCAGCGCGCCCAGTAGAAGGCCTCCTGCTCATTGGCGGCCACGGCGGGCTTGACGTCGCTGGTGTGGTGGCGGGCCAGGCTGTGGGCGATGAGCAGGTAGCCCACCTCGTCGCTGGCGCTGGAGAGCGCCTGGTGGCCCCAGCCGGCCAGGGGGGCCAGCACCACCCAGGCCGCCAGGCAGACGGCGGCCTGACGCCGGAAGCCCAGGCCGCGCCCCGGCTCCGGCGCGGCGATGAGCCTGGTGCGCCACAGGGCCCAGGCCAACAGCGCGGCCTTGACCGTGATGAGGGTCAGGTGGATGAGCCCCAGGGCGGCCAGGCCGTTGCCCAACTGGCTCCAGATCAGGGGCAGCATCGCCACCGCGGGCAGGGCCAGATAGGTCAGCGCGTCCAGGCGCAGCAAGAGGCGGGGCAGCTCGGGCTGGCGGCCGCGGGCCGCGGTCGGGGCCAGCCAGAGGATCAGGCCCAGAACCAGGCTGGTCAGCCAGGCGGCCAGCGGCGGGGCCAGGGCGATGAACAGGCGCAGGCCCCGGGGACGGGCGGCGGCGGCCAGGGAGCCCACCAGCGCGCGGTCGCCCAGGCCGGACTGGTCCCAGAGCAGCCAGGTCAGCCCCGCCGCCCCGGCCGCGGCGATGAGGCCCAGGCCCAGGTGCAGGCCCAGCACCGGCCGGCCCAGCCAGGGCGCGTTGTTTTGGGTCGCCGCCGCCAAATGCGTCTCTCCCCGCCCCGGCGTTTGCCCAGGGTCGCTGGCCAGTTTAGCACAAAGCCGGACGGGCGGCGGCGCGGCGGCGGGGCCTAATCGGCGGCGGGGCTGGAGCCGAACTCGTAGCGGAAGGCCAGCTCCAGGCGGCGGTCCATCTCCGGCAGCAGGCTCTCGCTCAGGTGCTTGACCAGGGGCCCCATGTCCTCCAGGTGCTCGCCAAGGAGCGTCGAGGCCAGGTGGGCGAAGGCCTCCAGGGGCTGGCCCTTGTCGCCGTCCAGGTACCAGTCCACCCGGTCCAGGAACTGGCGCAGGGGGTCGGCCGGCTCTGCGTAGAGCCGGCTGTAGGCCAGGCTGAAGCAGGGCAAGAGGAGCCCGCGCAAAAGCTCCGACAGGCCGGAGCGGCTCAAGGCCTCCTCGCGGTCCAGGCGCTCCAGGGCGTGCAGGGCCATGATCACCGGCAGCTCGTCGCCGAGCACCTGGATCAGGGTCTGGCGCTCCTTCTTGCCCAGGGAGCCGCCCGCGGCCGCCACCATCTCCGCGGCCTGGGCCGGGATGTCGCGGGTGAGCAGGCCGTAGATGCGCAGGCACAGGCGGTTGAGGCGCATAAGCTGGGTCGGGTCGGCGGGCAGGGCCCCGCCGAGGTCGGGCAGTTTGAGCGGCGGTTGATCGGCGCTGGCCAAGGTTCGCTTCCCCCGGTGAGGGTATGGTCAAGTGATGTGCGTGAAATCATATACCTTGCCCAGGCCTGCCTGGCAAGGGCCAGCCCGCCGGCCCAGGGCCTTCTCATCCGGCCGCGGCTGCGGTATGGTGGGGGCGCATCCCTAAAATGGAGGCTGTCAGTGGCCTGGAAGGAGATCTACGAGGCGCGCAAGACCACCGCCGCCCGCGCGCTGAAGAGCGTGCGCCGGGGGGCCAGGGTCTTCGTGGGCACCGCCTGCGCCGAGCCCAGGGCCCTGGTCAAGGCGTTACTCAAGCGCGCCGACGACCTGCACGACGTGGAAATCCTGCACTTCGTCACCCTGGGCGACACCGACTACACCGACAAGCGCTTCGACCGCCGCTTCCGCCACAACGCCTTTTTCGTGGGCCCGGCCACCCGCGAGGCGGTGCGCCAGGCCCGGGCCGACTACACGCCCATCTTCATGCACCAGATCGGTCCGCTGTTTGCCAGCCGCGAGCTGGAGCTGGACGTGGCCCTGATCCAGGTGAGCCCGCCGGACGAGCACGGCTTCGTCAGCCTGGGCATCGGCGTGGACGTGACCCGGGCGGCGGCCGAGCACGCGGTAAAGGTGGTGGCCCAGGTGAACAGCCACATGCCGCGCACCATGGGCAACTCCTATCTGCACGTGCGCCAGATCCACGCCTTTGTGGAGCACGACGAGCCGCTCTTGGAGTTCCGCTATCCCCCGGCCGACGCGGTGGGCGAAAAAATCGCCCGCCAGGCCGCCCGGCTCATCGCCGACGGCGACACCGTGCACATCGGCTACGGCCACATCCCCTACCAGGTGCTGGAGCACCTGGGCGACAAGCGCGAGCTGGGCGTGCACACCGAGGTGGTCAGCGACGCCTTCATCGACCTGATCGAGCGCGGGGTCATCACCGGCAGCCGCAAGACGCTCCTGCACGGGCGCATCGCCTGCTCGTTTTGCATCGGCAGCCGGGCCATGTACGACTACGTGGACCGCAACCCGGTGTTCCTCTTCCTGCCCAGCGAGCAGGTCTACAACCCCCTGGAGATCGCCAAGAACGAGCGCATGGTCAGCGTGGGCAGCGCCATGGAGGTGGATCTCAGCGGCCAGGTCTCGGCCGAGGGCGGCGGCTATCATTTCTATTCCGGCATCGGCGGCCGCCTGGATTTCATCCGCGGCGCGGCCATGAGCAACGGCGGGTGCTCCATCATCTGCCTGCCCAGCACCGACAAGAGCGGCGGCATCACCCGCATCGTCCACCGCCTGGCCGAGGGCGCGGGCGTCATCGCCACCCGGGGCGACGTGGACTACGTGGTCACCGAGTACGGCATCGCCTATCTGCACGGCAAGAGCATCCGCGAGCGGGCCATGGCGCTGATCAACATCGCCCACCCCCACTTCCGGCCCGAGCTCCTGGCCAAGGCCAAGGAAAACGCCTACGTCTACCCCGACCAGTTGCTGATCCACGCCGAGCACGACCTGTATCCCGACTGGGCCGAGGCCGAGGAGGTGCTGAAAGGCGGGCTGCCCATCCAGATCCGGCCCATCAAGCCCACCGACGAGGTGCTGATCCAGGAGTTTTTCTACAGCCACTCCGACGAGACCATCTACACCCGCTATTTCCGGCCGGTGCGGGCCATGCCCCACGCCACGGCCCAGGGCCTGGTCAACGTGGACCACGTGAAGAACGTGGCCCTGGTGGCCGCCACCGGGGCCATCGGCAAGGAGAAGATCATCGGCGTGGGGCGCTACAGCCTGGGCGACCCCAGCGGACTGGCCGAGGTGGCCTACACCATCAGCGACGCCTACCAGGGCCTGGGCCTGGGCACCATATTGCAAAAGCACCTGACCGCCTATGCCAAGCGCCGCAAGGTGCCGGGGTTCTGGGCGGTGAGCTTCGGGACCAACAAGGGCATGCTCACGGTCTTCGCCAAGCTGGGCCCCTATACCAAGTCGGTCATCGAGCCCGGCATCTGGCGGGTGGAGCACTGGTTCAAGGACGACGCGGGGCAGGCAGGGGAAGAGAAGGCGAAGGAATAGGGGCGAGGCGCCGGAGAGATGGGAGAGATACGGCAGCGGGAACGGGGGAGATCATAACGCCATCCCCTCCCCACGTCACGCTTCGGTGATATTCCGGTGAACTCGGGCGCGGACACACGCCGGTAACCCAGCCGCCACACGCGGGGGCTAGGGTGGAGACGGTGCGCGGAGGGCGCTCCGCGCCCGAACCCTAAGCTGGCAGCATCCCATGCCCCTGGATGCCTTGGCCCGGCCCGTGGACGACGGGCTGCTCGACTCCCTGTCCGAGCAGACCCGCAACGTCGAGGTCTTCGACCCCATCTCCTACGGCATGCTGCCGGTGGGCCTGGGCGTGTTCACCCCCGGCCGCCGCAGCCCGGCCGACCTGTTCATCCCGCTCTACCACGAAACCCAGAAGCAGGTGGTCATGTCCGTGGCCTGCCGCGCCGGCCAGGTCTTCCTGGCCGCCTGGCGGGAGCGGCTGTTGAACCTGCGCCAGTCGCATTTGTACGTGGCCCGCGACCAGGCCCGGGCGCTCTTGGCCGAGCTTCTGGACGAGGCCGGCCAGGACCTCTTGGCCCAGCCCCTGATCATCCGGCGGGCGCGGTTCAGGGATCTGGCCATGCTGTCGCTGAACGACCTGGCCCACGCCCACCTGGAGCCGGCCGGCCTGGCCGCGGCGATGGGCCAGGGCCGGCGGCTGATGGAGCTTTTCTGGGCCGACCGCGAGGTCCTGGCCAAGGTGGGCGCGATCCTGCGCAACGACCCCAACCTGTACTGCCACTCGGTCAACGTGAGCATGGTAGCCCTGGCCCTGGGCCGCTTCCTGGAGCTGGGGCGCAGCCGCTCCCTGGCCCTGGGCCTGGCCGGTCTGGTCCACGACCTGGGCCGTTTCCATCTGCCCGCGGGTTTGTGGGAGAAGCCGGGCCTGCTGAGCCCGGACGAGCTGAACGCGGTGCAGCGCCACCCGGACCTGGGCCACGACCTGCTGCGCGCGGACCAGGCCGCCGCGCCCCAGGTGCTCCTGGCCGTGCGCCACCACCACGAGAACGCCGACGGCAGCGGCTACCCGGCCGGGCTCACCGCCGCCAGCACCCCGCTATTGGCCCGGCTGCTGCGCCTGTTGGACGCCTACGACGCCATGACCAGCCACCGCCCCCACCGCCGGGCCATGCCGGCCTACAAGGCGGTGCGCATCATCATGGACGAGTCCGAACGGCTCTACGGCCGCGACCTGACCAGGGACTTCGTGCGCTTCTTGTCGAAACAGTTCGTGCATCGCTAGCCGCCCGCCTCCGCCTGGGCCTTTTTGCGCGCGCGCAGGTTCAGCACCTCCACCCCCAGGCTGAAGGCCATGGCGAAGTAGACGTAGCCGCGGTCGATGTGCTGGCCCAGGCCCTCGGCGGTGAGCATCACGCCGATGAGGATCAAAAAGGCCAGGGCCAGCATGCGCATGGTGGGGTGCTGCTCCACGAAGCGGCTGACCGCGCCGCTGAAGATGATCATGATGGCCACCGCGATGACCACCGCCAGGATCATCACCATGAGCTGGCTGGCCATGCCCACCGCGGTGATGACCGAATCCAGCGAGAAGATGATGTCGATGAGCCCGATCTGGGCCACCACCGGCCAGAAGCGCGGCGCGGCGCGGCCGGCCTCGGCCTGGGCTGCGCCCGCGCCCTCGATCTGGGCGTGGATCTCGTGGGTGGCCTTGGCCAGCAGGAAAAGCCCGCCGGCCAGGAGGATCAGGTCGCGGCCGGAGAAGGCGTGGTCCCAGAAAGAGAAGAGCGGCGCGGTGAGCCGCATGACCCAGGTGATGGCGATGAGCAGCAGGATGCGCATCACCATGGCCAGCATCAGCCCCAGGCGGCGGGCGCCGGGCTGCTGGGCGGCGGGCAGGCGGCCGGTGAGGATGGCGATGAAGACGATGTTGTCGATGCCCAGCACGATCTCCAGCGCGGTGAGCGTGATCAGGGCGATCAGGGCCTCGAGGCTCAGCAGGTCGGGCGTGAATAGCTCGGCCATGACGGCGGGTCTCCGTTTTGAGAAAGAGGCCCCGCCCGGCGATCCGGACGGGGCCTTAAGCTTATCCAGCCCGGCGCGTCCCGGCTAGGGCCTGTTAACACTCATGGCTCCTCCGGTCTGCCGTTTTGGAAGGCATCTGGAAGTAGCAAGGCCGCCGGAGCCAGTCAAGGCCCAGCCCAGAGGGCTCGCTTCGCTCGGCCTTGACAGGCTCCGGCTGGCTTTGCTGC
>JAZDHW010000023.1:0-5724 GCA_043805555.1 Pseudomonadota bacterium
GGGCTTGGGGCCGGGGGCCAGGCGCGGGGCCTCGCTCGCGGCCGGGGTCGTGGTCGCGCTCCAGTCCGGGCTTTTGCGCGGGATGAGCGGGGCCGGGCTGCGGGGCTCTTCTCGCGGCTGGCCGCGCTCCACCACCGGCCACCCGCCCGCCGGCTGATAGGCCACCTTGGCGGCCGGGGCCTCTGATCCGCCCGCCGCGCCGGCCAGATCCGGCCTGCGCCCCAGCATCTCCTCCACCTGGTCCAGGTGACGGTCGGCCAGGGGGTAGTAGCGCGGCATGCTGTTGACCGCCTGGCGGAACTGGTCCGCGGCCCGGGCCAGGTCGCCCTGCCAGGCCATTACCACGCCCAGGTTGTGGTGGGCTCTCGCCTGGCCCTCGGCGGCCTCGAAGGCCCTGAGCGCGTCGGCGGTGCGCCCCTGGCGGGCCAGCACCAGGCCCAGGTTGTTGGCGGCCAGGGCGTAATCGGGCTGCAAGCGCAGGGCCTGGCGCAGGCTGGCCTCGGCCTGGGTCCAGTCATTTTTCAGCATGTAGGCCAGGCCCAGGTTGTTGTACAGCGCCGGCAGCTCCGGCCGCAGGCGGATGGCGGCCCGGAAGCTGACCACGGCCGCGTCGGGCCGGCCCTGACGGTTGGCGATGATGCCCAGCGCGTTGTGGGCCCGCCAGAGCCGGGCGTCCAGGGCCACGGCCTTGATCAGGTCCGCCGCGGCCGGCTCCAGCTTGCCCTGGCCGAAACGGGCGAGACCCAGCCCCTGCCAGGCTGAGGCGTCGGCGGCCTTGGCCTGGACCAGCTCGGCGAAGAAGCCCTCGGCCGGCACGAACATGGCGGCCTTGAGGCTAGATTCGCCCAGCTTGGCCCGCAGGCGGGACTTGTCCGCCTCGGCGGCCAGGCCCAGGGCGCGGCCGTACTGAAAGAGCGCCGTGGACCATTCACCCCTGAGGGCCAGGCCGTCGGCGTGGGCCTCGATGCGGGCCGGGTCCAGGACCGGCTCGCCTTCGGCCGGCTTTTGCCGGGCCGCCTGCAGGGCCAAAAGCTCCTCGGCCTCGCTGGGCTTGAGCGAGCGCACCGAGGCGGTGGTCTGGCTGGTGGCGCAGCCGGAGCAAAACAGCGCCGCGGCGATGATGAAAAAACCTGCCTTGAACTTGCCCGCGCGGGTCATGGCGGCCCTCCTTTACTTGATGATGCTCTCGCTCACGCGGATCAGGGCCGGCCCGGCCATGACCGCCATGATGGCGGGAAAGATCATGAACAACACCGGGAACAACAGCTTCAGCGGCACCTTGGCCGCGGACTCCTCCATGCGCTGGCGGCGCTTGGTGCGCACCGAGTCCGAGTGCACCCGGAGCGAGCGGCCCACGCTGACCCCGAAGCGGTCGGCCTGGATGAGCATGGTCACCAGGCTCGACACCTCGTCCACCCCGCAGCGCAGGCCCAGGTTCTTGAGCGCCTGGGCGCGATGGATGCCGGCCTTCAACTCCAGGGCCACGTGGTTCAGCTCGGCGGCCAGCACCGGCGCGCTCACCGTCACCTCGGCCGCCACCCGCTTGATGGCCGCGTCCAGGCCCAGGCCGGCCTCCACCGAGATGACCATCAGGTCCAAGACGTCGGGAAGCTCGCGGCCGATGCGCTCGCGCCGGAAGCGGGCCTTGTAGGAGAGCACGATGCCCGGCGCCAGATAGCCCAGCACCGCCGCGCCGGCCAGGGCCAGGGGCACCTGGGGGCCTTGCAGGAGGCCCGGCAGGGGCGAGATGAACGCCAGCACCGGCATCACCAGGGCCAGGAGCACCCGGCTGCCCAGGAAGACGTTCACCGCCGACTGGGTGCGGTAGCCGGCCTGGAGGATCTCGCGACGCAGCTTGCTCTCCTGCCAGCCCTCCTGGGGCTTGGCCGGAGAGGCCAGCCGGGCCAGCAGGGCCTTGGCCCAGCCGCCCAGCCGCCGGCCCAGGGGATTGGCGGCGGCCTGGTCCCGGCCCAGGGCCAGGATGCGCCGCCGGGCCGGATCGCGCTGCATGAGCGCCAGGCCGGCCAGGGCGATGATGAGCACCGCCAGGCCCAGGGCCGCGCTCACGGCCAGGGGGGCCATCTGGGACCAGGAGGCGGATGGGTCCATCTTGCCTACCCCTTCACCTTGACCAGTTGCCGGATGACCAGCATGCCCAGCAACTGGAAGCCGCCGCCGGCCAGGAGCATGGTCTGGCCCAGGGGGTGGTCGAACAGCAGGGACACGTAGCCGGGGCTGATCAGCATCAGGATGCCCAGGAGCGCCGGCGCCATCAGGGAGAGGATCATCCCCGAGAGGCGGCCCTCGGCCGAGAGCGCGTGCACCTGGCGCATGAGCCGGAAGCGCTCGCGGATGATGTCGCCGATGTTGTCCAGGATCTCGGCCAGGTTGCCGCCTGTCTCGCGCTGGAGGGTCACGGCGGTGGCGAAGAACTTCACGTCCTGCAAGCCCACCCGCCGCACCAGGTCGCCCAGGGCGTGGTCCAGGTCCTTGCCGAAAGAGTAGTCCTCGAAGGTCTTGGCGAACTCGCCGGCCATCGGGTCCTCGCTTTCGCTGGCCACCATGCTCATGGCCGAGGAAAAGGCGTGGCCGGCGCGCAGGGCCCGGGCCATCAGCTCCACCGCCTCGGGGAACTGCTCGTCAAAGGCCTGCAAGCGCTTCCGGGCCATGAATCGCAGCCAGAAGATGGGCAGGAGCCCGCCCAGGACGGCCAGGCCCAGGGCCAGGACGTAGCTGCCGCGCCAGGCCCCCGCGGCCAGGCCCAGACAGGCCAGCACGCCGCAGGTGAGCACCAGCGAGCCCAGGTTGCAGGGGTTGCCGGCCTGGTGCACCACCAGTTGCAGATCGCTGAGCCGGGGCAGGATGCTCAGCAGGCGGTGCAGCAGGGGGATGGAGGACAGCGAGCGGTCGCGCCACAGGGTGCGCCCCACCACGGCCACCTGGGGGGCCAGGGCGCTCAGCCGGCGCTGGCGGGCGGCCAGGCGCTCCATCTGGGCCCGCAATAGCAGGGTGGTGAGCCCGATGCCCAGGGCGCTCAGGCTGAGGAAGATGAGGATGGCCGGCCCCCAGGGCATCAGAAGCCCCCGCGGGGCTGGTCGGAGAAGAGCGAGGTCTCCAGCTCGATGCCGTGGCTCTTGATGCGCTCGGCGCAGCGGGGCCGGATGCCGGTGGGGCCGAAACGCCCGATGACCCGGCCGCGCTCGTCCACGCCGGTCTGGGTGTAGCGGAAGATCTCCTGCATGCTGATGGTGTCGCCCTCGGTGCCGGTGATCTCGCTCAGGCTCATCAGCCGGCGGCTGCCGTCGGAGAGCCGGGCCAACTGGATGACGATGTTAACCGCGCTGGCCACCTGCTGGCGGATGGCCTTGTCGGGTATCTCCAGGCCGGCCATGGACATCATGGTCTCCAGGCGCGACAGGGCGTCGCGGGGGCTGTTGGCGTGGACCGTGGTCAGGCTGCCGTCGTGGCCGGTGTTCATGGCCTGCATCATGTCCAGGGCCTCGCCGCCGCGCACCTCGCCCACCACGATGCGGTCGGGCCGCATGCGCAGGGCGTTGCGCACCAGGTCGCGCAGGGTCACCTCGCCGTGGCCCTCGATGTTGCAAGGCCGGGTCTCCAGGCGCACCACGTGGTCCTGCTGCAATTGCAGCTCGGCCGAGTCCTCGATGGTGACGATGCGCTCGTGGCGGGGGATGTAGCCGCTCATCACGTTGAGGAAGGTGGTCTTGCCGGTGCCGGTGCCGCCGCTGATGATGACGTTGAGCCGGCTCTTGACCACGGCCTCCATCAGCCGGGCCGCGGCCGGGGTGATGGTGCCGATGCGGATGAGGTCGTCCACCTTCAGCGGATCCACCGCGAACTTGCGAATGGACAGCGAGGGGCCGTCCAGGGTGAGCGGCGGGATGATGGCGTTGACCCGGCTGCCGTCGGGCAGGCGGGCGTCCACCATGGGCGAGGATTCGTCGATGCGCCGGCCCACGCCGGTGGCGATCTTGTCGATGATCTTGAGCAGGTGGTTGTCGTCCCGAAAACGCACGTTGACCCGCTGCAAACGGCCGCCGCGCTCCACGTAGACCCGGTTGGGCCCGTTGACCAGGATGTCGCTGATGCCGGGGTCGCTGAGCAGGGGCTCCAGGGGGCCCAGGCCCAGCACCTCGTTCTTGATCTCGCGCACCAGGTTCTCGCGCTCGGCCTGGCTGAGCGGATCGGGCTGGCCGTCGATGATCAGGCGGATGGCGCTGGTCAGATCCTTCTCGGTCTGTGCGGTGGGCGCGGCGCTCAGCACGGTCAGGTCCAGGCGGTCGATGACCTGGTAGTGCACCCGGGCCTTGAGCTCCTGGAAGGCGCGCTCGCGCTCGTCGTCGGCCGGCGACTCGTTACGCACCAGGGCCAGGCCCCCGCTCACCGCCAGGCGGTCGCGCAGGTTCATTGCACCGCCTCCCCCTGGGCGTGGTGGCCGTTGCAGAGCGTCTTGGCCAGCGCCGCCACCGCCTTGGACCACTTGGCCCGGGGCCAGTGGTTGACCACCGGCCGGCCGGCGTTGCCCGCCTCCAGGATGGTCTGGCTGTCGTTGGGCAAATATGCCAGCACGCTGCGGCCCAGGATGCGCTCGATCTCGCCCCGGGGCACGCAGCCCCGGGCCCCGTCGCGGTTGACCACCATGGCCAGCTTGGCCTGGCCGAGGCCCAGGCGCTCGGCCAGGTGCTGCAAGCGCCGGGTGCGCTCCAGACCCACCACCGTGGGCTCCACCACCAGCACCACCAGGTCGGCCCGGTCCAGGGCGGTGAGCGTCACCTCGTCCAGGCGGTTGCTCAAGTCCAGCAGCACCACCGCGTGGGAGTCGGCCAAATGGCCCAGCGCCCGGCTCAGGTGCTCCGGCCCCACGCCCTCGGCCACCACCGGGTCCGGCGGCGCGGCCAGCAGGCGCAGGCCCGGCCCGACCTCGGTGAGCAGGCTGTCCATGAGCACCGCGTCCAGGCGGTTGAACTCGGTGGCCACGTCGGAGAGATCGCGGCTGGGTTGCAGGTCCAGCAGCGTGGCCAGGTCGCCGCCGCTGAGGTCCAGGTCGGCCAGGGCCACCCGCAGCCCCAGGGCGTGGCTCATGGTCCAGGCCAGGTTCACGGCCAGGTGGCTGGTGCCCACCCCGCCCTTGACGCCAAGGAGCGCGATGAGCTTGCCGGCCGGCTGGGAGGCCGCGCCCTGGCGCACCAGGCGCAGCACGGCCTCGTTGAAGGCCTGGGCCGCGGCCGGCTCCACCAGGTATTCGCGCGCGCCCAGGCGCATGGCCCGGAGGATGTCCTCGGGCTCCTTGCTGGCCGACCAGGCCACCAGGGCCCCGCGCGGCACCGAACGGCGCAGGCGCTCCAGCAGGTCGTTCAGGCCGGCCTGCTCGCAGGCGTATTCCACGAGCAGGATCTCGGGCTGGAGCTGCACCGCCTTGCGCTCGAAGGCCTCGGGCGAGGACTCCAGCCCGGCCAGGCGGGCCAGGGGCGCGGAGGCCACCAGCTCGCGCAGGCGCTCGCCGCCGTGGCGGGAATGGTTGAGGGCCAGGACCTGGGTGCCGGCTTCGTTCACTTATTACCTCCTAGGTGTCTGTCGGAAAAAGCCGTCCATGGCTTTTCCCGACGCTAACTTGCCGGAAGTGAATTCCGGCAAGTTACGCAAATTGCTCGCCCCCGTTGGGGGCTACCAATTTGGCGGGCCATCCATGGCCCGCCTAGGAGC
>JAZDHW010000024.1:0-27417 GCA_043805555.1 Pseudomonadota bacterium
CGAACTGGCGCTCATCGCCCCAGGGACCCCGGCGCAGCAACTCCTCTTCGCTCTGGTAGACCAGGCGGTCCTGCTTCACATTGGCCCAGTGGGCCAGGGCGTAGGCCACGTCGCGCCATTCGGCCCCCGGCGCCAATTCCACCTGGTAGTTCTCGTCGCCGACCTCGCGCAGGTCCAGGCCCACCACCCCCAGGTATTGCCGCGCCATTCGCAGCACCAGGGAGCGGTAAAGCCCCGCCGGCACGTCCAGGCCGTCCTTGACCAACTCCAGGCGGGGAGGCAGGCCCACCAGATCCAACACCTGCTTCAGGCTCAATACGCCTGCATTTAGCTTGTTGTCGGGCATGGCGAACCTCCTTTCCCAATAACATAGGCACTAAATAGGAGAACGGCAAGGGCCGCAGGCGCCAGGCTGCCGAGGGTTGCCTGGCGCTGGGACCTGGCCGGGTCGAGCGCTTCGGCCCGGTTACAGCGTGTTTTTGTAGTCCAGGAAGGAGTTTAGGCCCAGAACCGACACCGCTTGGAAGGTCGTCAACTCATCGCAAGCGAGTCCCCACAAATTGGGGAGCAGCAGGCAGGCCATGGCGAACAACGCTCCCAGGTTGTTGCAGAACCAGTAAGTCAAGGTCTTGAAGTGGGTCGGCGGCTCCAGGTGTGCGGGCTTGCGCGCTTTGCTGCGGCTGGTCCCCCGGCTGAGCCATTGGCAGAGATGTTCTGACTTGACCAAGGCAAGCAGCCACCCCAGGGAGACCACCGCCCAGGTCAGGAAGAGGCAGCACACGACCCAGAAAAGACCGATGTTGGACCATGAGCAGCCCAGGACCGCGAAAGACACGCCGGTGCCCATGAGCACGAACTGCAAGGAGGCCTTGCGCCAGAAGACATACCGGGCCCAGTCGCGCTGCTGACCGGCAGAGGCGTGCAGGTGGTTGAGGTAGGCCAACTCGGAGCGGATGAAGTTGAGGTTGCCGAAGAAGAAGCGGCTGAACAGCACGGAATAGATCAGGAAGCAGGCGATGAGGACGATTCGGCGCTTGAAATCAGGGGCAGAGATAAAGGCTGAAGTGAAGTTGGCCACTCCCAGGACCAGGCAGCCGAGCATCAGGTTCATCCACCAGTTGGTGGTGGGGTCCTGTTTGCCGGCCGGCGGCTTGGGCAATTGGTAGGGTTTGAAACTATGTGCGGGGTTGAACCTTCCCATCTTGTGTCCCCCATGTATTGGTGTGCGTATACGCGGTGAACATGGACTGATGCCTCATCATTGCTTTCCAGCTTCGCATGATTCCCTCTCTCCGGGTCTGGGGGCCGCTACTCCTCGACATGAGCGGCCCGTAGTTGATGCCTAAATAGTAGCGAAAAAATACCTAGGGTGGGATTACGATTGGAATGCAATTTCGTTCCGGCTCGTAACAGTCTCCACGTGATATGGTATTTAAAATAGGTGGTTACGTTGAGCGCTTTTTGTGTAAAACGTGCAAAAGAATGCCCGGCGGCTGGGGGCCGCCGGGCCAGAGGGCAGGCAGGGTGTTGGCGACAATCAGCGGGGCTGGTCCGGGCCGGGCCCGGCCGCCTAGGCGGCGGTGAAGCCCTCGCTCTGCAAACGCTGACCCTGACGGGTCAGGATCATGCCGGTCAGGCCGCGCGACTTGAGGTAGGCCATGGCCTGGGGCGGATGCATCACGAAGCAGGCCGTGGACAGCGCGTCGGCCAGGGCGGCCTGGGGCGCGCGCACGCTGACGCTGACGTCGGTGCGCGGGCTGCGGCCGGCCTGGGGATCGATTATGTGGTGGTAAAGCTGGTCTTTGTCAAAGAAAACCTCATAATTACCGGATGTTGCGATGGCTCCGCCATTGAGCTTCACCACCACCTTGGCCTTGAGCGGGTCGTGGGGGTCGGAGACGGCCACCCGCCAGGGCTGGCCCTCGCCGCGCTGGCCCAGGGCCGCGATGTCGCCGCCGGCATTGATCAGCGCCCGGGTGACGCCGGCCGCGCGCAGGACGGCCAGGCCCTGGTCGGCGATCCAGCCCTTGGCCAGGCCGTCCAGGGTGACGCCCGCGCCCGCGGCGGTGAAGACCAGGCCCGAGCCGTCCACGCGCAGCCCGCCGATGGCGGCCATGGCATGCTCCAGCACGGAGGCGGCCGGCGGCCGGCCGCTTTGGGCGAAGCTCGCGCGATAGGCGTCCAGCACCGGGGCCACGGTAACGTCGAAGGCGCCGTTGGTGTCCTGGTGCACCCGCTGGGCCAGGCCCAGCACCCCGGTCAGCTCCGGGGTCAGGTGATTGAGCCGCCCCTCGGCGTTGAGCTGGGCCACCGGCCCGCCGGCCTGGTGGCGGTCAAAGATGGGCGTCAGGGCGGCCATGCGGGCGAAGGCGGCTTCCAGGCCGGCCTGGGCCTTGGCGGCGCTCGCGTCCACCACCGTCACGGCCACCACGGTGCCCATGAGCATGCGGGCTTCCTGGGCCACCTTGAGGCCGCGGCCCAGGGAGGCCAGGCCCAGGGCGGGCGAGACCAGGGGCAGGGCCGAGGCCACGCCGGCGCAGCCAGCCAGCTTGAGGAAGGCGCGGCGGTCGATTTTGGGTTGCATGGTTTCCTCCCTCACTTGGCGCAGGAGGCGCAGGCCGAACCGGCCTGGCCCTCGCGGCGGTAGCAGATCAGTCCGCACTGCAGGCAGCGCTGGGATTCCCGGCGCGCCATTTCCGCGGTGAGCCCCAGCTCCACCTCGGCGAAGCTGCCGGCCCGCTCGGGCACGTGCAGCTCGGGCATCCTCACCCGCTGGCCCGGGGCCGGGGGATTGGCCAGCTCCTTCAGGGTGGTCACCTGCTTGGGGCTCTTCACCCAGAAGGGGTCGATGGACGGGTCCTGGCCGGTGAGGTAGAGGTGGATGGCCCGGGCCGCCTTGCGCCCCATGCCGATGGCCTGCACCACCGTGGCCGCGCCCAGCACGTCGTCGCCGCCGGCAAAGACGCCGGGGATGTTGGTGACGGCCACCTGCTCGTCGGCCTTGATGGTGGACCACTTGGTGCGCTCCACCGCCTTGGCCCCGTCGTCGGCGTCCATGAAGGTGAGATCCGGGAACTGTCCGATGGCCGCGATGACGTTGTCCACCTCCAGCACGGTCTCCGAGCCGGCCACGGGCACCGGCCGGCGGCGGCCGGAGGCGTCGGGCTCGCCCAGCTCCATTTTCAGGAACTCAAGCCCGGCGAGCTTGCCGTTCTTGCCGACCAGCTTGGTGGGCGCGGCCAGGAAGTGGAACTTCACGCCTTCCTTCTCGGCCTCCTCCACCTCGATGTCGTTGGCGGGCATCTCCGAGCGGGAGCGGCGGTAGAGAACGGTCACTTCCTTGGCCCCCAGGCGCCAGCAGGTGCGCGCGCAGTCGATGGCGGTGTTGCCGCCGCCGATGATGACCACCTTCTCGCCCACCGGGGTGGCCTTGTCCAGGCCGCGGTTGATGAGCATGCTGGTGCCGGGCAGCACTCCGGAAAGCTCCTCGCCCTCCACGCCCAGGTTGCGCGAGCCCCAGGCGCCCACGCCCATGAAGATGGCCTCGAAGCCCTCCTCGCGCAGGCTGGCCAGGGTGAAGTCCTTGCCCATGGCCTGGTTGAGCCTGGCTTCCACGCCCAGCTCCAGGATGCCCTCGATCTCCCAATCCAGGATGGCCTTGGGCAGGCGGTACTCCGGGATGCCGTAGCGGGTCATGCCGCCCATCTTGGGCATGGCCTCGAAGATGGTGGGGCTGTAGCCCAGGCGGGCCAGGTAGTAGGCCGTGGTCAGGCCGGCGGGGCCGCCGCCCACCACGGCCACCTTGCGGCCGTTCTTGGGCATGCAGAAGGGCTGGATGTGACGGCCGGAGTGCAATTCGTAGTCGGCCGCGAAGCGCTTGAGGTGGTTGATGTTCACCGCCTCGCCAGCCAGGCCGCGGCGGCAGGCGCTCTCGCAGGGATGCGGGCAGACGCGGCCGCAGACCAGGGGCAGGGGGTTGTGCTCCTTGATGACGTTGACCGCGTCCTCGAAACGCCCCTCGCCGATGGCCTTGATGTAGGCCGGGATGTCGATCTGGGCCGGGCAGGTGCTCTGGCAGGGGGCCAGGCACTCCTTCAGGGAGTTGAAGCCCAGGATGCGCGCGGTGGTGTTGGACAGGACGATGATGTCCTTGGGGCAGACCCGCTCGCAGGTGCCGCAGCCGGTGCACAAAAGCGGGTCCACGTGGGGCAGGTTGTCCGCGCCGATGGTGATGGCCCCGAAGGGGCAGGCCTTGGCGCAGGAGCCCAGGCCGATGCAGCCAATGTCGCAGACCTTGGGCCCGCCGGCCAGGAGCACCGCGGCCCGGCAGTCGTTGACGCCGTCGTAGCTGTATTTAAGGTCGGCCTTGTCCACGCCGTAGGTGCAGCCGGGCCGGGCGATCTGGGGCTCGCGGAAGCCGGCCTCCACGCCCAGGATGGCCGCCACGGCCACGCCCACCTCGGGGCCGCCGCCCACGCAGACGTTGGGCGCGGCCTTGCCCGCGGCGATGGCCAGGGCCGCCGACGAACAGCCGGCGAAACCGCAGCCGCCGCAGTTGGCGCCGGGCAGGGCCTTTTCGATGGCCTCCACCAGGGGGTCGCGCTCGACGTAGAACACCTTGGCCGCCACGCCCAAGCCCAGCGCCGCCACCAGTCCCAGGCCGCCCAGGGCGATTCCTTCCACCAACATATGCTTACTCTCCCCAGGGGAGCATGGACTCCCCGACATGAGAAGGTTTATGCAGCCGCCTCACCTACGGGCCCCGCGGGCCGCCGGGCCTAGTGGCCCACCAGGCCGGCGAAGCCGGAGAAGGCCAGGGACATGAAGCCGGCCGTCACCAGGCCCAGGGCCGTGCCTTCGAACACTGCCGGGATGCGGGCCAGGGCGAAGCGCTCGCGGATGCCGGCGAAGAGCACCAGGGCCAGGCCGTAGCCGCAGGCAGAGGCAAAGGAGAAGACCAGCATCTGCAGGAAGTCGAACTCCTTCTGGATGTTGATGATGGCCACGCCCAGCACCGCGCAGTTGGTGGTGATCAGCGGCAGGTAGATGCCCAGGGCCCGGTACAGGGCCGGCACCGTTTTCTGCATGATGATTTCCACCAACTGCACCAGGGCCGCGATGACCAGGATGAAGAAGATCGTCTGCAGATACTCGATGTTGAAGGGGATCAGGATGAAGTATTGCACCAGCCAGGTGCAGGCCCCGGCCATGGTGATGACGAAGATGACCGCCATGGACATGCCGGTGGCGGTGTCCATGCGTTTGCTCACGCCCAGGAAGGGGCAGTTTCCCAGGAACTGGGCCAGCAGGATGTTGTTGACCAACACCGCGCCGACGATGAAGAGCAGGTAGTCGCCGAAGCTCATTGCTATCTCCCTGCCCGGCCGATCCACCGGGCATCAAGCGTTCTAGGCCTGGGCCGGGACGACCTCGGCGGCGGCGGAGCCCTGGCGCAGGGCCGCCAGCTTGCGCCGGTTCAACACCGCGCTGATGGTGTTGATGCCCGCCAGCATCAGGCCCAGGCAGACGAAGGCTCCGGGGGCCTTGAGCAGGAAGCCCATGGGCTCGTAGCCGCTCCACATGATGTTGACGCCCCAGAAGGCGCCCGCGCCGAAGATCTCGCGCACGGTGCCCAGGGCGAAGAGGCTCAGCGCGAAGCCCAGGCCGATGCCCAGTCCGTCGGCGGCCGAATCCAGCACCCCGTGGTTGCTGGCGAAGGCCTCGGCCCGGCCCAGCGGGATGCAGTTGACCACGATCAGGGGGATGAAGATGCCCAGCTTGACGTAGAGCGCGTAGAAGTAGGCCTGCATGGTCAGCTCGACCACGACCACGAAGGTGGCCACCACCACGATGAAGGCGGCGATGCGCACCTTGTCGGGGATGATCTTGCGCAGGGCGCTGATGAGCATGTTGGAGCAGGCCAGCACGAAGGCGGTGGCCAGTCCCATGCCCATGCCGTTCTCGGCGCTGGTGGTGACGGCCAGGGTGGGGCAGAGGCCCAGCACCAGCCTGAACGGCGGCAGCAGGTCCCAGAAACCTTTGGTGAACTCTTTCATGAGTGACATGGCCGCCTCCTAATTGACCATCTTGTCGCGGTGCTTGGCCAGGGTCTCGCGGGCGGCGTTAACCGCGGCCAACACGCCGTTGGTCGATAGCGTGGCTCCGGAGAGCGCCTGGATGTTGTCCTTGCCCAGGTCCTTTTCCAGCGACTGACCTTTGAAGGGGTCGGTGAACGAAGTCTCCAAGATGCGCGCGCCCAGGCCCGGCGTCTCCGTGTGGCCCACCACCGAGATGCCGGTGAGCTTGTTGGCGTCCACGTCGATGCCCACCATGACCCCGATGGGCCCCTTGTAGCCGTTGCCGCTGGACTCGAAGGCCACCGCAAAGGTCTTGCCGCCCTTTTTGGCCGGGAAGACCACCAAGGACAGCGGACGGCCGTACTTGTCGGCGCCCACCGGGAAGGAGATGCGGTCCTTGATGGGATCGTTGTCATAGCCGCCGAGCACCGCCTTGACCGCGGGCTCCTTGACGTTCTTGATCTTGGCGTACTCAATGGGCCCCTTGGTCAGGTCCTTGACATAGGCCAGCACGAAGCCGCTTATGCCGCAGATCAGGCCCAGCACCACCACCAGCTTGGCGATTTCTTTCATTGCTTAAGCCTCCCGTGGCGCCTAGGCGTTGCCGCCCACGACCTTGCCCAGCACCTTGGGCCGGATGCGGTCCAGGAGCGGGGTGACAGTGTTCATCAGCAGCACGCCGTAGAAGGCGCCGTCCGGCCAGGAACCCCAGGTGCGCACGATGATGGTCATGACGCCCACGCCCAGGCCGAACAGGAAGGTGCCCCAGGGGGTCACCGGGCTGCTCACCGGCTCCGGGGCCAGGAAGAAGGCCGCGATCAACAGGCCGCCGGTGGCCAGGTGGAACCAGGCCACCTTGAGGTTGGCGGCCAGGCCCTCCATGCCCAGCTCCATGATGCGGGCGTCGGTGTAGGCGGCCACGATGGACATCAGCACCGCCCCCAGGATCACGCCCACCGGAATCTGCCAGGGGACCAGGCGGCGCAGCATCAGGTAGATGCCGCCGGCGATCAAGGCCAGGCTGCCGGTGGCGCCGATGGCGCCGGGCGCGTTGCCCACCCACAGGTCGGCCAGCTCGAAGATTTCCAGGCTGCCGATGTCGTTCTTCAGCGCCATCAGCGGGGTCTCGGTGACGGAGAAGTCGCCGCCGCTGCCCAGGGCCACCGGGGCGTAGTAGGCGTTCATGTGCTCGGGCCAGGAGAGGGAGAGGGCCACCCAGGCCACCAGCACCGGATGCATGGGGTAGTTGCCCAGGCCGCCGAAGACCATCTTGCCCAAGATGATGGCGAGCGCGCCGCCCACGATGGGCAGCCACCAGGGCGCCCCGGCCGGCAGGATCAGGCCCAGCAGGAGGCCCAGCAGCACCGCGTGCAGG
Organism: Pseudomonadota bacterium; assembly: GCA_043805555.1. Classification (GTDB taxonomy): domain Bacteria; phylum Desulfobacterota; class Desulfarculia; order Desulfarculales; family Desulfarculaceae; genus JACRDC01. Next base: position 7,453 of record JAZDHW010000024.1, read on the forward strand.
TCTTCCACCCGGTTGGGCAGGTTGGTCACCCGCACGCAGATCACCTCGGTGATGAGCGCCGAGGCCATGGCCAGCACCACCACGCTGAGGCCGGGGAATCCGAAGTAGTAGAAGCCGGTGAACACGGCCGGCAGCAGGGCGGCCATGAACTCCACGTGCATGGAGCGGATGGTGGTCCGCCCCAGCCAGTGGGGGCTGGTGGATACGGTCAGAAGCTTGGCGTTCATTCTTCCATCCTCCTGGCCAGAACCTCGCTCTTGCCATAGCGGAAGAAGTGGACCATCGGCCGGCGGGCTGGACAGACATAGGCGCAGCAGCCGCACTCGATGCAATGGAACAGGTCGGCCTCGGCCGCCTCCTCAAAGCGGTTGAACTCGCAGAGCTTGCCCAGCTCCGAGGGCACCAGGTCCACCGGGCAGGCGGCCACGCAGCGTCCGCAGTGGATGCAGGGGTGGTCGTTGAAGCGCCTGACGTGCTCGCCGGCCTGCAGGAAGACGCCCTCGGTCTCCTTGGTCACCGGGGTCAGGCTGTCGAAATGGGCGAAGCCCATCATGGGCCCGCCCACGATCAGCTTGCCCGCGCCGCCCACGCCGCCGCCGGCCGCCTTGACCGTCTCCTCGATGGGGGTTCCCAGGCGCACGCTGAAGGCCTGGGGCTTGGCCACGTCGCCGGCCACCACGAAGGTGCGCTCCAGCATCGGCTTGGCGGTCATCAGCACCCGGCCCACGTCCAGGGCGCTGATGAGCGGCATCACCACCACGCCCACGTCCCGGGGTTCGCCGTAGGGGGTGGGCACCTCGCGGCCGGTCAGGGCCTGCACCAGCAGGTTGTCGTTGCAGAAGGGGTAGTGGGTCTGGCTCCGGGGGCTGACCTCCCACTCGCGCAGGCGGGCCAGGGTGACCAGCTCGCCTGCGGCCTGGCCGGCGGGCAGGGCCAGGATGACCCGCTCCGCCCCGCTGATGCGCTTCAGGGCGGCCACGCCCAGATCCAGCTCGGCCGTGGTCAGGCCGGCCAGGGCCGCCTGGTTGGGGCAGACCGGCGGGTCGGCGTCCAGGGCCCGGATGATCAGGGTGTCGATGGGGCGCACCACCGGGATGCCGGTCATGAACAGGTAGGCGCGGGGGGCCATGGGTGGCGAGAGGTCCACGTGCAGGGGCAGGCCCTGGCTGGCCGCGCGCACCAGGCCGGCCTCGCGGATGCGCCGCAGCAGCCGGCTGGGCCGGGCCTTGGCCACTTCGGCCAGGTCGGCCAGGGGGGGCCGCACCTCGCCCGCGGGCGGGGCCCACGCGTCCTGGCCGTCATTGTCGATGACCACCGTGGGCACCGGCTGGCCGGCCGGGTCGGCGAAGTTGCGGATGGATTCCACCGTGCCGCTCACCGGGCTGAGCACCACCGCGGCCTCGAACTCCTCCGAACTGCCCACGATCTGCCCCATGCCCACGCCCTGGCCCGGCTCCACCTGGGCCTGGCACAGCGCGCCCCGGTGCTGCCGCAGGGGCACGTACAGCCGGCCGGGCGGGGGCAGGGGGGTGGGGGGGCCGAAGGCCGAGCCCCGTGGCAAGCGAACGCCTTTGAACCAGTTTCCGATGCTCATGCGGGGTTACTCCTAGCTCGCGGAGGGCCGCAACCTGGACCGGGGACCGCTTCGCCCCGGCCGGTTAATGACTCCTTCAGACAGATGCATTCCAGCCCCTGCGCGGCCGCCGGACCCGCTGCCGGCGCCGTCGCCGGGGCTCTCGCCTCGGCATGGGGCCCCAGGCCCCCCAAGAAAACTTCCCGCAACCGCCGCGCCGGCCTCAGCGGGGCAGGGACGCCGTGAAGATGGCGCCCCGGCCCGGAGCCGACTGCACGGTTATCTCGCCGCGGTGGGCCTTGACCACCCGCCGGGCGATGGCCAGGCCCAGGCCCGTGCCCGGCTTGCCCTTGAGCTCCGGGCTTTTGGAACGGAAAAAGTCGTCGAAGATAAAAGGTTGCTCGGCCTCGGGGATGCCCGGCCCCTGGTCGGAGACCGTGATATCCACCTGGAAGGGCCCCACCCGGCTGGCCAGGGTGACCTGGCCGCCGGCGCGGTTGTATTTCACCGCGTTGCTGGCCAGGTTGTAGAGCGCCTCCAAAAGGGTCTCGCGGTCCACCGAGATCTCCACGTCGCCGGCCGGGTCTTCCTCCACCGCCAGGGTCTGGCCGGCCGCCTCGGCGTCCACTGCCGCGCGCTGGGCCAACTCGGCCATGAGGCCCTTGAGGCCGGTGGGCTGGCGGCGCTCGGCAATGCCGGACTCGGCCAGGCGGCTCATGGCCAGCCAGGCGTTGAGGGAGTGGAGCAGGTCGTCCAGGCGGCTCACCGCCCGGCCCACCATCTCACGGTAGGCCGGCGGCATGGGTCCCAGGCTCTCGGTGACCACCACCTCCATGAGCTGGCGCACGGCGGCCAGCGGCGAGCGCATCTGGTGGCTGACCAGCGTCACGAAGTTGGCCTCCATGCGGGCCTTTTCTTCGCGCAGCTCCTTGAACTCCAGCTCCAGGAAACGCCGCTCCAGGCCCCGGGCCACCACGTGCTTGAGCTCGTTGGGGCTGAAGGGCTTGGGCAAGAAGTCGTAGGCCCCCTGTTTCATGGCGTCCACGGCAGATTGCAGGGTGGCGTGGCCGGTGACCATGACGCAGACGATGGCCGGGTCGAACTCCCGCGCGCCGGCCAGCACCTCCAACCCGCTGATGCCGGGCATCTGCAAGTCCACCAGGATCAGGTCCGGCGGGTCCTGGCGCAGCAGGTGCAGGCCCTTTTCGCCGGCCTCGGCCAGGCTGACCCGATAGCCCCAGCGCGAAAGCAGCACCTGAGCCGATTCGCGCGCCACCTCGTCGTCGTCGATGGCCAGGATGTGGGGCTTGGTGGAGCGCAGGGGCATGGGAAACCTATCTCTTCGCTTGGAATTATCCGCGCCCGGCCGCTGCCGCCGCCGGAGCGGGCCGGCGGGGCGTCAGGCTTGGGCCCGTGCCTGGTCCGGTCAGTCCGCCAGCAGCTTGTTGACCTTTTTCAAGAGAACTTCGGCGGTAAAAGGCTTGTCCAGGTATTCGTCGCCCTGGGCCAGCTTGGCCTCGGGGGGCAGGGTGAAGCGCTCCCCGGCCAGGTTCTTGACCGCCGAGCACATCAAAACCGGAATGTCGCGGAAATCCATGAACTCGGGCGTGCCCCGCAGGGTGGTGGTGACCGAGAAGCCCTCGTAGACCGAGTCCATCATTATGTCCAGGACGATAAGGTCGGGGTCCTCGGACTTGATCGCCTCCAGGCCTTTTTTGCCATCGGCGGCGGTGACGACCTGGTGGCCGGCCGCCTGCAAGATGGCTTTGGTCGCCAGGGTGTAGTCGGCGTCGTCGTCAATAATGAGGATCTTGGCCATGGCCATCCCTTAGCTTGTGTAGGTTATCACTTGTGCAACCGGGCTCACATTAATCCCGGAAGCGCCACAAGTCAATCCCGTTGCACAACATCAGGTCAACTGGTTCTAATATTTGTATAAAAAATCCTGGGTCGAGGGGTAGCGCAAGCGTTTGAGTAGGATAATCACGTCATAGGGCCGGCCGTGCCGGTCCACCCGGTAATCCTCCAGAATGGCCTTGAGTTCGAAGCCCAGGCGCTTGAAGGCGGCGATGTGCTCTTTTTTATCTACGTGGATCTCGGCCTGGAGCTGCATCAGCCCGGCGGCCTTGGCCGCGGCGGCCACCTCGCGCAGCAGGGTGGAGCCCAGGCCAAGGTCGCGGTAGGCGGGCAGCAGGAAGCATTCCACCGCCGCGCGGTGGGCCGCGGCCCATAGCCCACACATCAGGTAGGCATAGCCGGTCATGCGGTCGCCGTTCTCCGGATCAAAGGCGGCCAGCACCCGCAGGCGGCCCTCGTCCAGGCGCTCCAGGCGGTTGCTCATGGCCGGGATGTCCTTGAGATCCTGGTTCAGGTAGGATAGGTCGGCCTCGTCCAGGCCGGCCACGAACTCCAGCACCGCCGGCAAATCGCCGGGGGCCAGCCATTTTACGCAGACCTCGCGGCCGTCGTTGAGGCACACGGTGGAAAGATAGGGACCGGCCATGGCGACCTCCTGGCTGGGCGTGCGGGCGGATGTCCGTCCACCAATTCTATACGCGCGGGCGGGCCGGGGGGAAGGGTCTCTTGGCGGCGGATTGACCCTGGGGTGACAAAGCCGGCCCCTTGACCGGCAGCGCCGGCCGGGACTTGTCAACCAGGGCGGCGGCTTAGGCCCGCTCAGCCGGCTGTGGACAAGTTCCCGCCCCGGAGACTATAATCCTTCCTGCCGCCGGGGCTGGGCCCCGGCCCTGGCCAACGCCTGTCAGCCTTGCGAGGTGGGGTTTGCACGACAACATGGTGGAACGCTACGAGGATCAGGGCCGCCTGATCGCCCTGGTGCTGCGCCGGGACGCCGACCTGGGCGCGGGCGCGCATTTCCTGACCACGCCGGACATGGGCCAGCAACTGGCCTACATGGACCATGCCGACGGCCACCGCATCAAGGCCCACATGCACAACGCCTCCCCGCGCACGGTGGAGCTGACCGGCGAGGTGCTGGTCATCCGGTCCGGCCGCCTGCGGGTGGACCTGATGCGCGAGGACGGCTCCCCCCTGGACCAGGTGACCTTGGGGCCGGGCGACGTGGTGCTCCTGAACGGCGGGGCCCACGGCTTCACGGTCCTGGAGCGCTGCCAGATGATCGAGGTGAAGCAGGGGCCCTACCTGGGCGCGGGCGACAAGCGCCTGCTGGAGGCCTAGGGGCCATGCCCGAGTTCATCCCGGTCAGCGAGCCGCTGTTGGCCGGCAACGAGGCGGCCTATGTCAACGACTGCGTAACCAGCGGCTGGATCAGCTCGGCCGGCGACTACCTGGCCCGCTTCGAGGCCGGCATGGCCGCCCTGTGCAACGTGGCCCACGGCGTGGCCTGCGCCAACGGCACCGCGGCCCTGCACCTGGCCTGCGCCGCCCTGGACCTGCGCCCCGGCGACGAGGTGATCTGCCCCTCATTCTCCATCATCAGCACCGCCAACAGCATCGTGGCCGCCGGGGCCACGCCGGTGCTGGTGGACGTGGAGCCCGACACCCTGTGCCTGGACCCGGCCGCCGTGGCCCGGGCCATCACCCCGCGCACCAAGGCCATCATGCCGGTGCACATGTACGGCCACCCGGCCGACATGGACCCCATCATGGACCTGGCCCAGGCCCACGGCCTTTACGTGATCGAGGACGCGGCCCAGGTGCACGGCGGCGGCTACAAAGAGCGGCCCCTGGGCGGCATCGGCCACATGGGCTGCTTCAGCTTTTTCGCCAACAAGCTCATCACCACCGGCGAGGGCGGCATGGTGGTCACCGATGACGCGGACCTGGCCCGCCGACTGCGCCTCTTGCGCAACCTGGCCCACGGCCCGCGCCGCTTCGAGCATTTCGAATTCGGCTTCAACTACCGCCTGACCAATATGCAGGCCGCCCTGGGCCTGGCCCAGTTGGAGCGGCTCGCTGCCACCAAGGCCCGCAAGGCGGCCATCGGCGACCGCTACAACCGCAACCTGGGCGACCTCGGCCAGATCACCCTCTACTGGGGCCGCCACCGCGCCCACGCCCAGCCGGTGATGTGGATGTACTGCCTGCTCCTGCCCGCGGGCAGCGACCGCGACGGGTTCATGGTCCGGCTCAAGGAGCGGGGCGTGGACAGCCGGGCCTTTTTCCTGCCCATGCACGAGCAGCCGCTCTACAGCGGCCAGAAGCCCGGCCTGCCCGATCTGCGCGGCCATTTCCCGGTCAGCGCCGAGGCCGGCCGCCGCGGTCTTTATCTGCCCTCGGGCGCGGGGCTCAGCGACGACCAGGTGGACCGGGCCAGCCAGGCCCTGCGCGACCTGCTGGCCCGGGGCTGACCACCGGCCGCAGCCGGCGTTTGCACCCTCCGGCGCATGCGCACCAGGGCCTAACCGGTTTTTATCCTTGACAGCAGGGACCCCCGGCGGCTAAAAAATCTACAGTTACGTTATAGCTTTTTTGTAACTATTGGGTGGCCGGTCAGGGCGCGGCGGGCGCGCCGCGCGGGGCCGGCCCGAGCGGGACCTGTCTTCGGAAACCACGGTTGGAGAGGCAAGCATGGATAAGCTCCTGACCCCTGGTGGCGGCAAGACCGAGTTGCTCCTTGGCAACGAGGCCATCGTGCGCGGGGCCCTGGAAGCGGGGATGGCCTTTGCCACCTGCTATCCGGGCACGCCATCCTCGGAGGTGCCGGACACCCTCTACCGCCTGCGCAAGGGCGATCCGGAGGCGGTGCAGTACTACTTCGAGTACTCCACCAACGAGAAGGTGGCCCTGGAATGCGCCGCCGGCGCGGCCGTGGCCGGCCTGCGCACCCTGTGCACCATGAAGCACGTGGGCATGAACGTGGCCGCCGACCCCCTGATGACCCTGGCCTACACCGGCGTCAACGCGGGCATGGTGATCCTCACCGCCGACGACCCCTCGCTTTTCTCCAGCCAGAACGAGCAGGACAACCGCTACTACGCCCGCCTGAGCGGCCTGCCCATGCTGGAGCCCTCCGGCCCGGCCGAGCTGAAGGAGATGACCAAGTACGGTTTCGACCTCAGCGAGCAACTGGGCGTGCCGGTCCTCATGCGCACCACCACCCGGGTCAACCACGCCCGCGAGGCGGTCAAGTTCGCCAAGCTGGGCAAGGTCAAGACCCGAGCCGAGTTCAAGAAGGATCCCTTCCGCTTCGTCACCGTGCCGGCCGTAAGCCGCCAGCTCCACCTCAAGCTGCTCAAGGTCTATGAGGCCGCCCAGGCCATCAGCGAGGCCAGCGACCTCAACTACGTCACCGGCAAGGGCAAGCTGGGCGTCATCACCAGCGCGGTCAGCTTCAACTACGTGACCGACGCCCTGGCCGACCTGGAAGCCCAGGGCAAGGTCAAGGTGCTCAAGCTGGGCCTGTCCTGGCCGCTGCCCGAGAAGATGATCCTCAAATTCTTGAAGAGCTGCGACAAGGTGCTGGTGGTCGAGGAGCTGGAGCCCTTGGTGGAGAACGCGGCCAAGGCCCTGGCCCAGGCCAACGGCGTCAAGACCAAGATCGCCGGCAAGGGCGACAAGCTCTTCAGCCGGGCCTATGAGTTCAACCCCCGCCTGGTGCGCGAGGTCATCGGCCGCCACTTCGGCCTGAAATTCAAGGCCACCAAGCCCCTGGACCTCAAGGACCTGCCGGCCCTGCCCGGCCGGCCGCCCAACCTCTGCCCCGGCTGCCCCCACCGCGCCACCTACTACGCGGTCAAGCAGGTCACCGGCAACGAGGCCATCTACCCCACCGACATCGGCTGCTACACCCTGGGCCTGTTGCCGCCCATCAGCATGGCCGACTTCGTCATCTGCATGGGCTCGTCGGTATCCAGCTCCGGCGGGCTTTCGCGCGCCACCGGCCAGAAGGTCGTGGCCTTCATCGGCGACAGCACCTTCTTCCACTCCGGCATCACCGGCCTGGTCAACGCGGTGCACAACAACCACAACTTCACCCTGGTCATCCTGGACAATGGCACCACCGCCATGACCGGACACCAGCCCCACCCCGGCGTGGCCACCGACAAGATCGGCGACCCCACCACCCATATCGACCTGGAAGGCGTGGTGCGCGGCCTGGGGGTCAAGCACGTCACCACCATCAAGCCCTTCAAGGTCAAGGCCTCCATCGAGGCCGTCAAGGCCGCTGTGGATTTCGAGGGCGTCAGCGTGGTCATCAGCCAGGAGCTCTGCCCGCTCTTCGCCCGCCGCGTGGCCCCCAAGGCCAAGAAGTCCTTCGAGGTGCGCCTGGACAAGTGCAAGGGCCACCTGGACTGCATCAAGAAGGTGGCCTGCCCGGCCATGTTCGTGGAGGAGGGCAAGGCGCGCATCAATCCCCTGCAGTGCATCGGCTGCGCGCTCTGCGCCCAAATCTGCCCGGAGAACGCCATCCTGCCGGTCAAGGCCGAGGCTAAGGAGGAAGCTTAAATGCAGACCCTGCGCATCGTGAACGTGGGCGTGGGCGGCCAGGGCAACCTGCTGGCCAGCAACCTGCTGGGCCAGGCGGCCCTGGACGCCGGCCTGCCGGTGGTGGTCAGCGAGATCCACGGCATGGCCCAGCGCGGCGGCGTGGTGGAAAGCGCCGTGATCATCGGTGAGGCAATGAGCCCCATCGTCAGCGACGCCGAGGCCGATGTCATCGTCAGCTTCGAGCCGGTGGAGACCCTGCGCATCCTCACCAAAGCCCATAAGGGCACGCTGATCATCAGCAACCTGCGCCCCCTGCCGCCCTTCACCGTGGCCATCGGCCAGGCCGCCTATCCCGAGCCCGACGACGCCATGGCCTACGTGCGCCGCAAGGTGAAGAACGTCGTGGCCTTCGACGGCCAGGCCCTGGCCGAACAGGCCAAGAACCCCTTGAGCCTCAACATGGTCATGCTGGGCGCGCTGTTTGCCGCCGGCAACCTGCCGGTGCCGGTCAAGTCCATCAAAAAGATGATCAAGCAAAACAGCAAGCCCCGCTTCCTCGAGGCCAACCTCCAGGCGTTTGACCTGGGCTTTGCCGCCGCCGGCGGGAATTAAGAAGAAGACAACTGGGGGAGCCCTATTAGTGGCCTAATAGAGCTCCCCCAGCGCCGCCTCCTAAAAAGCCAGAGGCCAAACGGCTGGCGCCGTTTGGCCTGGGGTTTTTCGGAGGGGGGGCGGGCGCGTCGTTTGATAGCAGGTGCGCCTGGCTTATCCGGGGCGCGCCGGGCAGGCGCGGCCGCCGGCTAGGAGCCTGTCGGAGTAATCCTCCGACAGGCTTCCGAGCTGGCCATGGACGGCCCGCCCGGAATGGCGCCAAATTAAATTTTGGCGCCATTCCAAGAACTTGCCAAAATTCACTTTTGGCAAGTTCCAGAAGGAGAAAGCCATGGATGGCTTTCTTCGACACGCACCTAGCGGCCGGCCCTATTGCAGGGTTCCCAGCCTTTTTTCCAGCAACGCCCGGTATTCCTGGCCGCTGCTGCTGGCCTTGTCCAACGCCACGCCTACCTCGTATCCGCCCTCCTGGCTGGGCCCGGTGGTCACCCGCACCACCTGGCCGTGCACCGTCACCCGCACCTGGTGCTGGGGCAGGTCGATGACCAGCTCCAGGGGCCGGCCCTGCTCCAGGGGGTGCGAGGCCAGAAGCCCCACCCCGCTCAGGCTCAGATCCACGGTCTGGGCCACCAGCGGCTCCTGGTCCCGCTCCAGGTAGCGCAGGCTGGCCGGTGCGTTCAGGGCCAGGCGCGGGTGCCGCCGCCGTTCGGGCTCGGCGGCCTCCACCCGGTTGCGGCCCCGGCGCTTGGCCTCATACAGGGCCATGTCCGCCTTGGCGATGAGCCCCAGGGCGTCGGAGGCGTCCTCCGGGAAGGTGGCCACCCCGATGCTCAGCGTCAGGCGTCCGCCCGGCTGGCCCTCGCCGCCGGGGAACCGGTGCTTGGTCATGGCCTTGCGGTGGCGCTCGGCCACCACCAGGGCCTGCTCCTTGCTGGCCAGGGGCAGGATGATGGTGAACTCCTCGCCGCCGTAGCGCACCACATAGTCGATGTCGCGCGAGCACATTTGCAGCAGGCGGGCCACCGCGGCCAGGGCGCGGTCGCCGGCCGGGTGGCCCAGGCGGTCGTTGTAGCGTTTGAACCGGTCCACATCCAGCATCAGCAGCGAAAACGACTGCTGGTAGCGCTGGGCCCCGGCCACCTGCTTGGCCAGCACGTTGTTGAAGAAACGGCGGTTAAAGAGGCCGGTCAGCTCGTCGCTGATGGCGTTCTGCTCCTTTTGGGCCAGGAAGGGGTATTCCACCAGCAGGGGCTGCTTGACTTCCGGGGCGATGTTGATGAAGTAATCGGCCAGGGCGGTGCGCAAGCCCACATCGCGGCCCAGGGCCCGGCTCAGGGTCTGCCGGTGGACCACGGCCAGGCGCCAGTGGTCTTGGGCGCGCTGGCGGTCGAAGGTCTTGCGGGTGAGGTGGTAGAGCACCTCGCGGGGAAAGTCGGGGCCGAAGCGGTCCTCGAACTCGGCCCAGGCCTCGGGATTGGCGAAGCGGCTGTCGGCCTCGGCAGCCGCAAAGGCGTCAAGCCAGGCCGGGGACTCCAACTCGGGATAGTTGTCCAAAGGCATATAGCTAACCCATGGCCCTGGGGGAGTGTGCAACCTCTAGACCCGGGGGCCGGCGCCACCTGCCTGGTGGCCGAAAAATGCCGGGTCGCCCCTTGCTCAGCCCACTGGGTCGTTGCCCTGTTGCATAATAGCTAAATCTAAGCTCCCCTTTCCGCCACCGTCAAGCTTATTCGGATTATCGGTACTAAGGCAGCTTGTTCGCGATAACGAGGCTCAATGACACGGAATTTGGGCATGGCCGAGGCGCGGTCCGACGGCAAGAGGCAAGGCGAAGCATGAGGTTGGCGTGGTGCAAGCGGCGGCCGGACCCGGCCCGGGCCGAGCTAACCGCCGACCGGCGGCTGAAGGGCCTGACCTTCACCCTGGTGGTGACGGGCTACATCAACATCTATCTGCCCCAGCCGGTGCTGCCGGTGCTCCAGGCCGAGTTCGGCCTCACCCCCGGCCAGGCCTCCCTGGCGGTTTCGCTCTTCATCCTGGGCTTCGGCCTGGGCAACCTGCCCCTGGGCTGGCTGGCCGACCGCCTGGCCCCGCGGCCCCTGCTGATCGGCGGCGGCCTGCTGCTGGCCCTGGGCGGGCTGGGCTGCGCCCTGGCCCCCGGCTTCGCGGCCCTGGCCGCGGCCCGGCTGGTGCAGGGCCTGGCCTTGCCGGCGGTGACCACCTGCCTGGCCGCGCACCTTTCGCGCAGCCTGCCCATGGCGCGGCTCAACCGGGTCATGGCCGCCTACGTGGCCGCCACCGTGGCCGGCGGCATGCTGGGCCGGCTCTTCGGCGGCTGGATCTTCCCGGCCGGGCTCTGGCGCTGGTCCTTTGTGCTGGCGGCAATGCTGGTGGGCCTGGCCGTGGCCGCGGCCCTGGTCTGGCTGCCGCCGGCCGGCCCGCCCCCGGCCCAGGCCGAGCCCCGTCACGGCTTCCTGGACCTGCTGCGGCGGCCGGAGATCCGGCGCATCTACGGGATCATCGGCCTGGCCTTCTCGGTCTTTGCCGCGGTCTTCAACTATCTGCCCTTCCTGCTGGCCGGGCCGCCCTTCCTGGCCAGCACCCGGGTCATCGCCCTGATGTATCTCTCCTATTTGGTGGGCATGGTGGCCGCGCCCCTGGGCGGCCGCGCCGCCGACCGCTGGGGGGCCGGGGCCACCATCAGCGCCGGGGCCGGAGTGCTGGCCGCCTCGCTGGGTTTAAGCCTGTGGCTCAACTACGCGGCGGTCTTCCTGGCCATGGCCGGGGTCTGTCTGGGGTTTTTCGCGGTGCACGCCGCCGCGGCCGGGGCCCTGAACCGCCACCTGCGCCACAGCCAGGGCCGCGGCAACAGCCTCTACGTGCTCTGCTACTATCTGGGCGGCACGGCGGGCATCAGCCTGGGCGGCTATCTCTGGGGCCACTGGGGTTGGCCGGGGGTGGTGGGCATGGGGCTCACCGTGCTGGCCGCGCCGGTCTGGCTGGGCCTGGCCGAGCACCGGGGGCGGCAAAAACCGGATGAACAGGGCTGACGCTTGGTCAGGATCAGGCTCCTTGCGCTGGAGCCAATATGGCGGGCGGGATAAACCCCGCCCCTAAGAAATTCAAAGCAACATACGGATTTTTCTTCGTAGGGGCGGGGTTTATCCCCGCCCGCGATTTATCCCCGAATTGTCTTAATCGCCCTCCAGCCGCGCCTGCACCGCCAGGGCGTGCACCGGCAGGCCCTCGGCCGTGGCCAGGGTGGTCACCGTGGGGGCCAGGCCGGCCAGGCCCGCGCGGGTCAGGTACTGGAAGGTGGGTTTTTTCACGAAATCGTCCACCGAGAGCCCGCTGAAGCACAGCGCGCCCTGGGCCGTGGGCAGCACGTGGTTGGTGCCGCTGGCATAGTCGCCCACCGGCACCGGGGCCCAGGGGCCCAGGAAGATGCTGCCGGCGTGGCGGATGCTGTTCAGGGTCAGGAAGGGCTCGGCGGTGACGATCTGGAGGTGCTCGGGAGCGTAGGCGTTGCTGAACTCCACGGCCTCGGCCATGGAGTCGGCCACCAGCACCGCGCAGTAGCGGCCGGCGCTCTCGATGATCTCGCGCCGGGGCAGGGACGGCACCAGGCGGGCCACCTCGGCGCAGACCGCCGCGGCCAGCGCGGCATCGTCGGTGACCAGCACCGCGGCGCTGTCCGGGTCGTGCTCCACCTGCGACAGGAAATCCAGGGCCAGGTGGGCCGGGTTGGCGGATGCGTCGGCCAGGATCAGGGCCTCGCTGGGCCCGGCCGGGCTGTCGATGTCCACCAGGCCGAAGACCTGCATCTTGGCCGCGGTCACGTACTTGTTGCCCGGCCCCACGATTTTGTGCACCCGAGGCACCATGGCCGTGCCCAGGGCCAGGCTGCCCACGGCCCAGGGCCCGCCCAGCTTGTAGATCTCGTGCGCGCCGGCGATGTCGCAGGCCACCAGGGTGCAGGGGTTCATGGCCATGTTCTCCAGCGGCGGCGTGCAGACCGCCACCCGGCCCACTCCGGCCACCACCGCCGGCAGCACCGTCATCAACGCCGTGGAGGGATAGGCGGCCCGGCCGCCGGGCACGTAGCAGCCCACCGCGTCCAGGGGCGTGGTCTTGCGGCCGGCCAGGATGCCCGGCGCCACCTCCATCTGCCACTGGGGCCGCTCCATCTGGGCGGCGTGGAAGGCGCGGATGTTGACGGCGGCCTTTTTGAGCGCGTCCACGATCTCGGCCGGGACCAAGGCATAGGCGGCCTCGATCTCGGCCCGGCCCACCTTGAGGTCGGCCGCGCAAAGGTCGGCCTTGAGGCGGCGATGCTCCTCGAGGTTGGCCTCGTCGCCGCGCGCGCGGATGTCGGCGATGATGCCGCGCACCCGCTCGTAGACGTCGGAGACGTCGGCCAGCGAGCGGCGCAACAGCTCCTGGCGGCGCTGGGCGGGCAGGTCCCGGAGGCGTTGGGGCTCTAAATGCATGGCCGTCCTCTTGGCTTCAAGGCGTGTCACGCTGCCTATTTACCCCACCAGTCAAACCGGCGCAAGCCGGCCGGGCCTCAGGCCGGCAGGTTGGCGGCCAGCCGGCCGGCGTACTCGCTGGCCAGGCCGCGCTCCAGGAGTTCGTCCAGAAAGCGGTCGAACACATCCCGCGGGGGTTGCAGCAGCCAGGTGACGCAGGTCTCGGCCAGCCAGGGCAGGCCCAGCTCGAAGCGCCAGAGTTCCTCGCGGCCCACCGGGCCCTTCATGAGCAAATGGTAGAGCAAAATTTTGCGCACCTGGTCCTCGGCCAGGCGGCGGGGCTCGGCGATGAACAGCTCCACCCGCTCCAGGCAGCGGGCCAGGGCCGCGGCCGGCTCGTCGATCACCGGGCCATGGCCGGGCAGGATGCGCGTGACCGGAAGCCTCGCCAGGCGGCGCAGGCTCTCGCGCTGCCTGAGCGGCGCGTCCCAGCCCTCGATGCGCAGGGTCAGCCCGCCGAAGTCGCCGTCCCAGGTCGCGTCGGCGCTGATGAGCCAGCCGTTTTCCAGGCAGAAGAAGCCCAACTGGCCGGCGGCGTGGCCGGGCAGCTCCAGCACCGTCCAATCCAGCCCGGCCAGGCGCAGCACCTCGCCCTCGGCCAGGCTCTCGTGCACCGGGAAGAAGCGGTAGGCCTGGCCGTAGTAGGCCGGCCAGCAGGCCCAGGCGTCGGCGCGCTCCACGGCCAGGCGGCAGGCTTGGCTGGCGGCGATGCGGCAGCCGGAGCGCTGGTGGATGATGGCGTGGGCGCCCACGTGGTCGCAGTGCGCGTGGCTGGTGATGATGCGCGCCACCCGGTCCGGCGGCGCGCCGGCCCGGGCGATCAGGGCCAGGGTCTCGTCGGCCTGGTCCAGGTAGCCGCTGTCCAGCAGGGTGATCTCGCCGTGGTGGCTGAAAACGAAGTGGTTGGCGCTCAGCCAGCCGCGCTGGCAGAAGAACAGGCCGGGGGCCAGCTCCTGGGGCGTTGGGGTCATGGCCGCCCTGCGTCCGGTCCCAGACCCAGGGCCCTGCGCAGGGCCTCGCCGGTGGAGAAGTAGCCCAACTCGTCCCAGGGGATCTCGGCCGGGGCGAAGGCCCGCATCTCCAGGGCCTCGGCGCTGGGGTTGGCCTGGCCGCCATTGACGCTGAGCAGGTAGACGATGAGCACCACCGGATTGCCGGGGTAGGAGTAGACCCCCACCAGGCCCTCCAGGCAGGCGTTGAGCCCGGTCTCCTCGGCGACTTCGCGCAGAACCGCCGCGCCCAGCTCCTCGCCGCGGTCCACGTGTCCGCCGGGCAATATCCAGCGGCCGTGGGCCTGGTCGCGCTGGGCCCGGCGCAGCATGACGACCCGGCCCTGGGCGTCCCGCACCACCCCGGCCACGGCCACCTTGGGGTCCTGGTAGACCGGCTGGCCGCAGGCGCCGCAAAAAAGGGGCGCGCCCTCGGGCGCGGGCAGGGGGCGCAGCAGCACCCCGCCGCAGGCGGCGCAGAAGCGTGGCTCCGGAGGCAGGGCCATGCCTACGCCGGCTCCGGGTCCGCGGCCGCGCGGCGCTGCTTGCTGAGCGTCACGTTGTTGCCCTTGGGGCTGAAACAGACCTCGTCCATGATGGCGTGCATCAGGAACACGCCGCGGCCGCGGTCGCAGAGCAGGTATTCGGGCGAGGTGGGATCGGGCAGGCAGGCGGCGTCGAAACCCTGGCCCTGGTCCCAGATGCTGACCGTGAGGGTGTCCGGTGTGATGTCGGCCACCACCGCCACCGTAAGGTCCTGGTTCCAGCCGTTGCCGTGCTCCATGGCGTTGGTCACCGCCTCCACCAGGGCCAGCTTGAGGTTGTTGTCCAGGTCGTGGTCGGCATAGCCCACCGCCACCGCCGACTGGGCGATCTGCTGCACCACCTCGCAGACCAGCTCCGGCTGGCTGGCGCTTTCCAGCCGGGTGGTCTGGCGCAGCGAACGCCAGCGGCAGCGGCTGGCCGGCGGCGCGCTGGCCAGGGCCAGGGCCCGCGCCACCACCCGGTCCAGGGTGTCCATGGACAGGGGCTTGGACAGGAAGTTCTCGGCCCCGGCCTTGAGCGCCTTGACCACCGTCTCCACGTCGCCGTAGCCGCTGATGAGCACCACCGGCACCCGGGGATTGACCTCCTTGATGGCGGTCAGGAGGGTCAGGCCGTCCAGGCCGGGCATGAGCACGTCGCTCAGCACCAGGTCGAAATGGTTCTGGCGGAACAGGCGCAGGGCCTGCTGGCCGTCTGAGGCCTCCAGCACGTGGTGGCCGCGGTTGGTGAGAAAGCGCACCAAAAGGTCGCGCACCAGGTCCTCGTCGTCGGCCACCAGGATCAGGCCGGCGCGGGCGCTGCCGCCGCCGCAGCCCGAGCCGGAGTTGTTTTGCCGCATGACCTTCTCCCTGCCTTGGCCCGGTGGATCAGCACTCCGCCAGGATGAAGGCGACGTCGTCAGGGAACTCCCCCTGCGCAAAGGCGTGGAGGTCCTCCCAAATGATCTCCCGCCACTGTTCCAGCGCCAGGTCGCGGTGGGCGGCCAACAGGTCCAGCAGGCGTTGGGCGCCGTAGAGCCGTCCCTGGGGATCGGGCGCTTCGGTCAGGCCGTCGGTGTAGATCACCATGCGGTCGCCGGGGGACAGTTGCAGCAGGCGATCCTCAAAGGCCAGGGGCAGGCGGTCGCTTTCAAAAACCCCCAAAAATACGGACTCGGCGGCGAGGTAGTGGGCCGGGCCCTCCCGGGGCAGCAGCAGGGGGGTGGGGTGGCCGGCCAGGGACCAGGTGAGCTGGAGGGTGTGGGGGTCGTAAAGGCCGGCGAAGGCGGTGACAAAGGAATCCTCCTGGGTCAGGCGCAGCAGGTCGGCATTGAGCGCGGTGAAGGCCGCGGCCGGCGATCGCAGGCGGTCCAGGTAGCCGGGCAACAGGGCCTTGACAATGCTGGCGGTCATGGCCGAGGCCACGCCGTGGCCGGAGACGTCGGCCACCAGCAGGCCCAGGCTGCCGCCCTTGAGCTCGGCGAAATCGAAGTAGTCGCCGCCCACGCCGCGGCAGGGCTGGAACAGATAGCTGATCTTCAGGCCCTTGAGCGCCACCGAGCGCGGCAGCAGGAATTGCTGGTAGCGGGCCGCCATCTCCAGCTCGCCGCTCATGATCTCGTTCTGGCGGCGGGTCTCGGCCATCAGCCGGCGGGCGGTGATGGCGTTCTTGATCTTCAGCGGCAGCACCACCTCCAGGTCGTTGGGGCCCAGGGGTTTGGTGAAATAGTCGTAAGAATCCATGTTCAGGGCGCGGGCGATGGATTCGAAGTCGTCCAGGGAGCTGTTGACGATGACCGGGATGGCCTGGACGTCGGGGTGGTCCAGACGCCAGCGCAGGAAGTCGAAGCCGTTCATGTCCGGCATCATCAGGTCCAGCAGGATCAGGTCCACCTCGGGGTGGGCCGCCACCGTCTCCACGGCCTCGCGTCCGTTCTGGGCGAAGAGGAACCGGTAGCCGTGCTTGGCCAGGTGCAGGCGCAACAGCTCCCGGTTCAGCCGGGCGTCGTCGACGATGAGCACGATGGGCGCCTGGGCGGCGTGGTCGGCGGCGGCGGCTGGGCTCATCAGGCGCTCCTGGCGGAGTTCTCGTTCCACAGGCCCATCAGCAGGGGCGCGATGCGCTCCAGGGGCAGGATGCGGTCCACGCCGCCCATCTGCACCGCCATCTTGGGCATGCCGTAGACGGTGCAGGTCTCCTCGTTCTGGGCCACGGTGAAGGCCCCGGTCTCGTGCAAATCGCGCATGGCCCGGGCCCCGTCGTCGCCCATGCCGGTCATGATCACCGCCACCGCGTTGGGGCCGGCGCTGCCCACCCCGGAGCGGAACAGCACGTCCACCGAGGGCTTGTGCCGGTTGACCGGCGGGCCGTCCATCACCCGCACGAAATAACCGCCGGCCCCGCGCTCCAGAAGCATGTGGCGGCCGCCGGGGGCGATGACGCACTGGCCGGGCTTCAGGGTTTGGCCGTCCTTGCCCTCCTCGATGCTGATCTGGGCCCGCTCGTTGAGGCGGTTGGCAAAGGCCAGGGTGAAGTGCTCGGGCATGTGCTGGACCACGGCGATGGGCGGGCTGTCGGCGGGCAGGCGGCAGAGCACCTGCTCCAGGGCCACGGTGCCGCCGGTGCTGGCGCCGATGAGCACCACCATGGGCCCGCCCGGCCGCGGCGGCGACTTGGTCAGCGCCACCACCTGGTCCACCTCGATCTTTTGGGGCACCTCCAGGCTTTCGGCCGTGACCCGGGGCCGCTTGACCCGCGCCCCGGCCGCCGAACGGACCTTTTCCACGATCTCCTGGGCCAGGGAGGGCAGGCGCTCGGCCAGGTTCTGGGTGGGCTTGGCCACGAAATCCACCGCGCCCATCTGCAGGGCCTTCATGGTGGCCTCGGCCCCCTTTTGGGTCAGGCTGCTGAACATCACCACCGGGGTGGGGTAGGCGGCCATGAGTTTTTGCAGGAAGGTCAGCCCGTCCATGCGCGGCATCTCGATGTCCAGGGTGATGACATGGGGCTTGCTGCGCATGAACTTGTCCCGGCCCACGTAGGGGTCGGCGGCCGTGATGACCTCCATGTCCGGCTGCTCGGCCAGCACGCCGCGCAAAAATTCACGGATCATTGCGGAATCGTCGATCACCAGGACTTTGATGCGCTCGTTCATGCGCTGATGCTCGCTTCTCGTTCCCGGCCGGGGGCATGGCCCGGCCCTGGGGTCTGGGCCCCGGCGCCCCGCCGGGGCGGCTAGAACAGGGTGAGATCCTCTTCTTTGGTTTCCCGGCGCAGGTTGGTCTGGTACTGGCGTTCGCGCGCGGCCAGGGCCTGGTTGTCATCAGGCACCAACTGCTTGACAAAGACCTTGCCCAGCCGGGGCAGATAGAGCACCTTGCGTCCGTGGCTGCCGCCCAGGTCGGACTTGAGCACCTTGATGCCCTCCATGGACAGGAAGGCCTTGATGAACTGGATGTTGGCCGAGGGCACGCTGTTGGCGCCGGGGTTGACCGCCTGCAGCACGTGGCCGCCGCCGAAGACCTTGGCCGTCAGGTTGCTGCGGTCCCCGCCCAGCTTGATCAGGTCGCCCAGGATCATCTCCATGGCGTACATGCCGTAACGGGCGCTCTGGCTGTTGAAGACGTCGTCCATGCGGAAATCGCCGGGCAGCATGAAATGGTTCATGCCGGCGATGCCGTTCTTTTCGTCCTTCAGGCAGACGCTGACGCAGGAGCCCAGCACCGTGGCGATGACTTCGTCCTCCTTGGTGACATAGTATTCACCAGGCTGGATGACGATCATGGGCCGCTTGAGTTGGGCATGATAACGCTTGAACATGCTATTGCGGCTGGCGGCTCCATTCGCGGCGTGCGGCCCGCCCAGCCGGGGCCCTTTCCCGCCCCTGGGGGCGAACGATTAATACGACCGGGGCCGGAGGCGCGGTCGGATCAGATTTTGCGATAAACGGTGGTGGCCACGTAGCGAAACAACTCCTTGACCATCATCAAAGACTCCGAATGGCCCACGAAGATATGGCCGTTGGGCTTGATGACCGCGTGGAACTTGCGCAGGATGTCCATCTTGTCATCCTGGTCAAAGTATATCAGCACGTTGCGGCACATCACAAAATCAAGCGGAACCTTCAGGGGGTACTCGGGGTGCATGAGATTGAACTTGCGGAACGTCAGCATGCCGCGCAACACGGGCTTGGCCTGGTAGCGGGCGGCTTCGCCGCGGCCCTGGCGGTCGAAATACTTGTTCACCAGGGCCTGGGGCACCGGCTCCAGCGCGGCGGCCTCGTATTCTCCCCGGCTGGCCTTTTCCAGCATGCCGGTGTCCAGGTCGGTGGCCAGCACCTTGACGTCCCAGCCGGGCAGGCGTTCGAAAAACTCGTTCAGGGTGATGGCCAGGCTGTAAGGCTCCTCGCCGGAGGAGCAGCCGGCCGACCAGATGCGCACCCTGCGCTGGCCGGTCTGTTCGCCGGCGGCCACCAGTTCGGGCAGCAGTTGGCCGGCCATGTAGTCGAAATGGTGCTTTTCCCGGAAAAAGTCGGTCTTGTTGGTGGTGATCCGGTTGATCATCTGCACCATTTCGGTGCCGTCGTCGTTGCCCAGGTAGTCCACGTACTGGCTGAAAGTGGCCAGGCCCAGGGCGCGCAGGCGCCGCGCCAGGCGGCTGACCACCAGATCGCGCTTGTGCAGGCCCAGGCTGATGCCGGTCTTGGCCTTGACCAGACGGCGGATGTTATCGAATTCCTGGTCGTTGATGGACAGGGCCGTCTGCAGGTTCAGGTTGTTGGTCAAGGACTTGTTGGTGGCGTCAGGCGGCATGGCCCATGGCCTCCGGCATGAGCAGGCGATCCAACTCCAGCAGGATGATCATCTCCTGCTCGTGGCGGCACAGCCCCAGCACGTAGTCGCTGCGCACCGGTCCGGCAAACTCCGGGGCGTCCTGCACGTCCTTTTCGTTGATCTGCACCACGTCGCTGACCGCGTCCACCACCGCGGCCATGATCTTTTCGCCCACCTTGAGCACCACCGCCACCGCATCGCTCTCAGGGTCCTCGGCCAGGCGCAGCTTTCTGCGCAGGTCCAGCACCGGCACCACCATGCCGCGCAGGTTCATCACCCCCAGCACGTGGTCGCTGGAGCGGGGCAGGCGGGTGATCCGGGGCAGGCCGATGATCTCCTGCACGCACAGGATGTCCACCCCGTAGGTCTCGCGGCCCAGGGTGAAGGTGAGGTATTCGCCGCCGCGTCCGGCCGGGGCCTCGGCCACGGCCAGGGCCGGGGGCGGCGCGGCGGCCGGGGCCGGCTTGGGGACCGCGGGCGGGTCGGCGGCCGGG
>JAZDHW010000025.1:0-5634 GCA_043805555.1 Pseudomonadota bacterium
GAGCTGGACCAAGTCGCCGACCAACTTGGTGCTGAATTCGACGCGCTGCTGGACAAGCTGGACCGTGACTAAGCGCAAACCTTCCCTCAAGTCGGCCTTAACAGGCCTGTTGGGCCGCGATGACTGCTTCATCGCTGGCACTAAAATAGAAGAGTGCGGCAAAACCTTCAGCATCCGACCGCAGGCCGGCGAAGAAGTGGTGGGTATCCGGGTGGACGGCTGCCAGTTGACGGCCCAAAGCGGCTTGGCCTGCGACGCCGTTTTTTTCATTCATCGCCCTTCTCAAAACCATCTCCTAATTGTGCTGGTTGAACTCAAGGGATCGGATGTCGGCCACGCTGTCAAGCAGATCACAGCTGTCAGGGATTATTTAGCCCACTTGGTCGGCTGCGGCCAGGGACGTCGACATGGCCAGGCGTTGCTAACCGCCATGGGCAGTCCGACTGGCTTGAGCCATGGGGGAAACCTATTAGGTGTGGTCGTCAGCCGTTCCGGGCTGCCTCAAATGCAACAACTGGCCGCTGCGGCCCGGAAAGCTGGAGTAAAACTCACCAAGCAAAAAGACACCACCGGCATTTCCACTTCTCAGCTTGTCACCTGGCTGGGGATATAACAAATTAGAATGACATGAAAAGCCAAGCCTTCGCCTTCTCCCCCCCCGCCGCCGGCCGGACGCTCCGGGTGGCCGCCTTCATGAGCGGCAGCGGCACCAACATCCGCCGCCTGTTGGAGCGCAACAGCCCGGAATACGAGGTCGCCTTCATCTATAGCGACCGCTCCGACGGCCATTGCCAGGGCGAGCAGATCGCCCTGGAGTACGGCCTGCCCTATTTCTCCTTCGACATCCGCCGCTTCCACGCGCGGCGCGGCCTGCCGCGCAGCGCCGTCACCCCGGCCGGCAAAGCCGCCCGGCGCGCCTACGACCAGGTGGGCCGCCGCTTGGTGCGCGCTTTTGGCGTGGACCTCATCGCCCTGGGCGGCTACATGAGCTACCTCACCCTGCCCCACGGCGTGAACGTGCACCCGGCCGATCTGTCGGTGGTTGACGCGCGCGGCCGCCGCCAGTTCGTGGGCGACGACGCGGTCAGGGACGCCATCGCCGCCGGCCAGACCGAACTGCGCGCCTCGACCCTGTGGATCGACCGCGGGGTGGACACCGGCCCGCTCTTGATGGTCTCCGACCCCCTGCCGGTGGAGCTCCCCGCGCCGCTGGCGGAAATCCTGGCCGACCCCGCCCGCCTGCGGGCCGTGGCCGACGCCCACCAGGAGCGGCTGAAGGAGCGCGGCGACTGGGTGATCTTTCCGCTGACCATCGCCCTGATGGCCTCGGGCCGCCTGACCATCAGCGCCGCCGGCGTGGCCGAGCTGGACGGCGTGGCCCGGCCCGAGGGCGTGCGGCCGGCGGAGTTGGCATGATGATGAAAAAGTCCATCCTTGGACTTTTTCATCCCTGGTTGGCCGAAGTAGATCCGGCCAACCAGGCGCAAAGCGCAGGCCTTGGGGAACGGCCTGCGCTTTGCGGCGGGCCATCCATGGCCCGCTTGGGCCGTGCCCTGTCGGACCGTTAGCTAAAAACCCGCGCCCAGCGCCATGCCACCCTGCTAGAATGCGGGCGGAGGTGGTTCATCCATGGCCTTGCACAACGATTACGCCGTGGCCAGGCGGCGCATGGTGGAAGAGCAGATCATCGCCCGCGGCATCCGCGACCGGCGCCTGCTGGAGGCCATGCTGGAGGTGCCGCGCCACCGCTTCGTGGACGAGGCCCTCTGGTCCCAGGCCTACAACGACCATCCCCTGTCCATCGGCGAGGGCCAGACCATCAGCCAGCCTTTCATGGTGGCCCTGATGAGCGACGCCCTGGGGCTGACCGGCCGCGAAAAGGTGCTGGAGATCGGCACCGGCAGCGGCTACCAGACCGCCATCCTGGCCAAGCTCTGCGACTGGGTCTTCTCGGTGGAGCGCATCCTCGGCCTCTCGCGCCAGGCCCAGCGGGTGCTGGAGCAGGTGGGGGTGTTCAACGTCAACCTGGTGGTGGGCGACGGCAGCAAGGGCTGGCCGGCCGAGGCCCCCTATGACGCCATCATGGTCACCGCCGGGGCGCCGGAGGCGCCCCAGCCGCTCTTGCAGCAACTCGGCGAGGGCGGCCGCCTGGTGGTGCCGGTGGGCACCCGCAGCCTGCAGACCCTGTACCGGGTCACCCGCAAGGGCAATGAGTTCGTGCAGGAGGACCTGGGCGGCTGCCGGTTCGTGGACCTCATCGGCGAGCACGGCTGGTAGTCCGGCAGCAGTGCGGGCCATGGATGGCCCGCCAAATTGCGAGCCCCTTCGGGTGAACAACTTGGGAGGTGCGGCAAAACGCGGGGTCCCCACAAAGCGGAAGCTTTGCGGGGTGGAGTCGCGCTTTTGCCGCGCCGACGCCGCACGGGGCAGGACGCCCGGTGCAGCACAGGGGAGGAGCGGGCCATGGCCTCGACGCGGGTGCGGTTGATCAGCGTGATCGGGGCCGGCACGGCCACCGGCCCCACCTGGCAGCGGGCCCACCAGGTGGGCCAGCTCCTGGCCCGGAAGGGCTTCGGGGTGGTCACCGGCGGCCTGGGCGGGGTGATGGAGGCGGCGGCCATGGGCTGCGTGCAGGCCGGGGGCATGAGCGTGGGCATCCTGCCCGGCGGCGACCCGGCCGCGGCCAACCCCTGGTGCCGGGTGGTCATCCCCTCCGGCATGGGCCAGGCCCGCAACGTGCTGGTCATCTCCGCCGGCCTGGGGGCCATCGCCATCAGCGGCGGGGCCGGCACCTTGAGCGAGATCGGCCACGCGCTGAAGCTGGGCAAGCCGGTGGTGGGCCTGGAGACCTGGGAGCTGCCCGGCCTGCCCGAAGCCGACAACCCCGAGGAGGCGGTGGAGTTGTTGATGGACCGCCTGCACGGCTAGGAGCCTGTCGGAGTAATCCACCGACAGGCTTCCGAGCGGGCCATGGATGGCTTTCTCCGACACGCACCTAGGTCCGGCAGGCTAAGATTAAAAAATAATGATTATTATTAGATGTACGCCTGATTTTGTCTCGCCAGACAGGACAATTTGGCCAAAAATCCCGTCGCGCGGGACAATTGCGCGGCCGAGTCACCCGCGCCAACCTGTGATCATTCGTCGTAACCGCTTGAAAAAAAAGGTAGGACATCACCGGGTCAATAAAGGTACACAACTTGCTTTTGTTTGGTCGCGAGTGGTTATCCACAGCCGTAGCGTAAACAGACAACACGGAGGCGAAGAATGAAGCTCAGCAAATTTGCAGCGGTGCTTTTGGCGGCCCTGGTCCTGGCCGCTTGGGCGGCGCCGTCCCTGGCGGCCGGGGATCTCAAAGCCATGAAAGCCAAGGTGGAGGCGGCGGCCAAGTTCCTGGGTGAAAAGGGCGAGCCCGGCCTGGCCGAGATCAGCGACCCCAAGGGTCAGTGGTCGGCCGAGCCGTACATTTTCGCCTATAACCTCGAGGGCACCATCATCGCCCACTCCAATCCCCCCACCCTGGTGGGCAAGAACCTGCTGTCGATCAAAGACGTCAAGGGCTTCCTCTTCGCGGCCGAGTTCGTGAAGATCGCCAAGAGTCCGGGCAAGGGCTGGAGCGAGTACTGGTGGCCCAAGCCCGGCGAGAAGCAGGCCAGCCAGAAGGTCAGCTACATCGTGAAGGTCCCCGGCAAGGACTGGCTGGTGGGCGCCGGCATCTACGACTTCAGCAAGGCCCAGGCCATCAAGGAGGCCGGCGAGTAGCGCGGCCAGACGCAAACCAGGCCGGGCCGCCAGCGCGGCCCGGCCGGCATCAAGCGCGAGCAAGCACCTCCAGGAGGTTGCCCCATGTTCAAGGCCTTCACCATCCGTGTCAAGATCCTGGTCTTGGTGGGCCTGGCCCTGGCCGCCACCCTGGCCCTGGCCGCCATCGGCCTCACCTCCCTGCGCTCCACCGGCGACCTGATGGCGGAGTTGGCCTGGGCCAACCAGGTGCGCGGGGCCGCGATCCAGGCGGAACTCCTGGAAGAGAAATTCCAGGCCGCGCCGGAACCGGACCGGGCCGAGGCGGTGAAAAAGGCCGTGGCCGCGGTGGAGGCCGTTCTCGGGCAGGGCGCGCGCAGCGACGAGGCCAGCGGCCAGTTCGCTGCCAAGCTCAAGGAATACGGCCAGGTTTTCGGCGAGGGCAGCAAACTGGCCCTGGAAGTCAAGGAGATGACCCAGCGCCAGGCCTCCCTGGCCACGGTGCTCATCACCACCCTGCGCGAGCGGGTGCTGGTGAACATCGAGAACAACCGCGCCAGTGCGGCCATGGAGGGCAAGGCCTCCGACGGCATGGAGGCCTCGCTCAAGGACATCGCCATGGAGATGCTGGAGCTGGCCGAGCGGCTGCAGCTCCACCTGGTCAAGCTGCTCAACACCCGCAACCTGAGCGCCTTCCGCGACGAGCGCGAGGCCACCTACGGCGAGATCGGCAAGGCGCTCAGCAACCTGGAGGCCCTGGCCCCCAACGTGGGCGACCAGAAGATCCATGACGGCGCGGTGGAAGCCGGCAAGCTCACGGCCCAGATCCAGAAGCTCACCGACGACCTGGTGGAGCGCTGGCAGCAGGGCCAGGCGCTGGTGGTGAAGCTGGACAAGACCAGCGCGGACATGGCCAAGCTTTCCGAGGACTTCCTGGGCCGGATCGCGGACGACATCCAGGCCGGCCAGGCACGGGTGTTCTGGTTCACTCTGGTGGTGGCCGGGGCGGTGGCCGGGCTGCTCATCGTGCTGGGCCTGTTGATAAGCCGCAGCATCAACCGGCCCCTGGCCAAGGCCGTGGCCGGCATGGGCGAGGCGGCCAAGCAGGTGACCCAGGCCGCGGCCCAGGTGGCCGGCTCCAGCCAGGTGCTGGCCCAGGGCTCGGCCCAGCAGGCGGCGGCCCTGGAGGAGACCAGCTCCTCCCTGGAGGAGATGGCCTCCATGACCCGGCAGAACGCCGACAACGCCCAGCAGGCCAACACCCTGATGGGCGAGACCAAGAACGTGGTGGGCCGGGCCAACCAGTCCATGGCGGCCCTGACCGGGGCCATGCAACAGATCACCGCCGCCAGCGAGCAGACCAGCAAAATCATCAAGACCATCGACGAGATCGCCTTCCAGACCAACCTGCTGGCGCTGAACGCCGCCGTGGAGGCGGCCCGGGCCGGCGCGGCCGGGGCGGGCTTCGCGGTGGTGGCCGACGAGGTGCGCAACCTGGCCATGCGCGCGGCCGAGGCGGCCAAGAACACCAGCTCGCTCATCGAAGACACCACCCGCAAGGTGCGCGAGGGGGCCGAGATCGTGGGCGCCACCCACGCGGCCTTTGGCGAGGTGGCCGACAAGGCGGCCAAGGCGGCCGAGCTGGTGGCGGAGATCGCCGCGGCCAGCAACGAGCAGGCCCAGGGCATCGACCAGGTGAACAAGGCCGCGGTGGAGATGGACAAGGTGACCCAGCAGGTCACCGCCACCGCCGAGGAGTCGGCCGCCGCGGCAGAGGAAATGAGCGCCCAGGCCCGCACCGCCCAGGACTACGTGACTGAGCTGCGGGCCATGGTGGGCGGCAACGGCGGCCACACGCCCGAGGCCGAGGCCACCTGCAGCGAGCCCTCATTG
>JAZDHW010000026.1:0-8418 GCA_043805555.1 Pseudomonadota bacterium
GGCCGGCCCTCGCGGTCCAGGGCGTTGACCACCACCCGCTCGGCCCGGTCCACGTCGGCCGTGTAGCCCGGCACCGACAGGCAGCCCTCGTTGTAGACCGTGGAGCCGCTGGCGGCCACGATGCGGGGGTTGAACAGGAAAATGGGCTTGCCGCGCTCCTCGCTGGGCGCGGTGTCGATGACCACCAGGTTGATGGGCCGGCCGATCTGGGGCGCGGCCAGGCCCACGCCCGGCGCGGCGTACATGGTCTCGGCCATGTTTTCGGCCAGCTCCACCAGGGAGCGATCGATGGTGACGATGTCGCCGCAAACCTGGCTCAGCACCGGGTCGGGATAGCAGCGGATGGAAAGAATGGCCATGGCCTTATCCAAAAGTCGGCATGTTCATTAGCAAATTATAGTCAGGCCCGCCCCGAAATCAAGCGCGGCGATGCCCGGCCCTGTCCGGCGGGTCCGCCGGCCGTCCCTCGGCGCTGACTTTGGCGCGGTTTTTTGGTATTTAGAACCTGTGGCCCCGCGCCCCGCGGGCCCGCGGCCCCCCCCCCGCCAACCCTAACGCGAGCCGTTGGCATGGACCCTTACCGACCCGCGCCGCCGCCGCGCGCCAATTTCAAGGGCCTGGAGGCCTCCAGCCTCTACTGCCCCCAATGCCGCTGCGCCCAGCCGGTGCGCAGCAAGCTCCTCCTGGTGCTGCCCACCGGCGAAAAATACGCCTACTACTGCCGGGTGTGCGGGGCCGAGGTGGGCAGCAAGACCGAGCAGGGCAACCCCTGGGGCCTGGGCTAGCTAGCGGTGGCCCCGACCGGGCCAGGGGGTTATAATGCCAGCGACGCCGGGCGTTAAGGCCCCGGCCATCACCCGTTCGCCACCGGGGGGCGGCCCCCGGCCCAAAGGGACCGGCAGCATGAACCAGCTTTCGCCCAAGACCATCCGCGCCCTCATCACCGGCGGGGCCGGCTTCATCGGCTCCCACCTAGCCGAGCACCTGCTTGACCAGGGCCAGTCGGTGCACGTGGTGGACGACCTGTCCACCGGGGCCATCGACAACCTGGACGGCCTGCGCGAGCGGCCGGGGTTTTCCCACACCATCGCCGACATCCGCGAGGAGCCGCTGTTGGCCGAGCTGGTGGACCGGGCCGACGTGGTCTACCACCTGGCCGCGGCCGTGGGCGTGCGCCTGATCGTGGAAAGCCCGGTGCGCACCATCGAGACCAACATCGGCTGCACCGAGAGCGTATTGAAACTGGCCAACAAGAAGCGCAAGAAGGTCATCATCGCCAGCACCAGCGAGGTCTACGGCAAGAACGAGGCGGTGCCCTTCCAGGAGGAAAGCGACCTGGTCATGGGCCCCACCAGCAAGGCCCGCTGGTCCTACGCCTGCAGTAAGGCCATCGACGAGTTCCTGGCCCTGGCCTACCACCGCGCCCGGGGCCTGCCGGTGGTCATCGCCCGGCTTTTCAACACCGTGGGCCCGCGCCAGACCGGCCGCTACGGCATGGTGCTGCCCTCCTTCGTGCTCCAGGCCCTGATGGGCAAGCCCATCACCGTCTACGGCGACGGCAGCCAGTCGCGCTGCTTCTCCTACGTGGGCGAGGTGGTCAAGGCCCTGGCCGCCCTGGCCGACTGCGAGGCGGCGGTGGGCCAGGTGGTCAACGTGGGCAGCCAGCAAGAGATCTCCATCGCCGGCCTGGCCGGACTGGTCAAGGAACTGACCAGGAGCACCAGCAAGATCGTCTACGTGCCCTATGACCAGGCCTACGAGGAGGGCTTCGAGGACATGCAGCGCCGGGTGCCGGACGTGAGCCGCCTGGAGTCGCTGTTGGGCTTCAGCCCCCAGATGGGCATCCGCGACATCGTGGAATCGGTCATCGCCTTCTACCGCGAGCGCTAACCGGGGCGGCTCCGGTGCAACCCTAGCGGCGGCGCCCCGGCCGCGCGGCAAGCCATGCGCCTTGTCATCGCCTTCATAGCCGCCCTGGCGGTTTCGGCGGTCATCACGCCGCTGGTCATCCTGGTGGCCCGGCGCCGCGGCTGGGTGGTGGTGCCCCGGGCCGACCGCTGGCACCAGAAGCCCACCGCGGTCTACGGCGGGGTGGCCATCTTCATCGCCTTTGCCGCCGCGTTCGCGGTGCTGGGCCCGACGGGGCGCACCTACTGGACCCTCATGGGCTGCGCCAGCGCCATGTTCCTCCTGGGGCTCATCGACGACGCCCTGGAGCTCAAGCCCCAGCTCAAGTTCCTGGGCCAGTTGGTGGTGGCCCTGGTGGCCGTCAGCCAGGGGGTGCGCCTGGACCAGGAGATCATCCCCTGGGCCTGGCTGGGGGTGCCGCTTACCGTCTTCTGGCTGGTGGGCGTCACCAACGCGGTGAACATCCTGGACAACATGGACGGGCTCAGCTCGGGCGTGGTGTTGAGCGCCGGCGCGGTGCTGGCCGTTTCCTCCGGGCTGGCCGGCGGCCACCCGCCGGGGCTCATCGCGGCCATGCTGGCCGGCGCGGCCGGCGGCTTCCTCATCTACAATTTCAACCCGGCCAAGATCTTCATGGGAGACTGCGGGTCGCTCTTTATGGGCTTCACCCTGGCCGCCACCACGGTCCTTAGCGCCAACACCTCCGCCGAGGCCAGCCATCTGATCATGGCGCTCTTGGTGCCGGTGGGCGCACTGGTGGTGCCGCTCTTTGACACCACCCTGGTCTCCTTCCAGCGCACCAGCCACGGCCGCTCCATCGCCCAGGGCGGCCGCGACCACTCCAGCCATCGCCTGGTCTTCCTGGGCCTCTCGGAGCGCCGGGCGGTGCTGGTGCTCTTGGCCATCTCCCTGCTGGGCGGGCTGGGCTCCCTGGCGCTCAGCCGATACGCCACCCCGCTCACCGCGGTGGTGGTGGCGGCCCTGATCGCGGTGGCCCTGATGGCGTTTGGCATCTACCTGGGCGAGGTGAAGGTCTACGAGGCCGACCGCAAGTCATCCTGGCTGGTGAAGAGCCCCATCCTGGGCCGGGTGCTGATGTTCAAGAAGCAGATCCTCCAGATCATGGTGGACCTGGTGCTGGTCTCGGCCGCCTATGCCGCGGCCTGGCTGCTGCGCTTCGAGGGCCAGCTCACCAACTGGGAGCTGGGCATCCTGGCCGCGTCGCTGCCCTGGCTCTTGGCGGCCAAGCTGGCCTCGTTCTGGTTCTTCGGCCTCTACCGCGGCGACTGGCGCTATCTGTCGGTCTACGACCTGGTGCAGATGGGCAAGGCCGCCGTGGCCGGCACCCTCATCACCGTGGGCATCTTCCTGGTCCTCTACGGCCCGGCGGGCTTCTCCCGGGCGGTGATGGTCATCGACCTGCTGCTGACCTATGTCTTCGTGGCCGGGGCGCGGGGGCTGCTGCGGGTGTTCCGCGAGAAGGTCCGCGGCAGCCAGGGGGTGCCGGTGCTCATCGTGGGCGCGGGCGACGGCGGCGAGCTTTTGCTGCGCGAGCTGCGCAACAACCCCAGCTACGCCTTCGTGCCGGTGGGTTTCATCGACGACGACCCGGCCAAGCTGGGCCGGGTGATCCACGGGGTCAAGGTGCTGGGCAGCCGGGCCGACCTGGACAAGCTGGTGGCCGCCCACGCCATCGAGCGCGTCTTCATCTCCATCCTCTCCGCGCCGGAGCAGAGCTTCGCCGACGTCTTCGACCTCTGCCAGCAACGCGGCGTGGACTGCTCGCGCATCCAGCCCATCATCAAGCTGTAGCGGAAAAATTAGGCGGGGCAGGGGGCGGCCGGCAACGCCCAGGCATTGGCTGGTATCGGGGAGCGCCGCCGTGGTCAGCAACCGGGCCCTCTGAGCCATTGCCGGAGACGGCTCGCTCCTCACCCGCGCCAGGCGCTCGCCTCCCCCCGGTCATTGCGAGGAGGCCATGGGCCGGCGAAGCAATCGCGCCAAAATCGCCTGCACGCCGCTTTATGCTGCGGCCCTTCATTCCCTGTCATTGCGAGGAGCCGTCAGGCGACGTGGCAATCTCTTAATTCTCGCCGCCTTTCTCCGGGTGGCTCTGACAACTCCGCTGTCTGGGTCGCGTAGCGACAAGAGGTGGCGGCGCGAGGCTTGATGCTCGTGCGAGGCTCGGCACTGGCCGTCTTCTTTGACCCCTCTCCCCCGGCGGGAGGAGAGGCAGGGTGAGGGGGGCCCTGCCGGCCGTCAGTCGGCCTGGTTATTCGGCCCCGTCTGGAGCGGGCTGCACCGTGCCCCCGCGCGCCGGCGCCGCCAGCAACCGGCCCCGTGGATGGCCGCTCGGCCCGGCGGCAGGGTGCCCTCGCCCTGCCACGCACTCCGACGACTGCAACGGTCGAGAACTTGGCTGCCGATCTCGCGCCGACAGGCCGTGTCGCCATCACTACGGGCCAAGGATGGCCCGCCGGGGGCGAAAGCCCCCGCGAGGACGGGCAAAACCACGTTTTTGCCCGGCCGAGGTGCAGGCAAAGCCATGGATGGCTTTGCCTGCCAGGTATTGCCCTGACGGCTAAGGCGCGGGGGGCGGCCCCTCGCGGGGCAGGAGAACGGGGGAAAAGACGAAGGGAGGGGATGAAGAAGGGACAGGCGAGGAGACGATTCCTTTTTTCCTTCAAGTCAATTTCTTAACTGAGTCATTGCGAGGAGGCCGCCGGCCGACGTGGCAACCTGTTAACGTCTTTGGCTTTTCAGGCGGCAGGGCAGGGGGCGGCGGCCTGGCGCTACTCGTCCAGGTTGAAGCCGTGCTCGCTCTTGTACTCGTTGAGCTTGTTGCGCAGGGTGCGCACGCTGATGCCCAGCACCTTGGCGGCGTGGGTGCGGTTGCCCTCGGTCTGGTCCAGGGCCCGCATGATGAGCATCTTCTCGGCCTCGCGCAGGGTGGGCGGGAGCCCCAGGTTCTCGGCCCCGGCCGCGGCGGCCGAGGCGGTGGTCATGGCCTCCAGGGATTCGGCCAGGTCGGGCAGGTGGTCCTCGAAAAGCAGGTCGGCCGGGGTAACCTCCGGGCCGGGGGTCAACAGCACCGCCCGCTCCATGGTGTTTTGCAACTCGCGCACGTTGCCCGGCCAGGGATGGGCCACGATGGCCCGGCGGGCGGCCTCGCCCAGCTTCAGGCCCGGCTTGCCGTTCTCCACCGCGTAGTGGGCCAGGAAATGGTCGGCCAGGAGCAGCACGTCGCTGGGGCGTTCGCGCAGGGGCGGCACCTTGAGCGGGATGACGTTGAGGCGGTAGAAGAGGTCCTCGCGGAACTCGCCCTTTTCGATGTGCTCCTTGAGGTCGCGGTTGGTGGTGGCTACCACCCGCACGTCCACCGGCACCGGCCGCTTGCCGCCCACCCGGTCGATCTCGCCCTCCTGGAGCACGCGCAAAAGCTTGGCCTGGAGCGCCGGGGCCATCTCGCTGATCTCGTCCAGGAGGATGGTGCCGCCGTGGGCCAGCTCGAACTTGCCCGGCTTCTTGGCGATGGCCCCGGTGAAGGCCCCCTTCTCGTGGCCGAAAAGCTCGCTCTCCAAAAGGCCCTCGGGCAGGCTGGCGCAGTTGACGGCCACGAAGGCGGCCCCGGCCCGGGATGAGTTCTCGTGCAGGTAGCGGGCGAAAAGCTCCTTGCCGGTGCCGCTCTCGCCGCTGACCAGCACCGTGGCCCGGCTGTCGGCCACGGCCTTGGCCATCTCCAACAGGCGCTTCATGCGCTGGTCCTGGGTGACGATGGGCCGCCCGCGCCGGCCGCCGGACTCGCCGGGGGCCGCGCCCGGCTTTAGCATGCGGCTGCTGAGCTCCTCCAGCAGCTCCACGGTCACCGGCTTCAGCAAAAAGTCGGCCGCGCCCTCGCGCATGGCCTCCACGGCGTGGCGCACCGAGCCTTGGCTGGTGAGGATGACCACCGGGGTGGCGGGATCGTGGCGCTTGACCCGGCGCAGGATCTCCATGCCGTCGGCGCCGGGCAGGTTCAGGGCGGTGATGACCAGGTCGAAGGCCGGGTCGTCACTTAGCGCGGCCAGGGCGTCGGGACCGTTGGCCGCCACCCGGACCTGGTGGTTGATGCGGCTCAGATAGCCGGCCAGGGTCTTGGCCAGCTCCAGGTCCGTGTCCACGATGAGCACTTTTTTGGCTTGGCTCTCCGGCATGCTCCCTGCTCGGAACGGGGCCTATTACCGCGCCCACGCGTGCGGCTCTAATATACCCTTATTTGCCCACCTGGGCCAAGCGCGGGGCCAACTGCAAATCCATGAGGCGGCGCTGGGCCAGGCCGGACCAGGGTTCGGCCGGCATCTTGGCCAGCTCGGCCAGCAGGTCGGCGCTGTCCTGGCGCCGGCCGGCCAGGTCGTAGGTCTCGGCCATCTCGAACATGGCCTGGGCCTTCTGGTCCTCGGTCTGGGCCAGCTTGCGGGCCGCGGACAGGTGGCCCTCGGAGGCCTCGAACATCTTGCCCTCCCGGGCCACGCCGCCGGCCTCCATGCAGTTCAGGTAGCACTGCTGGCGCAGCTCAGTGCGCTGGGGCTCCTCCTGCATCTGCTGGTGCAGGAGCTTCTCGGCCTGGTCGAAGGCCACCACGGCCTGGCCCAGGCGGCCCAGGTGCTTCAGGGCCCGGCCCCAGGCGGCGTAGTCGAAGCCGGTGGCCGGCGGGTCGCCGGCGCCGCGGATCATCTCGGAGAGCACCGCGTCGGCCCGTGCGTACCGGCCCACCTGGACCAGGGCCTGGCCCAGCAGGGAGGCGGCCGCGCGCTGGTCCGGGGGCGACAGGTCCTTGAGCGCGCCGGGGTCCAGGGCGTCCACCACGCCCTGGTAGTCGCCCTCCACCATCAGGTTGCGGGCCAGGGCCAGGTTCAGGCCGGGCTCATTGAGCCCCCGGCTGACCAGCACCCGGTAGGTGCGCGCGGCGCGGTCGTTGAGCCCGGTGCGCTCATAGGACCAGGCCAGGAGCCTGAGTACGTCGCTGCCGTTGGGCCGCAGCAGGTAGGGCCGGTAGCGCAGGTAGGCGTTCATCAGCTCCATGGGCTGGTCGGCCTGGCGCAGGTTGTCCAGTTGACCCAGGGCGGCCAGGTTCAGGGTGTAGTCGGCCTCGGGCTTGAACGGCGAGCGCGGGTTGTCGGTCAAGAGCTTTTCCAGGGCGGCCAGGCTCTGGGGGTAGTCCTTGGTCTTGTAGTAGTAGACCCCCAGCTTGAGCTGGGCCAACTGGCCCACCGCGCGGCTGGCGTGCTTCTCGGCGATTTCCTGGTAGGTCTTGAGGGCGTCGGTGGTGGCCTTGACCTGGAAGATGTCCCAGGGGTGCTGGGCGTCCTTTTCCGGCGATTCGGCCAGGCGGATGCGGGCCACCAATGCGCCGTCGCTGTTGGGGTAGAGGTTGACCACCTGCTTGTAGACGTCCTGGGCGGCCTTGTGCTCGCCCTCGTACTGATAGGTGTCGCCCACCCGGGCCAGGATGATGTCGTTGTCGCGGATGTCGGGCTTGAGGTTGAGCACCCACAGGAAGGCGGCGCGGGCCTCGGAGTACTTGCGCTGCTGGAACTGGGCCTCGCCCAGGTAGTAGAGCACCTCGGGCTCCTCCAGGTAGAGCCGGGGCTGGCGGGCCAGCATGTCGCCCAAAAGCGCGGAGGCGCGGTCCCAGGCGGCCAGGCCGAAATAGGCCTGCACCAGGCCCCACTCGGCGTCCTTGCGGTAGCGGTGATCCGGGTAGCGCTCGGCCACCTGGCGGAACTCCTCCAGGGCGTGGTTGTAGTCGAGCTGGGCCAGGTAGGCCTGGCCGCGCTGCACCATGGCCAGGGGCGCGTAGTCGCTCTTGGGATAGTCCTTGATCACCCATTCGAAGTAGCCCTGGGCGCGGTAGGGCTCGCCGAAAAGGTTGCTGGCCTTGCCCATCATCAACAGGGCCCAGGGCGCCTGGTCCGAGTCGGGATGGCGCTCCAGGGCCTGCTGGTAAAAGGCCATCACGTCCCAGAACACGGGCTGGATGTTGCGCTCGTGCTGATAGAAGAAGGCGTCGGCCCGGCGGAAGCTGGCCTCGGCGGCCAGGCGGTGGTCGGGGTACAGCTCCAGCAGGCGTTCGAAGCCGCGCACCGCCTCGGGGTAGCGCCGGCTGTCGAGATCCAGCTTGGCCCGGGCCATGATGGCGTTGGCGTCGTTTTCGGCCACGGCCGCGGCCCCCAGCAGGCCGCCCTGGGGCGGGCGCTCGGCGACCTTTTCCACCCCCCGGCCGGGTTTGGGCGGGGCCAGGGGCAGGTCCTGCTCGCGGGGCATGGGCAGGGAGACCTTGTCCTTGGCCTGGCGCAGGTGCTCCAGGGTGGCCGCGGTGCTGGGCGGGGGCTGGCTCAGGTCCGGGGCCGAGCCGGCCGGGGCCGGCAGTTGCCGGGGATGGGCGGTGGGCGAGGGCGGCGGCAGGGGCGGGATGGCCCCCCGGGCCGCGCCCGGATTGCTGGCGCTGACCCGGCCCGGCGCGGCCAGGGG
>JAZDHW010000027.1:0-13214 GCA_043805555.1 Pseudomonadota bacterium
TCCTTGGTCATCTCGTCGGCCTCGCTGTGCACCAGGGCGCGGTTGTCGCCCACCCAGGCCGCCGCCTCCCGGGCGCACTGGGCCAGGTCCAGGCAGCGTTGGGACAGTCGCTCGTCTTCGGGGTACATGGCTCTCCTCAAACCGGCCGCGCCGGGCCGCGTTGGGTCAGACGACCTTGAACACGCCGGTGTCCAGCCAATAGCCTTCCTCGGAGCGCATGGTCTGCAGGCGCAGCTCCACGTCGTCGCGCTTGACCGGCCGGCCGTCCTTGTCCTCGGTGCTCACGATGGCCAGGAGCCCTTCGTCGCGGATGCCCAGGGGCGACTTGTTGTCCTCGCGGTAGGAGTGGCTGATGGTCAGGTGGTAGGGCAGCCGGTTGATGGCGTTGGTCACCGCCTGCGGGCCGGAGAAATCCAGAATGTAGTAGCGCTTGGTGGTCCAGCGCTCCACGTCCAACTGGCGGAAGCCGATGGCGATGGGGCTGGAGAAGAGCACCTGGCGCTCCCGGGTCTGGTCCAGCTCGGCCCGGTTGTCCGGGTCCACCTGGAACCAGACCTTGGCATGGGGGATGCGGCCGTCCAGGTCCATCTCGCCGATCTGGCGGGCGGTGGGCTTCAGGGCCAGGCGGGTGGTGTCGAAGGAGAAGCCCTCCAGGTGGCCCTCGGCCAGGGCGCAGAGGATGGCCCCCACCACCACCGTGGTCTTGGGGTCGCGGATGCGGCCCAGGGCGTCGGAATAGGGATACCAGCCGCCCACCTGCACCTGGTGCATGGCCACCACCCGCTGGGGGGCCACCGGCAGCTTGGCCAGCACCGAGGCCGCCACCGCCGGCCAGCGCGAGGGCCGGCCGGTCAGGAGCAGCAGGTCGCAGTCATACTGGTGCACCAGCTCGCACAGGTCGGCCAGCAGGTTGCCCAGCACCCGGCGCACGGTGACGTCCAGGTCCGCGGCGTGCACCCGCAGGTTGGTTTCCAGCAGGTGGAAATCCCGCGCGCCGGCATCGTGGGCCGCGGCCTCCACATAGCGCAGCACCGCCTCCGGCGGCCCCTGGCCCGGCCCGAAGAAATCACCCAGCTTGCCGCCGATGAGCGGGTTGGCCCGGCGCAGGTCCACGTCCTCATAGCCCTCCAGCAGGCGCAGGGCCAACGGCAGGAAGATCTGGCGGGCCGCCTGGCCGCGCAGGTTGCGGTCCTGGCGCGACATGCGCGGCCGGTCGCCGCCGAAAAGGTTGGAGAGCACCTTGCGCGGCTCGGCGGCCCCGGCCTTTTTGAGCGCCGCGCCCAGGTCGCGCAGCACGTGGTCCTCGATGACGGCGCAGAGCACGTCGTCGCCGGCGATGTTGAAGCCCTCGCGGAACTCCTGGTGGGGCAGCAGGCGGGCGCTGCTGGAGGCGTCGCCCTCGGCCTCGAAGGTGGTGATGCTCAGATCCATGGTGCCGCCGCCCACGTCGATGCTGGCCACCCGCACCGAGGCCTGGTCGCCGTAGGGGGCCCGCGGCTTGCCCAGCAGCCGGAACAGGTGCTGCACGTCGCCCTGGTACTTCTCGGAAAGCTCGTTGTACAGGAAGACCAGCTGGGTGCTGGTGGCCTCGTCCCAACTGCAGCGGATCTCCGGGCTCAGGCGGTAGTCGGGGCGCAGGGGCGGCGGCGCGCCGCCCCGCAGTCGGTTGTCGGCCAGCCACTGGTCCCAGCCCAGGGCCGACCAGACCATGCCCACCGCCCAGCGGGCCCAGCGCCGGAAGATGCGCTGCTCGGCCAGCGGCATGGCCGTGGGCACGGTGAGGATCACCCGGCGCAGGCGGCGCGGCAGGTCGGAATGCTCGCGGCTGCTGCGCAGGGCCGGGGAGTTGATGTTCACCAGGGCGTGCATGATGATCTCGCTCAGGATGAACATCATCAGCGAGCTGCGGGTGAAGCGGGCCTCGAAGGCCACCTGGTCGCTCTGGCGCTTGAGGCAGGGGTCGTCCCTGATCTCCTCCGGGTCGTCGCTGAAGCGGTCCAGGGGGGTGCCCTCCTTGTTGATGAACTGCAGGAAGACGCCCCGGGTCACCGGCGGCTCCAGCATGCCGTCGGCGGACATGCCGTTGAAGCGCCACTGCTGGCGGCGCTCGCGCTGGTCCC
The DNA here is from genome assembly GCA_043805555.1 of Pseudomonadota bacterium. Taxonomy (GTDB): domain Bacteria; phylum Desulfobacterota; class Desulfarculia; order Desulfarculales; family Desulfarculaceae; genus JACRDC01. The sequence continues at coordinate 2,121 of JAZDHW010000027.1, forward strand.
ACAAATAGCGCTTGGGGCTGCTCATGCCGGTGTTGCCCTCGGCGCCGATGGACTGGCCGGCCAGGCGCACCGCCTCCGGCCCCACCCGCACCAGGGAGGGCCAGGCGAAGGCCTCGGTGTCGCGGCCGGACTTGCGCCCCAGGCGCACGCTGCCGAAATCGGCCTCGGCGAACTCCACCCTGGTCTCGAAGGGCTCCTCGTACAGGCGCACCGGCCGGCTCAGGTCGCGTATTTGCAGCAGATAGGAGTCGTTGAGGTTGGTCAGGGCCTCGGCGCGAGTCTCCACCAGGATGCCGCAGGTGCGCGAGTTGCCCAGATCCAGCACCAGGTCCACGTCCACCGGGGTGGCCTGGGAGGGGTCGGTCACCTTGAAGGTGGGCAGGATCGGCTTGATCTCATCGCCGGGGCGCTGGGCGAAGCCGTAGAGCACCTGCAGGAAGGTGAGGTAATTGGCCAGGTGATAGAGCGCCCAGGGCCAGTCGTCCGCGGTCAGGGGCCGGTTGCGACGCTTTTGCATCATGTGCTGGTGGAAAAGCTCCCGCAGCCACTCGTCCACCCAGGCCTCGTTGAGGAACCAGGAGTTGTCCCGCTCCAGGTGGGCCAGGCCGAACTGGGCGTTGGCCATCACGTCTTCGCTGGACAGGGCGTAGTAGGGCTCGCGCCGGGGCGGGCGGTCCTCCACCAGGGTGTCGAAGGCCAGCACCAGGCGGTGGCTGAACCCGCTCTGGGGGTCGTCGTCGGCCACCAGCATGACCCGGGCCCAGTTGCTGGGCCCCTGCTCGAACTTGGGCCGGTTGTCCTCGCTCCAGCGGTCGGCCTTCAGGCGCAGGATGGGCACCGGCACCCAGCGGCCCAGGTAGGCCTCGACGGCCTGCTGGCCGGTGATCTCATACTGGTCCTGGCCGGGCAGGTGGGTCTGGCGGTCCACGATGCGGCCCATCTCCTGGTCTTCCTCCAGGCAGAACAGCACGTGGGGCACCTTGCCCTCGCCGCCGGCGGCCTCGGGCCGGGGCTCTTCGCGGAAATAGAGCTTGAGCCGGCGATAGGCCTCGATGTTGAGGCCGAAGTCCAGGAACTGGACCACGCCGCCGGGGATCAAGCTGACGATGGAGCGATAATCCGGCACGCTGCTCATGGGCACCCCTTCATCGGCCGCTGATTGGTTGCCGGCGCGGATTCCCCGCGCCGCCGGACCTGTCCGCGCTCATCCCCGCCCCCGCCGCGCCCGGCCGGCTAAGCCACCGCCTGCTCGCCGAAGCTGCCCTCGTAGGCGATGGCGATGCACATGGGCATGAAGGGCAAGGTCACGATCAGGCCCACGTAGCACAGGATCACGCCCGAGCTGGCGATCAGGCTGAGCAGGAAGAAGAACAGGACGTGGTTCCAGAAATGGCCCTTGACCACCTGGCCGCTCAGGCTGATGGCCTCGCCGATGGAGCAGCCCCGGACGGCCACCAGGGGCATCAGGTACATCAGGTAGGCCCCCACGATGAACATGGGGATCACGCAGAACAAGGCCCCGATGCACAGGGCCGCGCTGAAGAGCAGGCCGGCCCCGAACACCGGGCCGAACCGGTCGAAGCCCTTGAAGATGTCGCCGAAGCTCACCGGCTCGCCGGCCCTGGCCTTGTGGACCATGAGCATCATGCCGGCCTGCCAGTTGCCCACCAAGAGGCCCATGGCGAAGCCGTTGATGATCAGGAAGACCAGGTTGCCCAGCAGGAAGGCCGCCGGGTATTTTTTGATGAGCTGCCAGGATTCGCTGAGGCACTGGCCCAGGCGCACCTCGCAGCCGGGACCGGGCGCGACCTGGGGCGGCAGGGCCGGCGGTCCCGCGGGCGGCGGCGGGGCGGCGGCCGCCGGCTGGGCCGCGCAATAGGCGCCCAGCTCGGTCTGGCTGGCCGGCAGCCAGCCGGCCATGCCCTCGCACCAGACCAGGGTGTCCCCGGCGACCTGGCCCGCGTGGATCAGGGCCCGCACCTGGTCCGGGCCCAGCGGCCCCTCCTGCTTGCCCGCCACCAGGCAATACCATTGCTTGTCGCAGTTTTCCGGCATTCAGTTCTCCTCTTGGGCCCGGAGCGCCCGGCCCCAGGCGTTGGATGCTTTCAAGGCCCGGCCTGGGCCGCCAGGCACAGCCTGGCCAGCCAACCGGCCAGGGTTATCACCAGCAGGATTCCGAAACAGTTGCGCCCGGCCAACCGGCCCAGCACCGGCCGGCCGCTGGCGCAATAGGCCCAGGCCAGGGCCAGGCGGCAAACCAGGAAGGCAAAGACCACGCTGCCGGCCGGGCTGAAGGCCGCCGCCCGGGCCACCTCCAGGTGGGCCATGTTGACGAAGGCCCTGGTCATGCCGCACAGGGGGCAGGGCAGGCCGGTGGCCTGGTGGAAGACGCAGGGCAACTGTGCCCCCAGGCCGGGCGCGACGTCGCCGGTGGGGGACAGGGGGGCCAGGGCCAGGGCGGCGAGGACGGCGCTCGGCAACAGCAGGCCGGCCAGACCCGGGCGGCCGCGCCCGCGCGCGCCGGCCGCGCCCACCCGGCCTTGACCGGCGCCGAGACCACCGGCGTCTGTCAAGGCCTTGCCCAAAAAGCCTGCCCTTTTTGCACCACGCGCAAGCTCCGATCCCATGTCGCCCGCCGCCAGGGCGCGCCCCGGCGGCGGGTGGCGGGGGCGGTCCCCCAGCCACTCCGGCGTCTGCCCTCCGGCTGGGGCCTAGTTGGCCAACCACCGCCAATCTATTGCCAAACAACCAGCCGCGGCCGGCCGGGCCGGCGCGCCAAGACGCCCTGGACGTGCGATTGTGGGTGTGAATTTAATCTGATAGGCCACCCCCAATTCCCCATGATGGGGCTACATTAACCCCAGTGCTCCGCGCTAGTCAATGAAGGAAGCTAAACCGGGCCGGCCCCGCCAAGGCATGGCCAGGTACGATGGGAGCACGGCAAACGATGAATCGGCAAAAAGCGGCGGGCAGGGGCGAGCCGCCCCCGGACCTGATGCCGGCGGCGCGGCTCCGCGCGCGCCCGCCTGGGGATTAAGCCGGGCTTTCCGCACCCGCTTGAGGAGGGCCCGGCGGTCTGGCTGGCCTGGGGCCGGCCGGGCGCCCGGCGGCCCGGCGCTCCCGCCAAACCCGGCCCTGGTTTCCGGAGCCGCCCAAGGCCGGCGATCAGCGCTAATTTTGCCAACTTTCCTTAAAATATGGTATGGTTAACAAATCAGCCAAGAGAGTAGCACCGTGCCCGCCGTCCTTTCCAAATTGCGCTGGCCATGCCTGTTTCTCGCGCTGCTGCTGGCCGGTCAGGTGGGCGGGGCGGCCTACGGCCGGTCGGCGGAGCCGGGCGGCGACCCGCCCCGCTACGCCGACCGCCCCTCCAGCCCGGCCGGCGGGCCCATCTACAGCTTCGCCGTGCACCCCCTGCACAACCCCCAGCGCCTGTTCTCCAAGTACCAGCCCCTCATCGACCTGATCAACGAGCGCGTGAAAGGCTTTTCGCTCAAGCTGGCGGCCTCGCGCGACTACCCGGCCTTCGAGCGCAAGCTCTACGAAGGCCGGTTTCATTTCGCCCTGCCCAACCCCCTGCAGACGCTGCGCAGCCAGCGGCACGGCTACCGCATCGTGGGCAAGATGGGCGACGACCACATGTTCCGCGGCATCATCATCATGCGCCGCGACTCCCAGGTGATGTTCGTGGAGGACCTGGCCGGCGCGGCCTTGAGCTTCCCCGCGCCCACCGCCCTGGCCGCCACCATGCTGCCCAAGCACTTCCTGCAGACCCGGGGCCTGGACCTGGCCACCAACGACATCCGCTACGTGGGCTCCCAGGAGTCGGCCATCATGAACGTCTACCTGGGCAAGACCGTGGCCGCCGGCACCTGGCCCCTGCCCTGGGACATGCTGTTGCAGAGCCGGCCCGAGCTGGGCCAGGTGCTGGAGGTGAAATGGCGCACCCCGCACCTGCTCAACAACGGCCTGGTGGCCCGCGGCGACGTGCCCAAAGAGCACGTGCAGCAGGTCATGGCCGTGCTGCTGGCCCTGCCCGCGGAGGAGCGCGGCCGGCAGACCCTGACGGGCATCAACGTCTCCTGCTTCCAGCGGGCCGATGCCGCCACCTACGCCCCGGTGCGGGAGTTTTTGGAAAACTACTACCGGCTCTTCCCGGCCGAGCGCGGCCGGATCGAGGAGCAGCCATGACCTGGCGGGGATGGCCCAGCCGCACCAGCATCCGCACCAAGCTCATCCTGGGCGTGGCCCTGGTGCACCTGGTGCTCATGAGCGTCTTCGTGGTGGACCTGGTGCAGCGCCAGCGGGTCTTCCTGCTCCAGGAGGCCACCAACGCCGCCCTCAAGCAGGCCCGCCTCACCGCGGCCGCCGCGTCGTCCTGGGTGCTGACCGACGACCTGGCCGGCATCGAGGAGGTTTTGCAGACCAGCCAGGAGGGCACCGCCCTGCGCTACGCCCTCATCGCCGACCCCAAGGGCCTGGTGCTGGCCCACACCCAGCGCCGCCTGGCCGGCAAATTCCTGGACGACGCCTCCAGCCAGGAGGTGCTGCGCGAAGGCGGCGCGGCCAAGGTCTGGCACACCGACCAGCACACCATCCACGTGGCCGCGCCCATCCTGGCCGGCGAGCGCAACGTCGGCTGGGTCTTCCTGGGCCTGGACACCACCCCCACCGAGAAGCACCTGGCCGTGGTCACCGGCAGCGGCCTGCGCTACACCCTGGTGGCCATCGCCGCGGGCACGGTCTTCGCCTGGCTGCTGGCCCGCTACATCCTGCGCCAGCTCAGCATGCTGCTGGCCGGGGTGGACCGCCTGCGCGACGACCACCTGGACCAGCCCATCCCCATCATCAACCGGGACGAGATCGGCCGGGTGGGCCGGGCGCTCAACAGCGCCATGAAGGCCCTGCGCCAGAGCCGCGACGAGATCGAGCGCGAGGTGGCCGAGCGCCGCCGGGCCGAGGAGGACATCCGCTACCTGTCACGCAAGCTCATCGGCAGCAGCGAGGAGGAGCGCAAGCGCATCGGCCACGACCTGCACGACGAGCTGGGCCAGATGATCACCAGCTTCCAGTTCGGCCTGCAATCCGTGGCCGGCCTGCTCAATCCGGACCAGGCCCAGGCCGCCCAGGTCTGCGGCCAGTTGGCCGGCCAGGCCGAGGAGATGGGCGAGGCCATCCACCGCATCGCCTCGTTCCTGTGGCCGGCCACCCTGGAGCACCTGGGCCTGTTGGTGGCCACCCAGTCCTACCTGAACGAGGTCAACCAGCGCCTGCCCAACCTGACCATCAGCTTCACCGCCGAGAACCTGGACCAGCGCCTGGACCCGCGCCTGGAGCTGGTCTGCTTCCGCATCGTGCAGGAGGCCCTGACCAACATCACCCGCCACAGCCGGGCCCAGAAAGTGGAGGTGAGCCTGGCGGCGAGCCGCAAGTGGCTGAGCCTGCGCATCAAGGACGACGGCGCGGGCTTCGCGCCCAACGAGGAAGAGGGGCGCCTCTGTGCAAAAGGAGGGGGGATCGGCATAATGGGCATGCGCGAGCGCGCGGCCTCGGTGGGCGGCAGCCTGCGCATCACGGCGGCCGACGGGCGCGGGTGCAGCATCGCGGCCGACATCCCCCTGGCCGGCGCCGAGGCGTAAGAACAGGAGCAGCGGCGGGCATGAGCGAGAAAATCCGGGTGTTGATAGCCGACGACCACGCCATCGTGCGCGAGGGGGCCTTGCGCCTCTTGAACGCCCAGCCCGACATGGAGGTGGTGGGCGAGGCCTCCGACGGCCGCGAGGTGCTGGCCAAGGCCATGGAGATCAAGCCCGACGTGCTGGTGCTGGACATCTCCATGCCCGGGCTCACCGGCCTGGACCTGGTGCCCATGCTGCGCCAGTCCCTGCCCGAGACCCAGATCGCGGTGCTCTCGGTGCACAACAAGCAGGCCTTCGTGCAGCAGATCCTGCACTCGGGCGCGCTGGCCTACGTGCTCAAGACCTCGCCCACCTCCGACCTCTTGGCCGCCATCCGGGCCGTGCACCAGGGCGAGTACTACCTGAGCGGCAAGGTGCGCGCCGAGGTGATCGGCTCCTATTTGCGCCAGCCCCTGGACGACGCGGCCGCCGCCGGCTACGCCCGGCTCTCCGAGCGCGAGCAGCAGGTCTTCCGCCTGGTGGCCAAGGGCCACACCAACCGCGAGATCGCCGACATCCTGTTCCTGAGCCCGCGCACGGTGGAAAAGTACCGGGCCCAGGCCATGGCCAAGCTGGACCTCAAGGACCTGGTGGAGGTGATCCACTACGCCATCCAGCACGGCCTGGTGGCCCCGGAGAACTAGGTGTGTGTCGGAGAAAGCCATCCCTGGCTTTCTCCTCTTGGAACTTGCCAAAAGTCAATTTTGGCAAGTTCTCGGAATGGCGCCAGAAATTAACTTGGCGCCATTCCGGGCGGGCCATCCATGGCCCGCCCCCCGGCCCGCCGGACCCCGCGTCCGCGCCCGCGCCCGCATCCCCGTCACCCTGACCAGCCCCAAAAAAAGAGCTGGGCCGGAGCCGACCCAAGGCAACTCCGACCCAGCGGCGATGCCGCCCGCGTCCGCCCCAGGAGGATTAAGCGGCGGACGGGACGGGAGGGGAGGGCTATTTCCAGTCCACCATTTCCTTGAAGCGCGCCAACTCCTCGGCCTTCATGAAGATGGTGTGCTCCGGGCCGGGGTAGACGTGGCTGCCCACCTCGGCCATGTAATCGCGGTAGACCTTTTCCAGGATCGGGATCAGGTCCACGTAGATCTTGGAGTGGCGGGGCACGTGGGGCTCGTAGAGGTGGAACAGGTCCGAGCCGATGATGTGCACGCCGTCGGCCTGGTTGCCCGCGCCCAGGCTGATCACCGGCACCGGCAGGGTCTCGGCCAGGTACTGGCAGACCTCGCTGGTGGTCACCTCGCACATGATGGAGAAGCAGCCGGCGTCAACCATGGCCCAGGCGTCGTCCACCAGCTCCTTGGCCCGGTCGGCGGTCTTGCCCTGGGCGGCGAAGCCGCCCAACTGGGGCATGCGCATGGGGGTGATGCCGATGTGGCCCTGCACCGGTATGCCCGCCTTGACGATGGCCTCGATGTGCTTGGCGTGGTGCTGGTTGCCCTCGCACTTCATGACCTCGGCGTTGGCCTTGTGCACGAAGGTGGCCGCGCTCTCCACCGCCTGCCCGGGCGAGAGGTGGAAGCTCATGTAGGGCATGTCCACCATGCGCAGGCCGTACTTGGAGCCCCGGTCCACGGCCTGGGCCATCAAGAGCACCTCGTCGAAGGTGACCGAGGTGGTGTTGGGATGGCCGAAGAGCACCATGCCGCCGGTGTCGGAGACGCACAGGATGTCCATGCCCAGGCGGTCGGCCACCATGGCATGGGTGAAGTCGTAGACCGCCAACTGGGTGATCTGCTCACCCTTCTTTTTCTTGGCGAACAGTTGGGGGATGGTGACCTTCTTGCGCGCGGGCGCGGCCGATTCCGTCATGGCATTCCTCCTTGGGCTCCCGGCCCTTGCCAGCGGCCGGGAGGCGGCCAGGCTTGGCCGTCTGGTTGATTCGCTACGCTTCCACTTGTTCCTTGCGGAAGGCCTCCAGGAAGTCCTGGGCCGCCCTGCTGCCGCCGGCGAAGGCCTTCAGGGCCTCGGCGTGCAGCACTTGCAGCGCCTCGCGCTTGTAGGCGAAATACTCCTCGGTCTGGAGCAGGTCCTTGTGCCGGGGCCGGGGCAGGCCGATCTCCATCTCCTTGATGATGCGTCCGGGCCGGTTGCTCATGATCAGCAGGCGGTCGGCCAGGAAGATGGCCTCGTCGATCTCGGAGGTGACGAAGAGCACGGTCTGGCTGCGCTCCTCCAGGATGGTGACGAAGTACTCCTGCATCAGCTCGCGGGTCATGGCGTCCAGGCCCCGGAAGGGCTCGTCCAGGATCATGATGGCCGGGTCGTTGATCATCATGCGGGCCAGCTCCCCGCGGCGCTGCATGCCGCCGGAGAGCTGGGAAGGGTACTTGTTGCGGAACTCGGACAGGCCGACCTTTTCCAGGAGCCGCGCCACCTGGGCCGCCACCTGGGCCCGCGGCATGCGCCGCGACACCCGCGGGCCGTAGGCCACGTTGCCGTAGGTGTTCATCCAGGGAAAAAGCGCCGTCTCCTGGAAGACCACCAGGCGGTCGGAGGCCGGCCCGCCGATGGGCTGGCCGTTCATGAGCAGCCGCCCCTGGTCGGGCTTGTCGTAGCCGGCCAGGAGGTTGATGAGGGTGCTCTTGCCGCAGCCGGAGGGGCCGATGAGCACGGTCAGCTCGCGGTCGCGCAGCATGAAGGAGCAGTCGGCCAGCACCTGATGGGTGTAGGGGCGATAGCCGAAGCTCTTGCCCAGGCCTTCGGCCCGCACCTCGGCCGACCGAACCGTGTTTTCGCTCGCCGCCATTACAACCTCGCCCTCTGTCAGAAGATTCGCAGCCAGGGCATGGCCAGCCGGCCCAGGAGCCGGATGGCCCAACTGGACAGGTAGCCGGCGATGCCGATGCTCATCATCCCCACCACGATCTGGGGGTAGTTGCCGCCCACGTAGGAGGACCAGGTGAGATAGCCCAGCCCGGACTTGCCGGCGATCATCTCCGCGGCCACCACCACCTCCCAGGTGATGCCCATGCCCACCGCCATGCCGGTGAAGATGCTGGGAAGGGTGGCCGGCAGCACGATCTTGAAGAAGATGTCGCTGGGCCGGGAGCCCAGGGAGATGGCCGCCCGGGCGTAGCGCGCGTCAATGTTGCGCGCCCCGCCCAGCACGTTGATGACCACCGTGAAGAAGCCCCCCAGGAAGATGACGAAGGCGATGGAGGTCTCGGTGGTGGGCCAGAAGATGATGGAGAGGGGCACCCAGGCCAGGGGCGGGATGGGGCGCACGATCTCGAAGACCGAGAAGGTGAGCCCGTAGAAGGCCCGGCTGGTGGCCATGGCCAGGCCCAGGGGCACGCCCACGATCTGGGCGGCCAGGAACCCGACCAGCACCCGCTGGTAGCTGGAGGCCCAGTTGCCCCAGAACTTGGGGTCGATCACCAGCTTCCAGATCACCCCGAAGATCTCGCTGGGCGCGGGCATGGCCTCCAAGAGGGGCAGCTTCAGGGCCCGGCCGATTTCCCACAGCGCCAGGCACAGGCTGATGGAGATCACCCCGCGCAGCACCGTGCGGTTCAAGATGCGCTTGCCCAGCCTGGACGCCATCGAATTCATGAATGTTGGCACCGTTGCGCCTCCCTGCCTAAGCCAGTTTGCGTTCACCGGCCTCGAACGCCTTGCGCGCCTCTTCGTGCACCGCCTCCACCACCTGGTTGCGCAGCTCGCGGTAGCGCGGGGAAGAGCGCGCCTCCACGTCGCGCGGGCGCGGCAGGTCCACCTCGATGACGTGCTTGACCTGGCAGGGCCGGGTGGTCATGATCACCACCTTGCTGCCCAGGAACATGGCCTCCTCCAGGTCGTGGGTGATGAAGAAGATGGTCTTGGGCATGCGGTCGTAGACTTGCAGCAGGAACTCATGCACCACGCCCTTGGTCAGCGCGTCCATGGCCCGGAAGGGCTCGTCCAGGAGCAGGACCTTGGGGTCGTTCATCAGGGCCCGGGCGATCTCCACCCGGCGCTTCATGCCCGAGGAAAGCTCGCCCGGATAGTTTTTGGCGATGTCGCGCAGGCCCAGCTCGCCCAAGAGCTCGGCCGCGGCCCGCTTGGCCTGGGCATGGCCCATGCGCCCCTGCACCACCGGGCCGAAGGTCACGTTGTCCTCCACCGTGTACCAGGGGAAGAGCGCGCCGTTCTGGAAGACCACGATGCGGTCGGCCCCGGGCGGGGTCAGGTGGTCGGCCGAGGCCAGCAGCTCGTCGTCCACGTAGATCTCGCCCGAGGAGATGCCGTGGAAGCCGGCCAGGGCGTTGAGGATGGTGGTCTTGCCGCAGCCGGAGGGGCCCACCACCACGCAGAACTCGCCGGCGGCGATCTCCAGGGAGCAGTTGTCCACCGCGCAGACGTTGACCCCCTCGGGGTCGTAGACCTTGCACACGTTGCGGATGGATATCTTGCCGGCCAGGGTGCTCATGCCTCACCTCGCGTGGTCCAGCGCATCAGTTGGCGGCCCACCAGGCGGATGGCGGCGCTGCACAGGTAGCCCACCAGGCCCAGGGTGGCCATGCCGATGACGATGACCGAGTATTGGCTAAGGACGTAGGAGTCCCAGATCAGGTAACCCAGGCCGTATTCGCCCGAGAGCATCTCGGCCGCCACCAGGGAGAACCAGGCCACGCCCATGCCGATCTGCAAGCCGGTGAAGATGTAGGGCAGCGCGCCGGGCACCACCACCCGCAGGAAGATGTGCTGCGGCTTGGCCCCCAGGCAGCGGGCGGCCCGGAAATAGACCTCGTCGATGGACTCCACCCCCAAGAGGGTGTTGAGCACCGTGGCGAAGAACGAGGCCAAAAAGGCCAGGAACACGATGGGCTCCTCGCGGCCGGACCACATCAGGATGGCCAGCGGCACCCAGGCCAGCACCGGGATGGGCCGCAGCAGTTCCAGGATGGGGAAGGTGTAGTCCTTGAAGCGCTTGTTCCAGCCCATGAAGAGGCCCAGGGGCACCCCCAGCACGGTGGCGGCGCCAAAGGCCAGGGCGATGCGCAGGGTGCTCCACATGATGTGGCGGTAGTACTCGGGCGTGAACAGCGAGGTGCCGAAAACCGGGTTGGACGAGATGAACTCGCGCCACACCGCCACCGGTCCGGGCAGCTTCTCGAAGCGGGGCAGCTTCAGGTACTCGGTGGTCAGGTGCCACAGGGCCACGAAGCCGAGGATGCCCAGGACGCTCAGGATCAGGGTCTTGAGCGAGTCGGGGTCGGTGAGCTGGTGGCGCAGGCGGAACCAGACCCGGTTGAGCGCCGTGGCTCCCGGCGGGGCCGCCAGGCCGTGGGGGCTGGCTTGGGGGGGAAGGCTGCTGGCCATCTTGTCTCCCTGCGGCGGGGGGGCGGGGTGGGCCCCCCCCCCGCGGGGCAGTTTGGCGGGTAACTTGGGGCCAGGCGGGGGGCCCCCGGGGGGTTAACCCCCCCCC
>JAZDHW010000028.1:0-14948 GCA_043805555.1 Pseudomonadota bacterium
GCGGCGGCGGGGCCGGCTGCTGGGGCTCGCCGACCTGGCCGGCTCTGCGGTGGCGGTGGATGGGCACAACCTGCTCATCACCCTGGAGACCGCGCTGGGCGGCGGCCGCCTGCTCTGGTGCGACGACGGGGTGGTGCGCGACATCGCGCGCCTGGGCCGCCGCCACCGCCCCGGCCCGCTCACGCTGCGGGCCGCCGGGCTGCTGCTGGCGGCCCTGGCCCCGGCGGCGCGGGTGGATGTCTACCTGGACGCGGCCCTGGCCAAAAGCGGCGAGCTGGCCGCCCAACTGCGGGCCATGCTGGCCGAACGCGGCCTGGCCGGCGACGCGGCGGCCTTGCCCGTGCCCGAGCGGGCGCTCCTGGCCCACGCCGGGCCGGTGGCCAGCGGGGATTCCGAACTCATCGACCAGGTGACCGCGCCGGTGGACCTGGCCGGCCTCATCATCCGGGGGATGGACCCCCGGCCGGTTCTGGAGAGCCTCTTCTGATGCTTCAGCAGCTTTGCGCGTATCGCGCCGCCGGCGGGCAGCCCCGCCACCTTTGCACACCCTCGTCCCCGCCGGGGGAGAGGGCCTGGGTGAGGGGGCAGGTGAATCATGGCTAAGGCCCTGGGCCTGTGTTCCGGCGGGCTGGACTCCATCCTGGCCTGCCTGGTCCTGCGCCGGGCCGGGGTGGAGGTGGCGGCGGTCTCCTTCGCCAGCCCCTTTTTCGGGGCCGACAAGGCCCTGGCCGCGGCCGAGGCCCACGCCATCCCGCTCACCGTGCTGGAGGTGGGGCCGGAGCACCTGGAGAGCGTGGTCAAGCGCCCGCGCTACGGCTACGGCTCCAACATGAACCCCTGCATCGACTGCCACGCCTACATGTTCAAAAAGGCCGCCGGGCTGGCCCAGGAGCAGGGCTGCGACTTCCTGTTCTCCGGCGAGGTGCTGGGCCAGCGGCCCATGAGCCAGAACCGCCAGGCCCTGGGCACGGTGGCCAAGCACAGCGGCGTGGGCGCGCTGATCCTGCGGCCGCTCTCGGCCGGGCTCTTGCCGCCCACGGCCATGGAGGAGGCCGGCCTGGTGGACCGGGCCCGGCTGCTGTCCCTCAGCGGGCGCTCGCGCAAGCCCCAGATGGCCCTGGCGGCCGAGATGGGCGTGAAGGACTACCCCGCCCCGGCCGGCGGGTGCCTCCTGACCGAGCCCGGCTTCAGCCGCCGGCTCAAGGATCTCCTGGCCCACGACCCGGCCGCCGGGGTGGCGGCGGTGGAGCTGTTGAAGTGGGGCCGGCATTTGCGCCTGTCGCCGGAGGCCAAGCTGGCCCTGGGGCGCAACCAGGCCGAGAACCGCGAGCTGGAGCGCCTGGCCCCGGCCGGCGCGCTGCAACTGCACGCCCTGGACGCGCCCGGCCCCCTGGGGGTGTACACCGGCCCGGCCACGGGGGCCGACCTGGAGCTGGCCGCCTCATTGGTGGCGGGCTATGGCCAGTCCCCGGCCGACGCGCCGGCCCGGGTGGCGGTGGAGGGCGGCGAGGCCAGCCAGGTGCTGACCGTGCCGCCCCATTCGCGACGCCTGGCCCAGGGGTATTTGCTTTAAAGGCGGGGCGTCGAAGGGGCCTCGTCCAATTGGCGCGGCCCTGCCCCAAAACCTCTTGTCGCTAAAGCGACCCGGACAGCGAGCTGTCCGGGCCACCCGGAGAAAGACGATAAGGGGCCAAGAGATTGCCGCGTCGCCCTGTGGGCTCCTCGCGAGGACCGGAAAAGACGGGAGTGCCTGAATGGCAGTATCCAACGGTCATTGCGAGCGAAGCGAAGCAATCTCCCGGTCCCATTTCCATTAAAATGACAACGGAAGATTGCCGCGTCGCCCTGGCGGACTCCTCGCAATGACGGCTATTGGCTGGATGGCCGGGCGCCGGGGTTGGGCTCTGTGAAGAGGCCTCGCGCCAAAACCTCTTGTCGCTAAAGCGACCCGGACAGCGAGCTGTCCGGGCCACCCGGAGGAGGCAAAAAGGGGCAATGACTACCTTGGCAAACGGGGGCGGGCGGGGGATGACCCCGCCCGCGCCTTTTAGCGATCCATGCACCCGGCCTAGTCGCCGGGCCGGGGCGGCGCCCACCAGTCGTCGCGCTTTTCGAACCACCATTCGGTCCAGTCGGTGGCCAGGATGGCCTGGGCCAGATCCTGGGCCGGCGCGGTGTGCAGGCGCTTCAAGGCGTAGTGGATCCAGTGGCGGGCGTAGGGGTTGCCCAGGTCCTGCTGCTCCTTCAGCTCCACCAACAGGTCGAGCTGGTCGGCGTCGTGGGCCAGCTTTGCCTCGGGGGTCTGGCCGGCCTCGAACTCCGCGGCCAGCTCCAGCACCTTATCGGCCATGGCTGCGGGCAGGTCGCGCACCTGGTCGGCCTGGGCGCGGTGTTCGTCGGCCTGGGCGTAGCGCTTGTGCACGTAGTTGAGGTCGTTGGTGCGGGCCTCGGCCAGGTCGTGATGCAGGAGCAACAGGGCCACCCGGGGGGCGTCAAGGGCCGGGTCCATCAGCGCCAGGTGATAGCCGATCAGCGAGGCCCGGAAGCAGTGGTCGGCCACCGACTCGCCGCCGCTGCCCAGGAAGGGGTAGCCGGTGCGGCGCATCTTCTTGAGCATGCCGGCCTCGAACAGAAAGCGCGCCAGGGCCTTCACCGGGCCATCTCCCGCGCGCAGGCCCGGCAGAAGGCCTGGCCGGACCGGAAGACCGTCTTGCTCTCCTGCACCGCCTCGCCGCAGCGGCCGCAGGGGACCGAGGGCTCGATGCGGGCGGCCTCCGGCGGCGCGGCCTTGACTTCCTCGATCTTGAGCAGGCGCTGGTCGGGCTCGCTGAGCAAGAGGCGCGCGAAGGCCTCGCGGTCCACCGAGCCGTCGGCCCGGCGGGGGCGCAGGCCGTCGCCCACGAAGGCCACCCGCACCGCCCGGCCGGCGTTGCGGTCGGTGACGGTGAAGGCCTGCTTGCCGTAGTCCAGCCACTTCAGGTTGCCCTTGCCGAAGGTGGCGCCAAGGAGCGCCTGGAAGGCGTCCACGCTGCAAGAGTCGTTCTCAACCACCGCCACCAGCTCCTCGTCGGCCGAGCGCACCGGGCCCAAACCCAGGGCGCGGCGGGCGGCCGTGGCGGCGCGATAGCCGATCAACAGACCCGGGCAGAGGTGGCCGTGGAAGTCCACCGCCTGTTGCAACTCCGGGGGCAAGGGGCCGATATCCATGGCTGGCTCCACGGTAGAGGGTTGGCGCCAGGTTAGGATATCCGTCCCGGCCGGGGCGCGCAAGCCGGGCCTGTCCTGAGAAACGGGACAACGTTCCAAAATGTCGGAAGCTTTGTCCCGCCGGGAGTGACATCCAGTGGCCAACCTGTTGCCAAATTATTCACAACCTGCCGATTGACTGGGCAATTAATACTATTAGCCGGCGGTTAGGGGCTTAGACAAAATTACGTATTCAGTATGATTAATTGGCACTAAACCTGCTTAAGTATTGGCCAGCCAGGAGCGTGCCGCGCGGCGTGGGGGCCGCGCGGCCCGAGCGCCAACCCAGCCTGCCACAGCAAGGAATATGGTCATGTCTCGCGCCAAGATGACGATTGGTCGGCGCTTGGGATTGGGCTTCGCCCTGGTCCTGGCGCTGTTGGCGGCTTCCGTGCTGCTCACCCTGGGCGGGGTGGGCGACGTGGTGGGCGACGCCCGCGAGGTGATCGGCGGCAACCGCCTGGACGCCGAGCTGACCCAGCGCGAGGTGGACCACCTGGTCTGGGCCAACCGCCTGGCCGCCGACCTCTCCGGGGCCGGCAGCAAGGGCGTGACGGTGCAGACCGACCACACCCAATGCGCCTTCGGCAAATGGCTCTACGGCCAGGGCCGCCAGGAGGCCCAGGCCCAGATTCCCACCCTGGCCCCGCTGTTCAGCCAGATCGAGCCCGTCCACAAGCATCTGCACGAATCGGCCGCGGCCATCAACCAGGTCTTTGCCACCGCCGACGAAAAGCTGCCCGGCCTGCTGGCCGCCCGCGAGGTGGACCACCTGCACTGGTCCGGCCAGATCTGCGCGCTGTTCCTCAATAACGGCGCCGAATTGGCGGTGGAGACCGACCCCGCCCAGTGCGCCCTGGGCCGCTGGCTGGCCACGCCCCAGGCCCAGGCCCTGGCCGCCGACCCGCGCTTCAAGGACCTCGTGACCGCCATCGTGGAGCCCCACCAGCGCCTGCACCGCTCGGCCGAGAAGATCAAGGCCGCCTACCAGCAGGTCCATCCCGGCCTGATGGAGGCCCTGCTGACCCGCATCGGCGACCAGCGGGACTGGGCCGGCAAGCTGCAGACGGCCATCGCCACCAACAACCCCGACGCGGCCATAGAGACCGACGCGGCCAAGTGCGCCCTGAGCGTCTGGGCCGCCTCGCCCCAGGCCCAGCAATACGCGGCGCAATTCCCGGCCCTCAAACAGGCCCTTAGTGACATGGCCGGGGTCCACGAAGCCATGCACCTGTCTGCGGAGCCGGTCCTGGCCGCCCTCAAGGCCGGCGACCAGGCCAAGGCCCAGGAGCTTTTCCGGCAGACCACCCTGCCCGCCCTGGGAGGGATGGTCTCCGCCCTGGAAAAAGCCGTGGCGGCCGAGGCCAGCCTGGTGGCCGCCCGCGAGGAGGCCAACCAGGTCTATCAAAAGGAAACCCTGCCGGCCCTGGCCGAGACCGGCGGCATTTTGGGGAAGATGCGCGGCAAGGCCGAAGAAGCCCTGGCCGGCCGCCGCCAGGCCGAGCAGATCTACCACGCCCAGACCCTGCCCGGCCTGGCCCAGGTGCAGGACCAGCTCAAGGGCCTGCGCGGCGAGGCCCGCCGCCACCTGCTCAGCGACCAGGGCATGCTGGCCAGGGCCCAGGGTCTGAAGCTTGAGGTGAGCATCTTGGGCGCGACGGCGGTGGTGGCCGGCCTGCTGCTGGCCTTCTTCATCGCCCGGGCCATCGGCCGGGCCCTGCGCCGCATCAGCGCGCAGATGCAGATGGGGGCCGAGCAGGTGGCCGCGGCCAGCGAGCAGGTGGCGGTGGCCAGCCAGAACCTGGCCCAGGGGGCCAACGAGCAGGCCGCCACCCTGGAGGAGACTTGCTCCTCCCTGGAGGAGGCGGGGGCCATGGTGCGCACCAACGCCGACGCCGCCCGCCAGGCCAACGACCTGATGAACCACAGCGGCGACGCGGTGGGCCAGGCGGTGCGCTCCATGGGCGAGCTGCGCCAGGCCATGGAGCGCATTGAAAAGGCCAGCGAGCAGACCGCGGCCATCATCAAGACCATCGACGAGATCGCCTTCCAGACCAACCTGTTGGCCCTGAACGCGGCCGTGGAGGCGGCCCGGACCGGCGGGGCCGGGGCCGGGTTCGCGGTGGTGGCCGGGGAGGTGCGCAACCTGGCCATGCGCGCGGCCGAGGCGGCCAAGAACACCCAGGACATCATCGAGGTCAACCTGGCCAACATCCGCGACGGCGCGGCCCTGGTGCAGACCACCGACCAGGCCTTCACCGGGGTGGCCGACGCCGCCCGCCAGGTGGGCAAGCTGGTCAAACAGATCGCCCTGGCCAGCGCCGAGCAGAGCCAGGGCATCGACCAGATCAACAGCGGCGCCCAGGAGATGGACCGGGTCACCCAGACCAACGCCAGCGGGGCCGAGGAATCGGCCAGCGCCTCCGAGGAACTGGCCGGCCAGGCCGGCACCCTGAGCAGCATGGTGGCCGAGCTGATGCAACTGGTGGGCGGCAATGGCCATGGCAACGGCCATGGCCTGCGCCAGGGCCGGCCCCCGGCCCTGTTGCCCGCGCCCAAGGGGGCGCGGCCCCAGGCCTGACCCGCCCATTGCACCGCCGGGTCTTGCTCCCGCGGCGGTTCTGGCCTAAGCTGGGGCATTGGGCCGCACCCGGCCCGTGAAGAGCCCCTTGCCGGAGCCCAGCATGGCCGCCGCCCATCGCCCCGCCTGGCGCCGCCGCCTCAGCGGACTGCACCGCAAGAGCTGCGTCCTGGGCCGCTTTTGCATCACCGAGCAGTCCGCCGGCCCCGGCGGGCTGGTGGTGAGCCTGTCGGGCCACGTGGGCCTGGCCGAGTTGGGCGAGCTCTTGGACGGCCTCTACGGCCTCCTGGAGCGCCACGACCCCAGCCGCCTGGTGCTGGACCTCTCGGCGGTGGAATACCTGGACAGCGCCGGGGCCCTGGCCCTGATCCGGCTGGAGGCCGAGTGCGCCGACCGGGGCGTAACGCTGGATTATCGCGGCGTCAGCCGGGCCGCCCAGGGCATCAAGGGCCTGCTGGACCCGGCCGAACTGGCCAAGCCACCCCTGCACTCCACCGGCCGCCAGGGCAACCTGCTGGAGCAGATCGGCGACGGCGCGGCCCGGGTGGCCGAGGACTTCCACTCCGTGGTGGGCTTCCTGGGCGAGCTGCTGGCCGCCAGCGGCCGGGCCATCCGCCACCCCCGCCTGATCCGGGTGAGCGAGGTGCTCTTCTACATGGAGCAGGTGGGGGTCAACGGCCTGGCCATCGTGGGGCTGATCAGCTTCCTGCTGGGCCTGATCATGGCCTTCATGTCCTTTTTGCAATTGCAATCCTTCGGGGCCAACATCTACGTGGCCAACCTGGTGGCCCTGGCCATGGTCAAGGAGCTGGGGCCGATCATGACCGCGGTGCTGGTGGCCGGCCGCTCGGGCTCGGCCTTTGCCGCCGAGATCGGCACCATGCGGGTCAACGAGGAGGTGGACGCCCTGGTGGTGATGGGCTACGACCCCCTGGTCTTCCTGACCCTGCCCAAGGTCATCGCCGCGGTGCTGATGGTGCCCATGCTGACCATCTTCGCCGACCTGCTGGCCATCCTGGGCGGGCTGGTGGTGGGGGTGACCGGCATGGGGCTCACCGCCCAGGCCTACATCAACCAGACGCTCAACTCCATCAACCCCAACGACATCGTGACCAGCCTGCTCAAGAGCGCGGTCTTCGCCTTCCTCATCGCCGGCATCGGCTGCCAGCGCGGCTTCATGGTGCGCGGCGGGGCCCAGGCGGTGGGCCAGGCCACCACCAGCGCCGTGGTGGCGGCCATGTTCCTGATCATCGTGGCCGACAGCATCTTCGCCATCGTGCTTCACTACTACTAGGCGGACCGATCAGCCATGGCCGAACCCATCATCCGCATCGAGAACCTCACCGCCGGCTACGGCGAGACCGTGGTGCTCAAGGACGTCAACTTCAACGTGGAGCGCGGCGAGATCCTGATCGTGGTGGGCGGCAGCGGCTGCGGCAAATCCACCCTGCTCAAGCACATCATCGGCCTCAACGACCCCCTGGCCGGACGGGTGCTGGTGCAGGACGTGGACACCACCAGCGGCGAGGAGGCCGAGCTGGCCAAGCTCCACCAGGGCATCGGGGTGCTGTTCCAGTCCGGGGCCCTCTTTGGCTCCATGACGCTGCTGGAGAACGTCAGCCTGCCCCTGTTGGACTTCACCGACCTGCCCCGGGATCTGGCCCTGGAGCTGGGCCGGGCCAAGCTGGCCATGGTGGGCCTGGCCGGCTATGAGAACCACCTGCCCAGCGAGATCAGCGGCGGCATGAAAAAGCGCGCCGGCCTGGCCCGGGCCATGGCCCTGGACCCGCTGGTGCTGTTTTTCGACGAGCCCTCGGCCGGCCTGGACCCGGTGACCAGCGCCGAGATGGACCGCCTGATTCTGCGCATCAACCAGGGCCTGGGCACCACCATGGTCATCGTCAGCCACGAGCTGGCCAGCATCTTCGCCATCGCCCACCGGGTGGTGATGCTGGACAAGACCGCCCAGGGCGTCATCGCCATGGGCGACCCCCGCGAGCTGGCCGAGCACAGCGACGATCCCAGGGTGCAGGCGTTTTTCCACCGCCAGGCCGTCTGAACCGGCCCGGCGCGGGGTGATTTTCAGCCGGGGCCGGATGTAGTATCCTCTACGGCAGGGACCGGCAACCCGGGTGCGAGGTGGCATGACCCGCAAGGCGTCCAAATTCAAGGTGGGACTCTTCGTCCTCATCGCGGTGCTCCTGGGGGTGGCCTCGCTGATCTGGCTGGGCACCAGCCGCTACCTCAAGGGGTCCACCACCTATGTGACTTACTTCGCCGAGTCGGTGCAGGGGTTGCAGGTGGACTCGGTGGTCAAATACCGCGGCGTGGAGGTGGGGCGGGTCAAGGCCATCCAGGTGGCCCCGGACAACACCCTGATCGAGGTGGTGATGGGCATCCACTTCCAGGGCCAGGTGGCCGAGAACATGGTGGCCACCCTGAAGATGGTGGGCATCACCGGCATCGCCTACATCGAGCTGGACCAGCGCCGGCCCGGCGTGGCCGACCAGTCGCCCAAGCTCAGCTTCGCCAGCGCCAATCCCATCATCCCCAGCCGACCCTCGGAGATCAGCCAGCTCTTCTCGCTCATGGAAGAGGTGATCCAGCAGGCGCGCAAGATCAACCTGAAGGACATGGCCGACCAGGCGCAGGAGGCGCTGAAGGCCTTCCGCGACCTGGCCGCCGGCAAGGCGGTGCACAACGTGGTGGCCAACCTGGAAACGGCCAGCGCCAACCTGGCCAGCCTCACCGGCCGGGCCGACAAGTTCCTGGCCAACGGCGGGCCGGACGCGATGGTGGCCGACGCCCGGGCGGCGGCGGCCGAGGCCAAGGCCCTCTTGGCCGATCTGCGGGCCAAGCTGGAGCCGGTGGACCTGGCCCAGGCCCAGAGCGACGCGGTCAAGGCCCTGGACGACGTGCGCCGCCAGACCGGGGCCTTGATCAGCCAGGCCCAGGACGGCGTGGCCGGCCTGAGCGGCGACCTGATGACCACGGCCGAGAGCCTGCGCCGTTCCAGCCTGGTGCTGGAGCGCCTGCTGGAGCGTCTGGAGGCCAGCCCCTCGGACGTGCTGTTCAGCCAACCCCCGCCGGAGCGGGGCCAAGCGATCCGGCCGGGGCCGGGGAGGTAGGGCGAGCATGGGCGCGGGCAAGATGGCGGCAAGGGCGCTTGTGCTGGTCCTGATCCTGGCGGCGGCGGCCGGTTGCTCGGCCTTGAGCCCCAAGCCGGCGGTGCTGGTGGAGCAGTACACCCTGGAGTACCCGCCCCCGGCCGCGGCCGGGCTGAAGCCGCTGGCCACCGCCATCCTGGTGGAGCGCTTCAACCTGGCCCGCCAATACGACGGCCAGGGCATGGTCTTCCGGCCCGAGGCCTTCCGGCGCCAGGTGTACAACTACCACCGCTGGCGGGCCAACCCGGCCGACCTGGTGGCCGACTACCTGGTGCGCGACCTCCAGGCCTCCGGGCTGTTCAGCGGGGTCTTCACCAACTTGAAGCCCGGCCTGGCCCGTTTCACCCTGCAGGGCGGGGTGCGCGAGTTTTTGGAGCTGGACCAGGACGGCGGCTCGCTGGCCGTGGTGGAGGTGGAGCTCAGCCTCATGGACAACGACCAGCGCGGGCTGCCCCAGCGCCTGGTGTTTCAGCGCAGCTTCCGCCATGAGGCGGCGATGAAGGAGGCCAGCGCGCCGGAGCTGGCCCGGGCCATGAGCCAGGCCATGGCCAGGCTCAGCGCCCAGGTGCTGGGCGCGCTGCACCAGGCCCTGGCCGCCCGCCTGGCCGAAGTCCCGGCGGGCGCTGTTACCAAATAGTGGCAAGCCCGCTTTCGTAATTACCAATTGGTAAAAACAGGCGCGGAACCCGGCCCCCGGCGGCCCCGTCCGGCCGGCTTCGGCGGGCCAAGGGACGGCGATCGTTAATCAAAATTGTTGAGCCCGGTCCGGCGGCCCTGGCATTGATCTTGATAAGACCTTGGTGAGCGATCATGAGCCCCAGACGCAAACCACCCGCCGGCCATGAGCCGCCGACCACCGAGGCAGACCACGTGGCCCCCAGCAAGCCCATGCCCAGCGACCCGGCCCAGCGCCCCCTGCCCACCCGCGAACTTTTGGAGGGCGTCACCGCCCTGCCGGTGCTGCCCCATGTCTTCGGCCTGGTGCTGGAGCGCCTGGAGGATCAGCGCACCTCGGCCAGGGACCTGGAAAAGCTCATCCGCCAGGACCAGAGCCTCTGCTCGCGGGTGCTGGCCGCGGCCAACAGCGCCTACTACGGCTTCGCCCGCCAGGTGACCACCGTGCAGCGGGCCACCCTGGTGCTGGGCTTCGACGAGCTGCGGCGCATCTGCCTGGGGGCCGGGCTGGGCGATTTCTTCTCCGCCCTGGGGCTCAAGGATGACATCGACGTGGCCGGGCTGTGGCTGCACTCCCTGGCCGTGGCCGAGGCGGCCCGGCTGTTGGCCGACAGCCTCACCGGCGGGCAGAAGGAGGACGCCTTCACCGCCGGGCTGCTGCACGACCTGGGCAAGGTGGTCCTGGCCGCGCGGCTGCCCCGGGCCTATGCCACCGTGCGCGAGCTGATGCGCCGGCGCGGGCTCTCCTGGCTGGCGGCCGAGGAGCTCTTGGGCCTGGACCACCAGGACCTGGGCCTGTACCTGGCCGAACACTGGGGCCTGCCGCCCATGCTGGGCGAGGTGATGGCCCGCCACCACCAGCCGGTGCGCGACCTGAGCTACTGGCCCGTGGTGGCGGTGGTCCACCTGGCCGACTGCCTGGTGCACCTGGTGGAGGCCGGCCTGGGCTGGGCGGCCGATCCGGCCGGGCCCGAGCCCTGGCCCGAGGTGCTGGCCGCCTTCAACCTGGATGGGGACAAGCTCGATCTGCTGGCCCAGCGGGTGGCCGTCCGCCTGGCCGAGCTGAACCAGGTCTGGCCCGGCCTGGACTAGGGCCTGTTGACACCATCCGTTTGCTAGCCAAATAAGAATAGGGGCCGGTAGCAGGCTTGGCCCCCGGCGGTCAAGGGTTTCACGAGCTGGCCAGGCCAGCCCTTGACCGCCGGGGGCTCAAGCCTGCTTTCATTGTGTCAGCACGCCCCTGACGGCAAGAAAAATGTCTGGGCCGGCTGGCTGCGTGGCCCCGGTGCGGCCTGGCGGCTGGCGCGGTCAACCAGCGTTACCCTGCCAGACATTTTTCTTGCCAGCCAGGGGGCGTGTTTTTGCAGCAAGGCCAGCCGGAGCCTGTCAAGGCCGAGCGAAGCGAGCCCTCTGGGCTGGGCCTTGACTGGCTCCGGCGGCCTTGCTACTTCCAGATGCCTTCCAAAACCGCAGATCGTAGGAGCCTTTAGTGTTAACAGGCCCTAGGCCGGTATCGGGAAGGGCCCCCGGCGCAGCAGCGCGGCGAAGGCCTCGGCGGGCACCGGCCGGCTGAAGAGATATCCCTGCATCTGATGGCAACGATGCTCCAGCAGATAGCGCATCTGCTCGGGGGTTTCCACGCCCTCGGCCACCACCCCCAGCTTGAGGCTCTGGGCCAGAGAGATGATGGCCTCCACGATAGCCGCGTCGTCGGGGTCGCGGAAGATGTCGGCCACGAAGTGCTGGTCGATCTTCAGGGCCTGGATGGGGAAGTGCTTCAGGTAGTAGAGGCTGGAGTAGCCGGTGCCGAAGTCGTCCAGCACCAGGCTCACCCCCAGGCGGGCCAGGCCGTGCAGGGTGTCCACCGCGCGCTTGACGTTGCTCATGATGGCGCTCTCGGTGATCTCCAGCTCCAGGTTGGCTGGGGGCAGGCCGGTGTCGGCCAGCACCGATTCCACCATGGGCAGCAGGTTGGCCTGCAATAGCTGCCGGGCCGAGAGGTTCACCGCCACCACCAGTTCGGAGTGGCCCTCGGCCACCCAGGCCTGGGCCTGGGTGCAGGCCCGGCGCAGCACCCACTGGCCGATGGGCACGATCAGGCCGGTCTCCTCGGCGATGGGGATGAAGTCGCCGGGGGGCACCAGGCCGGACTCCGGCCGCTGCCAGCGCACCAGGGCCTCCATGCCCAGGATGCGCCCGCCGGCCACGTCCAGCCGCGGCTGGTAGTGCACCACGAACTCCTGGCGCTCCAGGGCCTTGCGCAGGGCGTTTTCCAGCGACAGGCGCTTGTGCACCTGGTCGTCCATGCTGCGGTCGTAGGCCAGGAAAAGGTTCTTGCCCGCGCCCTTGGCCCGGTACATGGCCACCTCGGCGTTCTTGACCAGCACCTCGGGCCGCGCGCCATGGTCGGGGTAGAGGGCCAGGCCCACGCTGGTGGTCAGGTACAGGTCCTCGTCCTCGATGCGGTGGGGACGGGCCAGGCTTTCCAGGATGGCCGCGGCGGCCTGCTCGGCCTGGGCCGCGTCGTTGATCTCCTCCAGCACCACCACGAAGTCGTCGCCGCCCAGGCGGGCCACGGTGTCGCGTCCCTGGTGGGCGTCCACCAGGCGGTTGGCCACCGATTGCAGCAGCAGGTCGCCCACCGCGTGGCCCAGGCTGTCGTTGACGGTCTTGAAGTTGTCCAGGTCCACGTAGAGCACCGCCAGGGGGAGCTGGTGGCGCTCGGCCCGGGCCAGGGCCACCTCCAGGCGGTCGCGCAGGAGCTGGCGGTTGGGCAGGCCGCTCAGGGGGTCGTAGTGGGCCAGGTACTTCAGCTCCTCCTCGCTGCGCTTGAGGTCGCTGATGTCGTGGAGCAGCATGATGTAGTTGACGGTGCGGCCGCGTTCGTCGCGCACGGCGGTGATGGTCAGCCACTGGGGGTAGACCTGGCCGTCCTTGCCGCGGTTGTTGATCTCGCCGCGCCATTCGCCGTTGGCCAGGAGCGACTGGCGGATGCGGCCGTGGCTGGGCCGCTCGTCCCGGGCCGGGTCCAGCACCCCCGGCCGCCTGCCCAGCACATCCTCCGGGCTGTAGCCGGTGATGATGGTGAAGGCGCGGTTGACCGACTGTATGCGCCCCTCGCCGTCGGTGATGATCACGCCCTCGATGCTGTTTTCAAAGACCTTGGCCGCCAGCAGGAGCTGGTCCTGGGCCTCGCGCTGCTCGGTGATGTCCAGGGCGGTGCCCAGCATGGCCAGGGGCTTGCCGGCCGCGTCGCGCACCACCTCGGCCTGGCTGCGGAACACGCGCACCTGGCCGTCGGCGCGCATCCCGCGGTGGACCACGTCGTAGGGCTCGCCTTGCTCCAGGGCGGCGCGGATGCGCTCCTCCAGCCATTGGCGGTCCTCGGGATGGATGGTGCTCAGCACCTCGGGCAGGGGCACCGGCCCCTCCTGGGGCTCGCGCCCCACCAGACGGAACATCTCCGCGGACCAGTGTTCCCGGCCGGCCGCGATGTCCCATTCCCAGGATCCCATGCGGGCGATGCGCTGGGCCTCGGCCAGGCGGCGCTGGTTGTCACGCAGGCGCTGCTCGGCCCGCATGTCGGCGGTGATGTCCTGGCCGGTGCCCTGCATGCGCGAAGGCCGGCCCAGGGCGTCGCGCGCCAGTTCGCCCTGGATGCGCACGTGGCGCAGTTCGCCGTCCCGGCGCTGGATGCGCACCACCGTCTCATAGGGCCCGTGGCCGTCCAGGGCCCATTGCAGCGCGTCCCGCCAGGCCTGGCGGTCGTCGGGATGGATCAGTCGGGCCAGCTCCTCCACGGTGGGCGGGGCGCAGCCGGGGTCCAGGTCGAAGATGCGGTAAAGCTCGGCCGACCAGGTCTTGCGGTTGGCGGCCAGGTCCCATTCCCAGGAGCCCAGGCGGGCGATGCGTTGGGCCTCGGCCAGGCGGCGCTCGCTCTCGCGCAGGCGCTCCTGGGCCAGGTGGCTTTCGGTCACGTCCTGCATGGTGCCCATCAGGCGCACCACCCGGCCGCCGGCGTCGCGCCGGGCCTCGCCCTGGCTGCGCGCCCAGCTCACGCGGCCGTCGGGCCAGAGCAGGCGGTAGGTGAGGTCGAAGCCCTCGCCGTGCTCCTTGGCCCGGCTCACCACCTCGGCCGCGGCGGGGCGGTCCTCGGGGTGGACCCACTCGGCGATGAACTGGTCCAGGGGAACGCTGGGGCCGCCGGGGGCCAAGCCCAGGATGCGGTAGGTCTCCTCGGACCAGGTGGCCTCGCTGTTCTGGACGTCCCATTCCCAGGAGCCCATGCGGACGATGCGCTGGGCCTCGGCCAGGCGGCGCTCGCTTTTGCGCAGGCGCTGTTCAGCCAGCTTGTGCCGGGTCACGTCCCGGGCCACCGCGTAGATCTTGCCCTGGTCCTGCACCGGCTGGCTGCTCCAGGATAGCCACTTCACCGAGCCGTCGGCGCAACGGTAGCGGTTCTGGAACTGGTGGACCGAGTGGCCCGCGGCCAGGGCCTGGCCGGCGGCGATGGTGATGGCGCGGTCCTCGTCCAACACCAGGTCCAGCCAGGGCCGGGCCATGAGTTCGGCCTCGGGATAGCCCAGCACCCGGCTGAAGGCCGGGTTGACGCGCTTGAAGTAGCCGTCGAGGCTGGCGATGCACATGGGGTCCTGGCTCAGGTTGAAGAACCGGTCCAGGTCCTCCCGGGCGCTGGTCTGGTCGGTGACGTCGTAGCAACTGCCCACGAAGCCCTGGAACACGCCCCGCTCGTCATGGCAGGGCGCCCCGCGATCCAGCAACTGGCGGTGCTGGCCGTCGTGGCGGCGCAGGCGGTAGCTCATGACAAAGGGCGCCCGGCGGGCGAAGTGGTCGCGGTAGGTGGCCAGGCACCGGTCCAGGTCCTCCGGGTGCACGCCCTGGGCCCAGCCGTCGCCCAGCTCCTGGGCCAGGCTGCGGCCGGTGAATTCCAGCCAGTGCTGGTTGAAGAAGTCGCAAGCGCCGCTCGCGTCGGAACGCCAGACCATGAATGGCCCCTGGTCCACGATGAGCCGGCATTCCGTATCGGTTAACATGATTCCCGTCGGCATGCCCTGAAATTGTCTTCCGCTCACCCCGCGCGGCACCCCGCGCGGCACCCCCCGCACCGCCGGCCCGCACACCGCTCAGGCGGCGAAGGCGATCTTTTCCAGGCCGTGGATGTCCAGGATCAGGCTGACCCGGCCGTCGCCCAGGATGGTGGCCCCGGCCACGCCTTCCACCTTGCGCCAGTTCTGCTCCAGGCTCTTGATCACCGCCTG
>JAZDHW010000029.1:0-3062 GCA_043805555.1 Pseudomonadota bacterium
CCGGCCCCGCCAGCGCCAGCCCCCCCGTCGCCGCCCGGCGCGCCCCAGGGCCGCGGTTGCGCCTGGCAGCTCTTGCGCTGGCTGTGGGCGCTCCTGGGCCTGGCCCTGCTGCTCTGGCTGCTGGCCTGGCTGCTGCCCGCCGGCTGCTCGCCGCTGGCCCTGCTGCCCGGCGGCATGGGCGGCGGAGCGGGCGGCATGGGCGGTGGGCCGGGCGGTCCCGCGGATGCCCGCTTGGCCCAGTTGGACCGCCGCGGCGCGGACCTGCGGGCCGAGCTGGACGGGCTGCGGGCCGAGCTGCAACGGCGGCGGCAGGAGTGCGAGGTGCGCAAGGCGCCGCCGGAGCCGGCCCCGCCCCTGGTGGCCGAGGTCAAGCCGGAGCCGCCGGCCCCGGTGACCACCGCGCCGACCACCACCCTGGCCAAAAAGGCTCCGCCCAGACCGGCCCCCAAACCCGAGCCCAAGCCCGAGCCCAAGGTGGAGCCGAAACCCGCGCCCAAGCCCTCCGAGGACCTGACGGTGAGCAAGGAGGACCAGGCGAAGAAGGACGTGGGCTTCCTCAAGGGGCAGTGGGAATCGGTGACCAACCTGGTGGAGGAGGGCACGGACAAGCCGGTGACCATGGAACTGGAGATCGACGAGCACGGCAACGGCACCGCCACCATCGTGCGCGACAACGGCGAGCGCTGCCCCGCGCCCATGCGCTCCTATTTCGACGACCAGGGCAACCTGGTCTTCGAGGACTCCCAGCCCCACTTCTGCCCCAGCGGGGGCAAGTTCCACCCCTCGCAGGTGATCTGCACGGTGGGGCCGGATGGCAGGGCCACCTGCCGGGGACGCCACCCCAACGGCCACGCCTACGACGTGGTCATCAAGCGGCGATAGGCTCGCCGGGCGGGAAGGAATCGATGCGGCCATCCCGGCCGGTTCGCACCTGGCCGGCCGGGCCGCCGGGGGCCTGGTTGGCGTGGGTTGGATGCGGCGGGGGCGCGGGGCGGGTGTGCGCCGGGCGCGGGCAAGAAAAGAGGGCCTAGGCGTTTCCGCCTAAGCCCTTGTTTTCTTTGGTGGAGCTGATCGGGATCGAACCGACGGCCTCATGACTGCCAGTCATGCGCTCTCCCAGCTGAGCTACAGCCCCGCGCGCATGTTTATTATCAGAGGCCCGGCAGGCTGTCAACCAGCGCGGGGAGATAAAAGCTGGCTTTTTTTGCGCGGTTGACCGCTTTCTTCGGCCGTGGTACAAGCATTTCAAGCCCTTAGGCCCATCGTCTGCCCCTGGCAGGGGGTTGGAGTGACCAAGCCCTGTTAATTCAGCCAGTTGTCCAGACAGCCCCCTGGGGAGCCCCCGTTAATGGCCGAGCGCCAGCGACATTTCTGCGAGGTCCAGGTGAAAGACCTGGCGCTGTGGGACCTTTGCAACGTCCCGCCGCCCGAGTCCGGCCTGGTTGACCTTCTGCGGGTGCTGGATTTCCTGCACATCGAGGCCGGCCTCTTGCAGGCCTTCGGCCCCGATTATCCCCTGGTGGAGCCCCGCGAGCTGATCCCGGCCTTCGACGCCCCCCTGATCGAATACAAGCAACTGCCGGCCTTCTCCATGGTGGTGCTGGACCGGGCCTTGTCCTATCAGGACGAGGGCTTCCAGTTCGACCTGCTGCTGCCCGAGGGCCAGCCGCCGGAGCCCGGCCGGGCCGCGGCCAACCGGGGGGTGATCCGCGACCGCCTGCCCCGCAACCTGCTCCCGGAGTTCGAGCAGACCATGGGGCGCAAGGCGCTGACCACCTTCAGCCGCTACAGCCAGCTACTGCCGCTTTTGATCGAGATGGACCGCGGCCACGTCATGGCCCGCGACGAGGCGGGGGCCTTCCACCTGGCCGGGGTCTACGCCAGCTTCCCCTCGGACCTGGACGGCGAGATCAAGCGCCTGGGCCGCAGCATCGGCAAGTTCAGCCAGGGCGACAACCAGCGCTATGCCAACAACCGCCAGTTCGTCTTCCGCTTCCTCATGGAGCAGGCCGGCTTCGCCATCTGCGGCGAGCGCCACACCTCGGCCGCCCTCTTCGCCCGCCGCCTCATGCGCCGGCGCGAGCGTTTCGCGGTCAAGGTGCTGGGGGCCAGCGACCGCACCATCACCACCCTGACCAGCCTGGGGGCCCGGGCCGGCCTGCCCCGGGTGGAGAAGGTGGCCCTGGTGGCGGCCCACTGCGACCGCAAGGAGAGCGAGCAGGCGCTGTTTGACGGCGGCTTTTTCGTGGATTCGCGCCGCCAGGTGGTCATCCTGCGGGTGCACTACCTGCAACACGCCTACCACCCGGACAACGTGTTGGAGGACCGCGCGCTAAGCGTCATCCGCCAGGAGGTGGTCCACCCCTTCACCGGCCAGGCGGTGGAGGTGGACGTGCTGGGCCTGAACCAGGACCGCCTGCTGCTGTTGCAGGACATCGTGCGCGGCGAGCACCTGGGCACCATCGTCTACAAGGGCCGCGAGCGGGTGGACAGCACCGGCGAGCCCAAGAACCGGCTCAAGTTCCTGGCCGCCTGGCTGGGCAAGCACCGCCTGCTGTTGGCCGACTACACCCCGGAGAACTTCGAGCGGGTGCTCCGGGTGCTGGCCAGCTTTCTGGACGACCCCGGCCTGGACGAGGAGTTCGCCAGGAACAGCGACCTGCACCAGGAGGTGCTGAAAGCCATGGCCGAGCTTAGGCTCAGCCACCGCCTGCGCCTTTTGGAAAAGCTCGTCGCCAACCGGGCCGACGCCAGCGGGCGCAAGCTCAAGCACGCCCACATCCTCATCATCCTGGTGCACGTGCTCAGCCAGGAGGGCGAGGACATGGCCCGCGAGCACCCCCGCTCCCTGCGCAAGCTCCTGCGCATCTGCCGCAAGCAGATGACCGACCGCGACCTGAAGCGCCGCTTTTTGAGCCGCAACCCGCGCTCGTCCTATGAGCGCGAGGTGCTGGGCGAGCTGCGCCTGCTGGAGCGGCTGGTGGAGAAGTTCGAGGCCGGCCTGGCCGGCCAGGCCGCGCCGCCCGCCCCCCCCCCCCCCCCCCCCCCCCCCCCCCCCCCCC
>JAZDHW010000030.1:0-13632 GCA_043805555.1 Pseudomonadota bacterium
AGAAGCACTGTGCAAGCCAACCGATGCGCTGGTCTCACCTCTAACCGCCTTTCCCCGGCTGGACTACTGCCGGCCCGCCACCCCGGCGGGCCAACGCCTTGGCATCATAATTATAACCCAGCGCCCGCCCAGCGCTAAGCCTGGCGGTGGGGGAGCACGCTGGGCCAATATCCGCCCGCCCGGTATCCTCAAATCAAAAAAGCTACAAAGTTGTAGGCCAAGCCTACCTCAAGGCAGGAAATCAGGGCAGCCGGGCTGGCCGCCGAGACGCCCGTGCGGGCGCGCAAATTTGTCACATTACGTATCATATTGTTATTAATTACCAATTTAGCGGTAAGCCCATTGAGCGCCCGGTTTTGGCAAGCGGCTTGCAAAATAGACGGGCGAACGAACGCAACCCCCTAGACGGACGCCCCCTCCTGTAAGACATCTACAAGCCTTCCCTCCTCTCCTTTTCCTCCCCCGCCCCCGGCCGCACCCCCCGGCCGGGGGTCCTTTTTTCGGGGCCCGGCCCACCGGCCGCGCCCCGGACCGCACCCGGCCTCCGGACCTAAAAAAAGCCGGCGGCGGGTGCGAGACCCGCCGCCGGCTGGAGCGCCTGGTCCGAAGCAGCTTAGAATTCGGCGGGTTGCTCGGCGATCAGTTGAGGGGCGTGCTTGTTGCTCAGCTTGGGAGCCTGGGCGCTTTGGCCATTGCCATTGCCATTGCCGCGCCGGCCCCCGAAGACCAGGTCGGAGAGGGCGTGGACCATGGCGCTCAGTGACGCGGCCTGGGAGGCCATTTCTTCGCTGGCCGCGGCCGACTGCTCGGCGTTGGCCGCCACCTGCTGGGTGACCTTGTCCATCTCCACGGCGGCCCGGTTGATCTGCTCCACCCCGGTGGCCTGCTCGTTGGAGCTGGTGGCGATCTCGGCCACCAACTGGGCGGTGTGGGAGGTGCTCTGCTGCACCTCGGCAAAGGCCGCCTCGGTGCGCTGGGCCAGGCCCGCGCCCTGGCGGATGTTGCCCAGGTTGCGCTCGATGAGGTCGCTGGTCACCCGGGCCGCCTCGGCCGCGCGCATGGCCAGGTTGCGCACCTCCTCGGCCACCACCGCGAAACCCGCCCCGGCCTCTCCGGCCCGGGCCGCCTCCACCGCCGCATTGAGCGCCAGCAGGTTGGTCTGGAAGGCGATCTCGTCGATGCTTTTGACGATGCGGGCGGTCTCGTCGCTGGCCTGGCTGATGTTCTCCATGGCTTTTTTCAGCTCCTCCATGGACTGGGCCGCCTCCGCCACCACCCGGGCCGTGTCGTCCATCAGGCCGTTGGCCTGGCTGGCGTGGTCGGAGTTCTGCTTGGACATGCCGGCCATCTCCTCCAGCGCGCTGCTGGTCTGCTCCAGGGCCGCGGCCTGCTGGCTGGCCCCGCTGGCCAGGTGCTGGCTGGAGTTGGCCACCTGGGACGAGGCCGCGGCGATCTGCCCGGCCGAGCTGCCCAGGGACTTGGCCACCTGGCTCATGGTGCGGGTCAGGCCGCGGATGGTGACGACGCTGAGCGCCACCACCACCAGCACCACCGCCGCCGCGATCAGGCCGATGATCAGCACCGTGCTGAAAAGCCGCCGGGCGGCCACCGAATCGTTGACGACCTCGGCCTCGTCGATCTCGGCCATCAGGGCCCAGGTGACATCGCCGAACTTCAGCGGCGCATAGGCGCTCAGCACCGGCTTGCCGCTATAGTCGATGAGGATCTCCTGGCCGGTCTGGCCGGCCAGGGCGGCGTGGGTGGCCTTGGTGTCCACCCTGCCCAGGGCCGGGTTGACGAACGAGGCCTTCACGCTGTGATTTTTCGGGTCCAGGTAGGAGTCCGAGCGCATCAGCAGATCCGGTCCCACCAGGTAGGTCTCGCCGGTCTTGCCCATGCCGGCCCGCTCCTGCATCACCGCGCTGATGGCCTCCAGCGAAAGCTGCATGGCCACCACCATCTCCACCGCGCCGTCGACCACCACCGGCTGGGCGATGAAGGCGGCCGGCTCGTCGTTGCTGGGGGCGTAGGGCGCGAAATCGGAGACGCCGAACTTCCGGCTTTCCAGCACCTGGCGCACCAGCTTGCCCAGGTTGGTGTCCTTGAACTTGCCCGCGATGATGTTGGTCTGGTAATCGGGCTCGTGGGTCACCGAATAGAAGATCTTGCCCTGGGGGTGGATCAGGAACAGGTCGTAGTACCCGTGGGTCTTGATGTAGCGGCCGTAGAAGTCATCCTTGGCCCCGGCCTCGCGGGGGGCGATGGCCTCCTCCAGGTCCATTTTGGTGATGACGGCCCAGTTGAGGCCCAGGAAGGTCAGGGGCTCGTAAATCACCATGCACAGGCTGCCCAGGCTGTCGGTCACGACCTCGCGGCCGCCCTGGCCGGCCAGGGCCTTTTTCCAGTAGGACGGGGCGCGGTCGCTGTAATCCACCCCCACCGTGAACTTGCCGTCGCCCATCGTGGTCAGGTCGCTGCGGAACTGATAGCCCCCGCCCACCCTGGCGGCCAGGTAGGTCTCGCCGGTCTGGCCCAGGCCGCCGCGGGTCTGCACGATGCGGTTGAGGGCCTGGCCCGAGACCCGCAGGGCCAGCACGGCCACGGTCTGGCCGTCCAGCTTCACCGGCGCGCCGATGAAGGCCGCCGGCGCGCCGCCGGCCGGGGCGCAGGCCGCGAAATCCTGGATCGCCACCGCGCCGGTCTTGACCACCTTGGCCCAGAGCTGGGCCAGGGGGCTGTCCTTGAGCGCCCCGGCCGCCAGGCTCTGGCCCTGCTCCGCCCCCTTGACCGCGCTATAGACCACCTGGCCCGACTCGGCCCGGATCAGGTGGAGGTCGTCGTAATGATTGGCTTTGGCAAAATCCGCCAGGAAGGCTGGTCCGGCCCCGGCCGGGGCGGCCTGCTCCGCCAGGCCCCGGACCAGGCTGAGCACGTCGGCGGAGCCGGCCAGGGCAATGGCGTCGGCCTGGCGCTCATTCAGCCACGCCTCCACCTGGGCCTTCTTGACCTGCTCCAGTGCGGCCAGCTTGTCAAAGGCCTCCTGCTTCAGGTTGGTGGCCATGTCCAGCAGCACGGCCATGTCGTCTGCGCGCTCGGCGAAAAAGCGCTGCAACTGGGCCAGTTTAATGGCCCGGATGGATTCCAGTTGCTCGAACTTGCCCTCCACGAACGAGGTGCGCGCGGTGTCCACCGCCAGGTAGCCCATCACGGCAAAGGGGATGATGGCGGTCAGCGAAAAGATGATGATCATGCTCGCCAGTTTCTTGCCAACCGATAACTTCATGACGGCCTCCCGGCGTTGTTGCGTAGCCGTAGGATAGATGGGCGCGGTTTGAATGCAATTATCAATTGCGTGACAACTCGGCGTACAAAAGGCGCCCGGCCCGCACCAGGCGTTTCCTGCATAAACGCTTTAATTCAATTATTTATGATAATCGGCTGCTTGACTGGCAATGGCCCATTATGCACATGGGTGATTAATTATAATCACAAATGGCAGACCGAGACGTAGGTTTAGGCGCGATTTTTCGCCCCCCGCCCCCCGCCGGGGGTCCGGCGTCCGGGTGGGGCCGGGCCGGACGGCTCACCTGGGCGGGGGTCCAAGCCGGTCCGGCCGCGGGGCGGCCGCGGGGCCGTTGGCCGGCTAACGGGCCGATTCCGGCGGAGTTTTGGGCCCCGGCCCGCCTGGCCGCGGCCGGGCCCAGATAATAGCTATGCGGGGCCGTAAAAGATTCCATTATACTTGACAGCCGGCCGGTCAAACGCCACATTAGTACCCATTTGTAATCCCCCCCCAGACTCCCTAGGCCCGCCAGCAGCCTTCGGGTCGGGATTTCTATTGCATTAAGGAGCTAGTAATGAAGGAGTTGACGCCCCCCGTTCGCCTCTTGATGGGCCCCGGCCCCAGCAACGTCTCCTATCGCGTGCTGCGGGCCATGTCCACGCCCATCATCGGCCACCTGGACCCCGAGTTCATCCGCATCATGGACGACGTCTGCCAGATGCTGCGCGAGGTCTTTTTGACCAACAACCGCCTCACCTTCCCCGTCTCGGGCACCGGCAGCGCCGGCCTGGAGGCGGCCATGGTCAACCTGCTGGAGCCGGGCGACAAGGCCGTCATCTGCGTGCACGGCGTGTTCGGCCAGCGCCTGACCGAGGTGGCCCGCCGCTACGGGGCCGAGGTGATCAACGTGGAGGCCGAGTGGGGCCAGCCCATCGACGTCAATAAGATTATCGAGACCCTCAAGGCCAACCCCGACGCCAAGCTCTGCGCCATCGTCCACGCCGAGACCAGCACCGGCGTGCGCCAGCCCCTGGAAGAGCTGGGCGCCTACCTGCGCGACAAGTGCACCCTCTTTGTGGTGGACGCCGTGACCAGCCTGGGCGGCATCCCGGTCAAGGTGGACGAGTGGGGCATCGACTGCTGCTACAGCGGCACCCAGAAGTGCCTGAGCGTGCCGCCGGGGCTTTCGCCCATCACCTTCAGCGACAAGGCGGTGGAGGTGATCCTCAACCGCAAGACCAAGGTGCAGAACTGGTACCTGGACGTAAGCCTGCTCAAGAAGTACTGGGGCAACAGCGAGCGCGTCTACCACCACACCGCGCCCATCACCATGATCTTCGGACTGTACGAGGGCCTGCGCATCGTGCTGGAGGAGGGCCTGGAAAACCGCTGGGCCCGCCACGAGCGCGTCAGCGGCATCCTCTGCCAGGGCCTTGAGGAACTGGGCTTCAAGTTCTTCGCCAAGGAGGGCTACCGCCTGCCCGAGCTGATCGCGGTCTTCCCGCCGGTGGCCGACCAGGTGGAGCCCCTGCGCAAGCGTCTGCTCAATGAGTACAACATCGAGGTCGGCGCGGGCCTGGGCCCGGTGGCCGGCAAGATCTGGCGCATCGGCCTGATGGGCGAGACCTGCATGCCCAAGGGCGTGTCGCGGCTCCTGGACGCCTTGCGCCGCATGCTGTAATACCCGTCCACCCTGATCGGGAGGAGCCTGGTGAGCCTTAAGCTGCGGGGCGTGGTGCCGCCGGTGGCCACGCCGTTTGACAAGGACGAGAACCTAGACCTCAAGGCCCTGCGCCATAACATCACCATCTGGAACGCCACCGACCTGGGCGGCTACCTGGTGCTGGGCAGCAACGGCGAGAGCGGCAATCTTAGCGAGAAGGAGCGCGAGGCGGCCATCGCGGCCGCGGCCGAGGCGCGCGCCCCGGAAAAGTTCCTGATGATCGGCACCGGGCTGGAGTCCACCCGGCACACCATCGCCTTCACCCGCCGGGCCGCCGAGCTGGGGGCCGACTGCGCCCTGGTGCTCAGCCCCTGCTACTACAAGCCCCAGATGACCCCGGCCGCCCTGGAGGCGCACTACCAGAAGGTGGCCGAGGCGGTGACCATCCCGATCCTAGTCTACAACGTGCCCCAGTTCACCGGCGTCAACATGCCGGCCGGCATGGTCGCCCGCCTGAGCAACCATCCCAACATCGCGGGCGTCAAGGACAGCTCGGGCAACATCGGCCAGCTCAGCGACATCATCCGCCTGGCCGCGCCGGGCTTCGCCACCTTCGTGGGCAGCGGGGTGACCTTCTACCCCGCCCTGTGCGTGGGCGCGGTGGGCGGCATCCTGGCCATCGCCAACGTCTTCCCCCAGATGTGCACCGCCATCCAGACCGCCTTCGCGGCCGGCGACCATGCCCGCGCCCTGCTGTTGCAGCAGCGGCTGATCACCTTCGGCATCCAGGTCACCAGCGGCCTGGGCGTGCCCGGCCTCAAGCACGCCATGAACCTGGTGGGCTACCAGGGCGGCATCGCCCGCTCGCCGCTCATGCACCCGGCCGACACCAGCGGCCTGGAGGCCGAGATGGACAAGCTCAAGGACTTCTGGCCGAATAATCTTTAGTAGTAATCGGCACGCAAAGCCGTCCGTGGCTTTGCGTGCCTGTCGGCCGGGCAAAAACGTGGTTTTGCCCGGCCTCGCGGGCGCAGGCGCGCCCGGGCGGGCCATCCCTGGCCCGCGCAGATCGCTATCAGACCTTTGGCCTGATCGCAATCTGGTTTAGCCAACCGGCGCTGAAATAGAAACCGCCCCGGTCTTGCGGCCGGGGCGGTTTCTATTTTAGGTTGCCGCGGCTACTGGGTCAGGGGGCCCAGGCCGGCCAGCACCGGCCGCTCGTCCACGTAGAAGCCGAACTGCTCCTTGGCCTGTTTGAGCAGATCCTTCACCTGGCCCTTGTCGCAGACCCGGGCCTCGGGCAGGCCCATGCGCCACTGGCCCTGCACGTCCACCGCGGTGAGCAGTCCGCCGGCCACCATGTTCAGCAGCTCGCGGAAGGCGTCCATCATCTGCTCCTCGCCCACGTCCGGGCTGTCCAGGGCCAGCAGGTTGGCGGCCAGCTCGCGGGCCACCCCCGGCGGGCACCACAGCCAGATGCTCAGGCGGAACCGCTCGCGGTTCATCTCCACCCGGCCTTCCAGCCAGCTCTCGGCCTTCTGGGCCCCGGCCTCGGCGAGCACCTCGGGGTCCCACTCCGGCACCATGAAGTACATGGTCGAGAAGGCGTCAGAAATCGAGGCCTTCAGCGCCCTGCTCCAGTTGCTCTCCATCAGGCTCCCCCACCAGAAGGGTCAGGATCTTGCGCAGCCCCTCGGGGTGAAATGGCTTGGAAACATACCCCCGCGCCCCCAGGCCCAGCGCCTCTTTCAGCCGCTCCTTGCGCCCCTCGGTGGTGACCAGGATGAAGCAGGGCGGCACCTTGCCCTGTTTGTGCAGGGAGCGCAGCAGCTCCAGGCCGTCCATGTTGGGCATGTGCAGGTCCGAGAGCACCACGTCCACGTCCTCGCGGCTGAGGATCTCTAGGGCCTCGGCCCCGTCGGCGGCCTCCAGGCAGGTCTGCACGGCATAGCCCGCCGCGGCCAGGGTCTTCTTGACCACGGCCCGCATGGAGCTTGAGTCGTCTACGATCAGCACTCGAATGGGCATGGACCTCGCTCCAGCGCCCCGGCGGCCTAGGCGGCCAGGGCCAACAGGTCGGCGGCCTGGTCCAGGATATCCTTGAGATCCAGCAGCAGCACGTCCAACTGGCGCGGCTTGAGGCCGACCTCGCGCAGCAGCTCGGCCGAGAAGGTGCTGGCCAGGCCCTCGGCCCCGGCGCCCACCCCCAGGGTGACGCACATCAGGTTGGCCAGGCAGACCAGGTGGCAAAGCTTGCGGTGCTGCTGGCTGCGCTCCGGGTTGTGGTGGAAGGCGATGGCCGCGGCGATCTCATCCGGGAAATTCCATTTGCGCACCACCGCCCCGCCCAACAGGGCGTGGTCCACCCCCAGCACCGTCTGTTCGGCCTGGGCGAAGCTCTGGCCCTCGGCCACCAGGGCCTCGATGCGGGCGAAGTCCTGGGCCACGTACTCGCTGAGCACCAGCTTGCCCACGTCGTGCATCAGCGCGGCGGTGAACAGGGTGGCCTGGTCCTCGAACTTGAGCAGCTCGCCCAGGTGCTGGGCCAACAGCGCCGTGGCCATGGAGTGGCGCCACAGGTCGCCGCGGGCCAGGCGGTAACCAAGCTGGCGCTGCCGGAACTTGCCCACCAATTGGCCGCTGAGCAGGATCTCCATGAGCTGGCGGCTGCCCAGGATCACCAGGGCCTGCTGCAGGGACGACACCTTCTGGCGCAGGGCGTAGTAGGGCGAGTTGCACATCTCGATGACATGGGCGGTTATGCCAGGGTCCAGGCGCACGGTGCGCATCAGGCGATCCATGGAGAAATTGGGGTCCTGCAGCATGGCCATTACCTGTTGGGCCACACCCGGCAGCGCTGGCAGGCGCTCCACCTTGGACAGGATTTCCTTCACCCGGTCGCTCACAAGTACCTCGTCTCCCCGCTGTTGACCTTGAGCCAGATCCGCCCCGTGCCCACCTCGATGCCCACGGTGCGGTTGACCTGGCCTCCCACGTCTTCGGCGTCGATCAATACGTTGTTGCGCCAGAATATCTTGCGCACGGCCGCGTAGTTGCGCTGGCCGATGTTGAAGCGCCCCGACTGGTCCAACAGCTGGCTCCCGCCCACCACAACCACCCGCATGCGGCCCTTCTTGGCCCCCAGGTTATAGGCGGACTTGAACAGGATCGGCAGGCCGGTATCGGCGAAAACGGCCGGTTGCTGGCCGGCGCGGGCCGGATTCAGGGAGGACTCGGGCAGCATCAGGTGCAGCAGCCCGCCAACCCCGGCCGCCTGGTCGTAGATGATGACGCCAATGCAGGAGCCCAAGGAGTGGGTGACGATTTCGTACCCCTTCTGGTTGGAGACGGCGACGTCCCCTACTCCCACCGTGATGCGAGATCCCGCCAACCTTCCCTCCAGGGCCAAGACCAGTCGGTCGCACCTTGAGCTTTGGTTGCCGCCTCCGCTCGCCAAGGCGTCAGGCCACGCCCCGGAAGGGCCTCTTTCCGGTCCCGGCCGCTGACCGCCGGGCTCCTTGGGGCCGATTCCGGTTGGGTGTCCAGATTCTAGGCCAAAGCGCGCTTGTGCGTCAAACGCTTATCCCCGCCCGCTGCGGACAGGGTTTTCGTACAGGCCGTCAGTATACATAGAGCCTGGGCGCATCGATACGAACATCGGGTGACGAGTGCGTATCAGGTCCCTTACAACGGCCAACCCCGGCGGACGCGCCGCCCAGGTGCGTGTCGGAGAAAGCCATCCATGGCTTTCTCCTCTTGGAACTTGCAAAAGTGAATTTTGGCAAGTTCTCGGAATGGCGCCAAAAATTAATTTGGCGCCATTCCGGGCGGGCCGTCCATGGCCCGCTCGGAAGCCTGTCGGAGGATTACTCCGACAGGCTCCTAGTGCAGATGCATCTCGATGCGCTCGGCCTTGTCGCCGCCCTTGAGCGAGCCCACCAGGGCCCGCACCGTGCTGGCCACGATGTCCTGCACGAACTCCTTGGCCGGCAGCCGGCGGCCGTCCACCAGGATGCGGGCCGTCGCTGTCTGGGCGGCCGGGGCCAGGCCCAGGATCAGATCGGCCAGGCCGGCCACGTCGCCGGGGGCGAAGACCGGCGCGCCGTCGGCCGCGGGCCCCGGACCCACCACGGCCTTGAGGTTGGGATCCTCGTGCAGGACCGGCGCGGCCCCGGCCGGCCGCCACTCCACCTTGTGGGCCTTGGCCTCCAGGTGGGCCTCGCTCAGCACCAGGTCCACCCCGGCCGCGTGGCGGGCCAGGATCTCGTCCAGGCTGGGGGGCTCGGCCTCGCGGCCGCGCAGGCTGTAGCTCACCGCGCCCAACTCCAGCCAGGCCTCCACGCCCTCGGGCAGGGGCGGGTCCTGGGGCGGAGCGGCCACCACCATCACCCGGCGTCCGCGGCGGGTCAGCTCCGCGGCCAGTTGCTGCATCCAGGCGGTCTTGTCGGCCCCGGCCGGCCCGGCCAGGATGAATAGGGCTGGCATGATGCGCACCTCTCGTGGACGGCTGGGGCCGGGCCCGCCCGGGGCCCGGCGCTCAGGGCTCGGTTTTTCGCTGGGGGACGCTATCCAGAAACGCCGGCCGGCGGCCTTCGGCCTCCTCCAGGAAACTGATCATCTCCTTATCCAGTTGATTGTACCAGGCCAAAAGCTCCCGGCCCTCAGGCGTGAGCTGGGTGGTGCGCCGGCCCTGGGGCCCGTGCTCCACCAGGGGAAAGCCCAGGCGCTGTTCCGAGGCCTTGAGCCGGCCCCAGGCGGCCCGGTAGCTCATGGCGAGCTTCTGAGCCGCGCCGGCCAGGGAGCCGGTCTCGGCGATGGCCGCCAAAAGC
The DNA here is from genome assembly GCA_043805555.1 of Pseudomonadota bacterium. Taxonomy (GTDB): domain Bacteria; phylum Desulfobacterota; class Desulfarculia; order Desulfarculales; family Desulfarculaceae; genus JACRDC01. The sequence continues at coordinate 9,776 of JAZDHW010000030.1, forward strand.
TCCTGGCGGCCCTGGCCGAACAGCACCTTGTCTTCGTGCTCCAACCATAGCTTATAGTTCAAGCGCATGGCCCAGCCGCCTTTCCCCTGCCCGCGCCGGGCGGCCCGCCCCGCCGGCCCCGCGCCCCCTGGTTAGGCCAAACTAGCCAGGCCGGGGCGGGGCTGTCAAGCCGTGCGCGCGTCCGGGCCGGCTCCGGGCCCGGTGAGGCCCTAGTCCCAGCCGGCGCAATGGCCGCTGGCCACGTCGCAGACCGCGGTCTCGAACTGCAGGGTGGCGTGCTCGATGCCGAAGCGCCGGGCCAAGGCGTCTTGCAGGCGCTGAGCCAGGCCGTCCACCCGGCTCAGGGGCTGATCGGCCACCACCAGGTGGGCCGAGAAGGCCGTCTCGTGCTCGCTGATGCTCCAGGCGTGCAGGTGGTGGGCCTTGATCACCTCGGCCTCCTCCTCCAGGCAGGCCTTGACCGCGGCCAGGTCCAGGTCCTGCGGGGTGCGGTTGAGCAGGATGTCGGCGGCCTGGCGCAGCAGGTCCCAGGCGTTCTTGCTGATCAGGAGCGCGATGACCACCGACAGCAGCGGGTCCAACCAGTAGATGGGCCAGTAGAGCATCAAAAGGCCGGAGATGAGCACGCCCACCGAGGTCAGGAAGTCGGCCAGCATGTGCAAAAAGGCCCCGCGCAGGTTGAGGCTCTGGCCGGCGTCCTTTTTGAGCAACCAGGTGGAGTAGCCGTTGCCCACCACACCCACGCCGGCCGCCAGCATCACCAGCCAGCCGGTCACCGGCTCGGGCGCGATCAGGCGGCCCACAGCGTTGTAGACGATGAAGCCGGCCGCCACCAAAAGCAGGCCCACGTTGGCCAGCACGGCCAGGGTCTCCAGGCGCTGGTGGCCGAAGGTGCTGCGGACGCTGGCCGGCTTACGGCCCCAGATGCGGGCCAGGTAGGTGATGAAGACCGCGGTGAAGTCGCTGAAGTTGTGGGTGGCGTCGGAGATCAACGCCATGCTGTTGGCCATGAGCCCGCCCACGATCTGGGCGGCGGGGATGGCGAAGTTGAGCAGCAGGACCAGTTTCAGGCGCTGGTCGGCGGCTGCCTGCTCGGCCGGGTCTCCGGCCGGACCGGCCGGGCCGGCATGAGGGGCGTGAACGTGCAGGTGGGCCAAGGCCATCTCTCCAAAGTTGAATATCAGGCAATATCCCACCCCCCTAATATAACACCCCCCGCCGGCAAGGCCAGGCGGGGGGGCTGGTGCGGCGCGGGTGGTTGGGCTAGCGCTTGAGGTTGATGGCCTCTTTGAGCATCTCGTCGCTGGCGGAGACGCTCTTGGTGTTGGCCTGGTAGGCGCGCTGATAGTTGATCATGGCCACGAACTCCTTGGAGAGATCCACGTTGGCCTGCTCCAGGAAGCCCGACTCGATGGTGCCCAGGCCCTCGGTCCCGCCGGCCAGGCCCAGCACCGCCTCGCCGGCCGCCTCGGTGGCGGCCCAAAGGTTGTCGCCCTTGCGCTGCAGGCCGGCGGCGTTGGCGAACCCGGTCAGGGTCAGCGAGGCCACCACCTCCTGCTCGCCGTTGGCGTACAGGCCGATGACGTTGCCCAGCTCGTCCACGCTCACCGACTCCAGCGCGCCCAGGTTGGTGCCGTCCTGCTGCATGTAGACCACCTCGTTGCTGCCGGCCGACTGGGTGGTGCCGTCGCTGGCCTCGGGCGCGAAATTGAAGGCGATGTTCTGGGTGGTGGCGCCGAGGTTGAAATCCATGGCGGCCAAACCCTCGGTCTCGGCGCTGGTGGTGCCCACGCTGGCCACGGTGAGTTCGGCGTAGGTGTTGAAGTCCAGGCCCAGTCCCGCTCCCAGGGTGCTGTCGGTGGCGGTGGTCATGGTGGCGGCGACGCCGGTGTCGCTGCGGGCCAGGCGCAGGTAGTTGTTGCCGCCCTGGGTGTAGACCGTGGCGTCCACCAGGCTGGCGGCGCTGTCTTCCACGCCCCCGGCCAGGCTGGCCCCGCTGACCAGCACCCCGCCGGTGGCGGTCAGGGTGATGGCGTTGCCGGCCGCGCCCACCGCGTCGGCGCCCAGGTAGACCCCGTTGCCGCCGTTGTCCACCGCGGTCACCCCCAGGCCGGCCCCGTTGATGGCCGCGGCCAGGGTGGCGGCGTCGGTGAAGTCCACGCCCTCGGTGAAGGTGGCGCCGGCCACGCTCACGCTGTCGCCGGCGGCCAGGGCGGTAAGGTCGATGGCCCCGCTGGCGGCCAGGCCGTTGGTGAGGTCGTTCACCAGCTCGTTGAGGCCGGTGGAGCCGTCCAGGGTCAGGCCGCTACCGCTGGCGGCCACGTCCATGGCCTCCGCGCCCGGATCGGCGTAGATGGTCACGCTGCCGTTGTTGGCCACGGCATAGGCGGCCACCCCGGCGGAGTTGTTGATCTGCTCGGCCAGGTCGTTGGCCGCCTGCTGGGCGCTGCCGTGCGGGCCCAGGGTGAAGGTGACCCCGCCGACGGTCACGGTCTCGGTGCCCGCGGTGCCGCCGGCAAAGGTCAGGTCGGCCCGGGTGCTGTAGGCCACGTCGCTGGCCCCGCTGAAGCCCAGGGTCTCGCCCAGGCGGTTGCTGACCGGGGCCGAGGCGCTGTTCACGCCGGCCTCGGAGCGGAAGCTGTCGCCGGTGGCGCCATAGGCCTGGGAGGTGCCCACCAGGCGGCCGTCGGTGTCGAAATGCAGGTAATAATTGTTGGTGGGCTGGAGCGGGTTGGCGGTGTAGACCCCGCCCACGTTCTCAAAGACGCTGGCCTTCCAGACATGGGCGCTGTCGGCCGGGGCGTCGCCGCTGTAGGAATCCAGGTGCTGGAAATAGGTCACCAGGTTGTGGCTGTTGCCCTCGGCGTCATAGACCTCGATGCCGTACTGCCAGTTGAAGGTGTCCGGGTTGGTGGGGTCCACATCCAGGCCCTGGTCATGCACCTCGGTGTCGCCGGCGTTCAGGTTCAGGGCCCATTGCACCTCGCTGGTGGGGCTGGCCACGGCGCTGTTGAAATCGAACTGCAAATCGCCCAGGCTGGCCGAGCCGCCGCCCATGGCGCCCTGCACCCGGTAGCCCAGGTCGTTGATCAAAAAGCCCTCGCTGTCGACCCGGAAGGCGCCGTCGCGGGTGTAGTAGTACTCGGTGCCCGTCTCGGGCTTGACCGTGAAAAAGCCGTTGCCGCTGATGGCCAGGTCCAGGGGCTGGTCGGTGCCCATGAACGAGCCCTGGGTCATGACGTTGTAGGGCGAGACCAGGGCGCCGTTGCCCACCTGCTGCACCGCGCTGGTGCCGTTGTAGATCTGGCTGGCCATGATGTCGCGGAACTCGGGCCGGGTGCCCTTAAAGCCGGTGGTGCTCTGGTTGGCCAGGTTGTCGGCCACGCTGGCGAGCGCCGAGGTGTGGGCCTTGATGCCCGAGTAACCGTTGAATAGCGATGACATCTGCATACGAGTCCCCCTGGTGCTGGGAGCAAACCCACTGGGTCGACCCCAAAGCAAGCAACTGCGATGCCAAAACCGATTCGGGGGAGTCAGGTAAATATTAGCTTGTCATTATCGATGTTTGCGCGGAGCAGGCCCCGGCCAGGGCCCCATCTGAGCCCGGCAGGTTTTGCCGCGGCCGGCCTTTACTGCCGCGGATGCGGCCGCGCTGGCCGCCGGCCGCTAAATCCGGCGCGGTCGTGTTATACTCCGGGCCAGGTGGCGGATTTGGCGGCCGCCGGGCTTGGCCGCCGCCCCGGATCGCCGCGCATTCCCGGAGACGGCAAGTTGAGCGCCGGTTACTTCTGCGGCCTGGACCGCCGGGCCTTCCTGCTCAGGGCCGAGGACTTCCACGGCCACGTCTCGCCAGGCGT
>JAZDHW010000031.1:0-5496 GCA_043805555.1 Pseudomonadota bacterium
CGCCGAAGCTTCCCGTACAGTGCCTTCTTCCGGTATTTGGGGACGAACACCACATGGTATTTACAGTCCCACCTCACATGCGCTAAGCTTTCCCAGTCATGCACAGGCTCTTCCTCCGCTTGCTCCAAACGGAGCTCTCCCGGGAGGAAGAGCCTATCTTCTTGTCAACCCCGGATCGGTAGAACCTGTTTGGGTCCACGGCCAGAGGCCGTGGTTTACTGTGTTTAATTAATTTGGCGCCATTCCGGGCGGGCCGTCCATGGCCCGCTCGGAAGCCTGTCGGAGGATTACTCCGACAGGCTCCTAGCCCCCGCCTTGCGGGGGAGAGAGGCGGGTGAGGGGGCTTTCAACCTGATCTTCGCCCGCAGCTTGGCGTCACGCACCCCGGTCCATGGCCTGGTTGGCCAGGGCGTCGGCCAGGTGGTTCTGCTCGCGGGGGATGTGGCGCACGCTGGCGCGCTCGAAGCCGGCCAGCAGGCGGCGGGCCTCGGCGAAGAGCGGCTGGAGGGCGGGGCTTTTCACCTTGTACTGGCCGCCGATCTGGCGGACCAGAAGCTCGCTGTCCAGGCGCACCTCCAGCCGGCGCACGCCCAGCTTGGCGGCCTCGCCCAGGCCCAACAACAGGGCCTGGTACTCGGCCACGTTGTTGGTGACCCGGCCCAGGTAGCGGCTCCAGGCCCCCACCTGGCGGCCGGAGGGGTCCAGGAGCGCCGCGCCGGCCCCGGCCGGGCCGGGGTTGCCGCGGCTGCCGCCGTCGGCGTGCAAGCGATAGGTGGCCGCGGGGTCGACGCCCGCGCCGGATGCGGCCGGTTGCAACGGGCTCGGCGCAGATGCGTCGGGCCCGGCCACGGCCGGGGCGGCCGGGGCGGGCTCGCCGGCCAGGGCCGCGGCCGCGGCCTCCAGGTCATCGGTCAGCTCGCGGCGGTCGATGCCTTCCAGCAAATCCTGGGGGCGGCAGCCCCGCCGCAGGCGCTGGGCCAGAAGCCGCAGCCGGGCGGGGCCTTCGCCGGCCGGGCTCACAACAGGGCCTTGAGCGTCTCGTGGTCGGCCCAGAAGATGATGCGCCGGCAGGAGGGGCAGGTCATGAGCTTGTCCATGCGCTGGAGCTGGTTGAACTGCTGGGGCGGGATGTCGATGCGGCAGGCCCCGCAGGTGCCGTCCTGCACCGGGGCCAGGGCCACGCCCTGGCGGGCCTTGCGGATGTAGTCGTACTCGTCCAGCAGTTCGAAAGTCACCTGGCTGGACATGCCGGAGCGCTCCTGCTCCATGCCCTGGATCTGGGCGGCCACTTCCTGGGCCCGGGCGGTGAGCTCCTGGCGCTGCTGGCTCACCTCGGTGCTGACCCTTTCCAGGTTGGCCTTGAGGCCGTTCACCTGTTTGTCCAGCACCTCCTGGCGCTCCATCAGCTCGATGAGCTGATCGTCGTTGGCCTTGACCGCGTCCTTGCCCTCCTCGATCTCGGCGGTGGCGGCGCGGTACTCGCGCTGGCTCTTGGCCCCCATCAGGCGGGTCTCGGCCCGGCGCAGGCGGGAGCGGATGGCCTCGTTGTCCGTCTCCAGGCTCTTGCGGCGGGCCAACACCTGGTCCAGCTCGCCCTGGGCCACGCCCAAGGCCTGCTGCAGGTGGTCCTCCTCCAGGCTCAAGCCGCCCAGGCGCACCGGAATCTCGGCCTGCTCCTGCTCGAGCTGGTAGAGGGTCTTGTCCAGGTGCTGCATCTTGATCAGTATGCCAAGCTGTTCGATCAGGTCCATCGTAGCTCCTCGGGCGATTGGCCGGCGCTCAGGCCGGCCGCCCCGTGGTCACCACCGGACGCCAGGGGCTGGGTCCGGTCCAGGGTAGTACGTCACAAGTGAAGCCCGCCGCCGCCATGTCGTCCGCGATGCGGCGGGCCCAGGGTTCTGTCACTACGGATTCGGTCTCGAAATGGCCCAGGACCAACAGGCCCAGGCCCAGGTCTATGGCCTCCTGGGCGGCGTGGTGGCGGGCCTCGCCGGTCACCAGGAGCTGGGCCCCGGCCGCGGCCGCGGCGGCCAGCATGTCCCCGCCCGAGCCGCCCACCACCGCCACCCGCTCCAGGCGCTGCGCCGGCGCGCCGGCGATCAGCGGGGCCGGGGCGTCCAGCAGGATGGCCGCGGCGCTGGCAAAGGCCTCCAGGTCCTGGGCCGGCTCCAGCCGCCCCACCCGGCCCAGACCCATGCCGGCCGGCGGTTGCAGCACCGGGTAGAGGTCGAAGGCCGGCTCCTCATAGGGGTGCACCGCGCGCAGGGCGGCCACCGCGCGGTCCAGGGAGCGGCGGGGCAGGATCGTCTCCAGCCTCAGCTCGCTAACCATCTCGCGCTCGCCGGCCCGGCCCAGGTAGGGGTTGCCGTCCGAGGGGGCCAGGAAGGTGCCGGTGCCCTGGCTGGCAAAGGCGCATTCCCGGTAGGAGCCTACGCGCCCGGCCCCGGCCGCGAAAAGGGCCCGGGCCACCTCGTCGAAATGGTCCGGGGGCACGAAAGCCACCAGCTTGGCCTGGCCGCCGGCCCCGGCCGGGCTGAGCGGGCGCAGATCCGTGAGCCCCAAACGCCGGGCCAGGGCGTCGTTGACCCCGCCCTGGGCCGCGTCCAGGTTGGTGTGGGCGGCGATGACGGCCAGGCCGGCCCCGGCCGCGCGCACCAGTCGGGCGGTGGCGGGGTTGTCCAGGCGCAGGCGGTCGATGGGTTTGAACAGGGGGGGATGGTGCAGGAGGAGCAGGTCCACCTCGGCGGCCTGGGCCTGGCTCAACAGGGCCTCGTCCAGCTCCAGGGCCACCCAGATCTTGGCGGCGGTGGAATCCGGGTCGCCCACGATCAGGCCCACGTTGTCCCAGTCCTCGGCGGTCCAGGCCGGGGCCCAGGCCTCCAGGGCCGCCAGCACGTCGGCCACCCGTGGGGCGCGCCTATCTGGCATGGCGGCCAATTAGCAAGCGCCCCTGGGGCAGGGGCGCCTGGGCTGGGCCGGGTTGCAGGTGGGCAAGCTCGGCTCGGTTTTTGCGAATCGTCGACAATAGGGACATGCGGCCATCCCCCGCGCCTGGCGGCGCTACTCCACAACGGTTTGGTGGGCCCACCTGGTCTCGAACCAGGGACGATCCGGTTATGAGCCGGAGGCTCTACCAACTGAGCTATGGGCCCGCGTTATCCGAAACTGCAATTATCTGGCCCAAAGCCCGAACTGTCAAGCCAAAGCTCCCCGCCGGCCGGTACTAGTTTTCGATGAAGGCCCGGAGCTTCTTGGCCCGGCTGGGGTGGCGGAGCTTGCGCAGGGCCTTGGCCTCGATCTGGCGGATGCGCTCGCGGGTCACGTCGAAGTCGCGGCCCACCTCCTCCAGGGTGTGGTCGGCCTTCTGGCCGATGCCAAAACGCATGCGCAGGACCTTTTCCTCGCGCGGGGTCAGGGTGGCCAGCACCTTGCGGGTCTGCTCGCAGAGGTTCAGGTTGATCACCGCGTCGGCCGGGTTGATGATCTTCTTGTCCTCGATGAAGTCGCCCAGGTGGCTGTCCTCCTCCTCGCCGATGGGGGTCTCCAGGCTGATGGGCTCCTTGGCGATCTTGAGCACCTTGCGCACCTTCTCCAGGGGGAAGTCCATGCGCTCGGCGATCTCCTCCGGGGTGGGCTCGCGGCCGAATTCCTGCACCAGGTAGCGGCTGGTGCGGATGAGCTTGTTGATGGTCTCGATCATGTGCACCGGGATGCGGATGGTGCGGGCCTGGTCGGCGATGGCGCGGGTGATGGCCTGGCGGATCCACCAGGTGGCGTAGGTGCTGAACTTGTAGCCGCGCTGGTACTCGAACTTGTCCACCGCCTTCATCAGGCCGATGTTGCCCTCCTGGATCAGATCCAGGAACTGCAACCCGCGGTTGGTGTATTTCTTGGCGATGGACACCACCAGGCGCAGGTTGGCCTCCACCAGCTCCTGCTTGGCGCTGTGGGCCAGGTCCTGGCCTCCGCTGACGCGATCCAGGAGCCGGCGCAGGCTGGGCGAGCCCATCTTGCATTCCATCTCCACCTCGCGCACCGTGGCCCGCGAGCGCTTGATCACCTGCTCCAGCTCCAGCAGGCGCTCGGAGGCGACCCGGCACTTGCCCATGGCGCAGCGCTTGCCCTTGGCCGCGCGCACCTTGCGGGCCAGCTTGGTGATCTCGGTGCGGGGCAGGCCCGATTCCATGATGCAGGCGCTGACCATGGTCTCGGCGTTCTCGATGCGGCCCAGATGCTCGCGAAGGCGGCCGGTGATGTTGTCCACCTGGCGCTTGTCCAGCTTCAGCTCGGTCAGAAGCTCGGCCACCTTGCGCCGGTTCTTGGCCTGGGTCTCCTTGAGCTTCTTGCGCTCCTCGGCGGTGACGGACGCGTCGCGCTTGTTGAGCTTGTCGTAGATGCTGGCGTTGCGCTTGTCCAGCCGGCGCACCTTCTCCACCGTGTCCAGGAAGGCCTGGCGCCGGGCTTCATGGGCGGCCAGGGACTCCTCGTCGTCGATGTCGCGCACCAGGTCCTTGATGCGCAGGGTGCCCTCCTCCAGGGCCTGGCCCAGGTTCAGGATCTCCTGCACGCACAGGCTGGATTCCAGGATGGCGCTGATGACCTGGCGCTCGCCCTTCTCGATGCGCTTGGCGATCTCCACCTCGCCTTCGCGGGTCAAGAGGCTGACCAGACCCATCTCGCGCAGGTACATCTTCACCGGGTCGGAGACGCGGCCCTCCTCTCCGGCCTCGCCCTCCTCGCTGGCCTCCTCCTCGTCGCCGCGGCCCAGGTCGTCGTCCTCATCCACCTCGACCTCGACCTCGACCTCCACCGTGTCGCTGACCTTGAGCTTGTTGAGCTTGGACTCGTCGTCGATGAGCGGGATGTCCATCTCGTCGAGCACCATGATCATGTCGTCCATGCCCTCGGCGCTGGTCTCGGGCAGGGCGTTGTTCACCTCGTCGTAGGTGAGGAAGCCCTTGGCGCGGCCCTTGGAGATGAGGCGCTGGAGGTCGTCGAACTTCTTGTCCTTGAGCATGGCCTAATCCTTTCCGGTGGAGGACGGGGAGGTTAGGTTGATCTGGCTTTTTTCGGCCAGCAGGCGGGCGGCCTCGGCCAGGTCGCCCCGGGCCTGGGCGGCGGCGATGGCCCTGGTCAGGCCGGCCCGGCGGGCCTTGGCCCGCTGCCGCCGCCAGAGCTCGACATGGCTCTGGGCCTGGGCCACGGCCTGGATGGGGTCCAGACACAGGCTGCACTGGCTCAGGCTGCCCACCAGGCGGGCGCACTCGGGCGCGTCAGCCTCCTGGGCCACGGCGTCCGGGGTGGGCGCGGCCCCCCGGGCGATGAGCGAAACCACGGCCCGGCCCAGGGCCTGGAGACCGGGGTCCATCAGCTCGTCCAGGAGCCCGCCCTCGGCCAGCACCCGCGCCGCCTCCGGGGCGGCCAGGGCCATCTCCAGCAGGGCGCGCTCGGCGTCCAGGTGCAGGCCCGGCCGGGCCGGGGCCGGCCGCGCGCCGG
>JAZDHW010000032.1:0-5730 GCA_043805555.1 Pseudomonadota bacterium
GTGAGCGACGAGGCAATCGCGCCTTGCCGCCTGGTGGACTTTTTTCCGGTTGTTGCGAAGAGCCCCGCTCCCCCCCCGTCATTGCGAGGAGCGTTAGCGACGAGGCAATCGCGCCGAGCCGCCTGCACGCCGCGCTGCGGCGCCAATCCTCGCAGCAGCCTATCCAGGAAATAGCCGTCATTGCGAGGAGCAACCCCATGGGGTTGCGACGCGGCAATCTTCCGTTGTCCTCTTAAATGGAATTGGAACCGGGAGATTGCTTCGCTACGCTCGCAATGACAGAAATAGATTTGGCGACGAGAAACGCCGGCCGGCGCTACCAGTCCCCGCGCTGGCAGGCCAGCACCCGCTGGATGCCGGCCAGGTCCTTGACCATCTCCACCTGGCTGAAGATGCCGGCCCGGCGGGCCAGGGCCATCGCGGCCTCGGCCTGGCCCGCGCCCAGCTCGATCAGGAGCCAGCCCAGGGGGCGCAGGAAGGCCCCGGAGCCGGCGATGATGGCGCGCACCAGGTCCAGGCCGTCATCGCCGCCCACCAGGGCCAGGCGGGGCTCGAACTCGCGCACCTCCGGCGATAATCCCGGCCATTCGGCCTCGGTCACGTAGGGCGGGTTGGCGGTGATGACCGGGAAGAAGCCCCCGGCCGGGGCCACCGCGTCCCAGAGGTCGCCGGCCCGCCAGGTCGCCCGACCATTGAGGCCCAGGGCGGCGGCGTTGGCCTGGGCGTAACCCAGGGCCTCGGGCGAGAGATCCACCCCCACGGCCGTGGCCTCGGGCAGGTTGGCCAAGACCGCCAGCGCCACCGCGCCCGAGCCGGTGCACAGGTCCAAGAGGCGCGGCTCGGGCTCCCGGCGCAGGCGCGTAAGCGCCTCCTCCACCAGGTGCTCGGTCTCCGGCCGGGGCACCAGCACCCCGGGGCCCACCTTGAACTCCAGGCCGTAGAACTCCTTGCGGCCCAGGATGTAGGCCGCCGGCTCGCCGGCCCGGCGGCGCAGGATGAGCGCCTTGAAGCCGGCCAGCTCCTCGGGGGTCAGCGGCTGCTCGAAGCGAAGATAGAGGTCGATGCGGGTGAGCCCCAGGCTGTGGGCCAGAAGCAGTTCGCCGTTGAGGCGGGGGGAGGCGATGCCGCGCCCTGCCAGATACTCGGCCGCCCAGGCTATCAGGGTCCCGATGGTCCAGGTCTGGACCAAGCGGCCTAGGCCCCCACCGCCTTGATGGCCTCGGCCTGGAAGTAGGCGATCAAGGACGGGATGACGTCGCCCAGCTCGCCGTTCATGACCTGCTCCAGGTTGTAGAGCGTAAGGCCGATGCGGTGATCGGTCAGCCGGTTCTGGGGGAAGTTGTAGGTGCGGATGCGCTCGGAGCGGTCGCCGCTGCCCACCTGGCTCTTGCGGTTGGCGGCCTCGGCCGCCTGCTGCTCCTGCACCTTCATGTCCAGAAGGCGGCTGGCCAGCACCTTCATGGCCTTGGCCCAGTTCTTGTGCTGGCTGCGCTCGTCCTGGCAGGTGACCACCAGGCCGGTGGGCAGGTGGGTGAGCCGCACGGCGCTGTCGGTGGTGTTCACGTGCTGGCCGCCGGCGCCGGTGGAGCGGTAGACGTCCACCCGCAGGTCCTCCGGGCGCACGTCCACCTCGGCCTCCTCGGCCTCGGGCAGGACGGCCACGGTGGCGGCGCTGGTGTGGATGCGGCCCTGGCTCTCGGTGGCCGGCACCCGCTGCACCCGGTGCACCCCGGATTCGTACTTGAGCTGGCTGTAGGCCCCCTGGCCGGCGATGAGGGCGATGACCTCCTTGAAGCCGGCGGTGGCCGACTCCGAGGTGCTCATGATCTCGACCTTCCAGCGCATGATCTCGGCGAAGCGCAGGTACATGCGCAGCAGGTCGGCGGCAAACAGCGCCGCCTCCTCGCCGCCGGTGCCGGCCCGGATCTCCAGGATGACGTTCTTGTCGTCGTTGGGGTCCTTGGGCAGGAGCAGGACGGATATCTCCTGCTCCAGCTCGGCCATGCGCGCCTCGGCCGTTTCGGCCTCGGCCTTGGCCAGCTCGGCCATCTCCGGGTCGGGGTCCTTCATCAGCTCGCGGTTGCCGGCCAGCTCCTCGCCCAGGCGCATGTAGTCGCGGTAGGCGTTGACCAGGGCCTCGATGTCGGCGCGCTCCTTGGCCACCTTCTGGAAGGCCTCGTGGCTGGCCAGCACCTCGGGCAGGGCCAGGCGGGCCTCCAGTTCGTCGAAGCGGTCCTCGACTTCCTTGAGCTTGTTCAGAATTAGGGGGCTGAGGGCCATGGTTCACCGCACCTGATAGCTGATTGGTTGGGGTCCGCTAAGGAAATACCAGTAAATCCAAGCCTTGGCGAGCCCTTTATGGCTCTGGGCGGGCGCGGGGCGCGGAGTCTGTAGCATTTTTGCTACACATCTTCTTCCCCGCCGGCCGCCTCCAGGCCGTGGCGCTTGAGCTTCTTGTAGAGCAGGGTGCGGTGGATGCCCAGCAGCGCGGCGGCGGCGGCCTTGTTGCCGTCGGTCTCGGCCAGGGCGTGGCGCAGGGCCTCGCTCTCGGCCCGGGCCACCACTTCCTTGAGCCGCCAATGGCCGGGGCCCGGCCGGCTCTTGGGCGCGCGCCGCAGGTAAAAAGGCAGGTCTTCCAGGCGGATGACCCGGCCGGACCCGCCGGAGAGCACCCGCTCCAGCACGTTGGAAAGCTCGCGCACGTTGCCCGGCCAGGCGTGGCCGGTCAGCACCTCCTGGGCCTCGGGGGTCAGCAGATAGGCCTCCTCCGACCCGCTCTGATCCATCTGGGCCAGCAGGTGGCGGGCCAGGGGCATGATGTCCTCGGTGCGCTCGCGCAGGGGCGGGATGGCCAGGGGGATGACGTTGAGGCGGTAATAGAGGTCCTTGCGGAAGCGGCCCTCGCCCACCATCTGCTCCAGGTTCTGGTTGGTGGCGGCGATCAGGCGGAAATCGCTTTTTAGCGGCTTGGTGCCGCCCACGCGCTCGAATTCCTTTTCCTCCAACACCCGCAATAGCTTGGGCTGCATCTCCAGGGGCAGCTCGCCAATCTCGTCCAGGAAGATTGTGCCTTCGTGAGCCAGCTCGAACTTGCCCGGCTTGCCTTCGTTGCGCGCGCCGGTGAAGGCCCCCCGACTGTAGCCAAACAGCTCCGCCTCGAAAAGGTCGCGGGGGATGGCCGCGCAGTTGAGGCGGATGAAGGGGTGCAGGCGGCGGGGGCCGGCGTCGTGGATGGCCTGGGCGAAAAGCTCCTTGCCGGTGCCGGACTCGCCGGAGATGAGCACCGGGGCCTGGTTGGCCGCAGCCATGAGGGCCTCGTTCTTGAGGTCGCGCAGCGCCGCGCTGACGCCGACGATGCTGTCCATGGTGTAGCGGGTGGCCCGCAGGCTTATAAGCTCGTTTTCATAGAACTTTACCTTGGACTCCAGCAGCGAGAGCTTGCGGGCCAGGCGGCTGACGTCGCGCACGTCCTTGAACATCACCTGGCCGAAGACCGCGATCACCCGGCCGTTCTGATAGATGGGGATGCGCTGCACCACCATGTCCTGGCCCTTGATGCGGTGGGTGTAGTTGATCTCCGGCCGGCCGGTCTGGGCCACGATGTGCATGCGGCTGTTCTCGACCACCTCCAGGGCGTGGCGGCCCACCTGGGCGTTGGGGTCCACGCCCAGGAAGCGGCCGTAGGGTTCGTTGAAGTGGGTCACAAAGCCACCCGCGTCCACCACCAGCACCCCGTTGTGGATGTGGTCCAGAATAAGCTGATACATCAGCACCTTCTGGGCCAGGGGCGCGGGCAGGGCCGCCAGCTCGGCGGCGGTGATCTGGGTGACGGAGGGGTCGGGGGCGCCGGCGGCTGGTTTGCGGGTGGGCATGGCTGCTCCGTAGCTATCGCTCTACATGTATCAGTATTGCTACGCGAATTTAACTCGATTGCGCCCGGAAAAGCAAGTTCATTCGGGCGCAATCTCACAATCCGCCCCTGCCAACCCGCTGTGGCCACAGCTATTTCCGCACCCCGCCCCCTGGGCCGGCCGGCAGCTATGGGGTAGCTGGCCTGGATTTTGCTCCCATGGGTCTGCAACCAATAACAGATCCTTTCCCAAGGCCTTTGAGGAGAGACGGGCATGGACATCAACGAGCCGGTTATCACCAAGGAGGAGGTGCTCCTTCTCCCCGACCCCGATTTCAACCCCGGCAACGTCTGCATCGTCACCGGCGCGGCCAACGGCATCGGCCGCGGCACCGCCGTGGCCGCGGCGGTCAACGGCCTGATGACGGTGGGCCTGGACATCAACGAGGCCGAAGGCCAGAAGACCCAGAGAATCGCCCGCGACCTGGGCGGCCAGATGGTCTTCCTCAAGTGCGACCTGACCAGCGACCGGGACATCGAGGCCGCCGTGGCCGAGGCCGCCAAGCTGGGCGCCATCAAGTACCTGGCCAACATCGCCGGCCTGCAGCATGTGAACGCCATCGAGGACTTCCCCATGGAGAAGTACGACCTGATGACCCGCATCATGCTGCGCGCGCCCTTCTACCTGGCCAAGCTCTGCATCCCCCACATGAAAAAGACCGCCGACGGCTGCGGGGCCATCGGCAACATGTCCTCGGTCCACGGCCGCATGTGCACCATGAACAAGTCGGTCTACAACATCACCAAGTTCGGCATGCGCGCGCTGTCCCAGTCCATCAGCGCCGAGGGCGAAGGCAAGGTCCGCTCCTTCAGCGTCAGCACCGCCTTCGTGAAAACCCCGCTGGCCCTGAACCAGATCCCCGCCCAGGCCGCCCAGCGCGGCATCACCCCGGAAGAGGTGATCTGCAACGTCATGCTGGGCCGCTCGCGGGTCAAGGACATGATGAACCCCATCGAGGCCGGCAACCTGTTCGCCTTCGGCTTCAGCAAGCACGGCAAATACCTGGTGGGCGGCGACCTGCTCTTTGACGGCGGCATGGTCCTGACCTATTAACGGGCGCTTGCCCGGGCCGCCCCCGCCCCGCGCGGATCGCCTCCGGCGGCCGGCGGATCGGGCGGACCCGGCGAGGATCGGCGGCGGTGGTGTTAAAATGGTGCGACCGGGCACCGGCGCGGCAGGCGCGGCGGACGGCCCCCCACCACCCCACCCCACCCCACCGAGGCGGAATTCATGAACGACACCATACAGATCATCGTTGGCATCATCTTCCTGGCCCTGGTTTACATGCTCACGCGCTACATCGTGGCCAAAAAGATCATGCGCGCCAGTCGCGGCATCGTCGACGAGCTCCAGGGCCGGGGAGCCCTGGACCCGGAGCACGCGGTCCAGTTTTCCTGGGCCAAACCCGACTGGCTGCGCTTCGGCCTGCGCGACTACCGGCCCAAGGCCCTGGAGGGCCTGATTGGCGCCGGCATCGTGGGCCGCACCCAGGAAGGCCTCTACTACCTGGCCAAGTCCCTGGACCCGCTCCAGGAGGCCGAGGCCCTGGACCAGGACTAGAGGGACGGCTGCCCGGCGACGGCCGCCGTCCCAGCAGGATCAGGAGCGCACGCCCCCGGGGGTGGTTTGGCCGGGGGGCGCGGCCGTTGTTGACAGGCAGTCGTAAACCAACAAAGCCATGGGAGGGACGATGAGCAAGTTAATCAGGCGGATGGTGGTGACCGGTCTGGCGTTGGCGGTGGTTCTGGCGATTGCCGGCGGGGCTCTGGCGGCCGAGAAGAAATACGCCAAGTTCGGCGCGGACGCGCGCCACCAGGAG
>JAZDHW010000033.1:0-7666 GCA_043805555.1 Pseudomonadota bacterium
GGGTGGCAGGTGCCGATGTTGACCATGTCGCGGCGCACGGCCTTGATGATCTCGGGCACGTTGACCCCGGAGGGGCAGTTGTGGGCGCAGGCGGCGCAGGTGGTGCACTGGAACAGGGTCTCCACCATCTCCTGGCTCAGCTCCAGCTTGCCCTCCAGGACTTCCTTCAAGAGCAGCATCTTGCCGCGGGCGTTGTAGGCCGGGCGCAGGGTGGCGCCGAAGACCGGGCAGACCGCCTGGCAAAAGCCGCAGCGGGAGCACTTTATGATCTGGTCCTGATACTTGCGGGTGAAGTCGTACTTGGCTTCCATGTCCATC
This sequence comes from Pseudomonadota bacterium, assembly GCA_043805555.1. Classification (GTDB taxonomy): domain Bacteria; phylum Desulfobacterota; class Desulfarculia; order Desulfarculales; family Desulfarculaceae; genus JACRDC01. Next base: position 319 of record JAZDHW010000033.1, read on the forward strand.
AGCCCCCTAGGCGTCCAGCGCCATCTTGCCGGGATTGAGAATGTTGTTGGGATCGAAAAGGCGCTTGATGGCGCGCATGGAGTCCATGGCCACCGGGTCGTGCTCCAGGGTCATGTAGGCGGCCTTGGAAAGCCCGATGCCGTGCTCACCGGTGAGCGTGCCGCCCAGGCTGATGGCCAGCTTGAACAGGTCGCCGGCCGCGGCCTCCACCCGCTCCTTCTCGGCATGGTCGCGGGCGTCGTAGAGGATCTGGGGGTGCAGGTTGCCGTCGCCGGCGTGGCCGAAGCTGGCGATCTGCACGTTGTGCTTCCTGGCGATGTCGGCCACGCCCTTCAACATGTCGGCCACCTTGCTCATGGGCACGGTGATGTCCTCCAGGGCGAAGTTCGGCCGCAGGCGGGCCAGCACCGGATAGCAGCTCTTGCGCGCCTTCCACAGCTCGGCCACCTCCACCGGGTCGGTGGCCTGCTTCACCTCGCGGGCGTGGTTGGCCTTGAACACCTCGATGACCTTGGCGATCTGGAACTCGCACTCGGTCTGGGTGTAGCCGTCGGTCTCGGCCAGGAGCATGGCGTCCACCTCGGGCAGGTTCAGGTCGGTGCTCTGGTTGATGGCCTGGATGGTCTCCCGGCCCAGGATCTCCAGCACGCTGGGGATGATGCCGCTGCTCATGATCTGGGTCACGGCCTTGCCGGCGTCGGACAGGTCGTCGAAGATGGCGGTGGCGGTGGCAGCCTTGGGCGGCTTGGGCGCGATCTTCAGGATGATCTCGGTGACGATGCCCAGCGTGCCCTCGCTGCCCACGAAAAGATGGGTGAGGTCGTAGCCCGAGGAGGACTTGATGGCCCGGGTGCCGGTGCGCATCACGCGGCCGTCGCCCAGGACCACCTGGAGGCCCAGCACGTAATCCTTGGTGGTGCCGTATTTCGCGCCCTTGACGCCGCCGGCGTTGGTGGCCACGTTGCCGCCCAGGGTGGCGGCCTTGCCGCTGGCCGGGTCGGGCGGAAACACGAAGCCGCGGGGGGCCAGGGCCTTTTCCAGGGTGGCGTAGACCACCCCCGGCTGCACCACCGCCACCCGGTCCTCGATGTTGATCTCGATGATGCTATTCATGCGGGCCATGTCCAGCACGACGCCGCCCTTCTGCGGCACGGCCATGCCCGAGAGCCCGGTGCCGGCCCCGCGGGGGATGAGCGGGATTTTCTCGGCGTTGGCCAGCTTGACCAGGGCGATGATCTCCCCGGTGCTGGCCGGCCAGACCGCGCAAAGGGGGCGCTGGCTGTGCTCGCTGGCGTCGCTGGAATAGGAGACCATGTCGATGAGGGCGTCGGAGAAACGCTCCTCGCCCACGATCTCGATCAGGGCCTTTTTGATGCGCTCGTCCATGGCGGGTCCCTTCAAAATGGTTCGTTGGGTCCTGGCTGCCGCCGCCTAGCGGTGGCCATGCCCCTTGGCCGCGTTGATCATCAGCACGATGGGTGCGATCAGGATATGGAACATGCGGCTGAAGGGCAGATAGGCCACGAAGGCGCCGGTCAGGATTGCGTGGATGTACCACAGGTTGCCATAGGCCGCCTGGGCCGCGGACTGGCTGAACAGGCAGCTCAGGGCGTAGCCCACGAAGGCCCAGGCCGCCCGGGAGGGCGCGCCGGTCATGGCGATGCGGGCGGCCTCCAGGACGAAGCCCATCACCACGATGCCGGCCATGAGGCCCAGGGCCAGCCAGTCGGGCCGGGGCAGGCCGGCCGGGCGAGGCTCCTTGCTCAGGAAACGGCGCGCCATGGCCCCGGCCACGCCCAGCACCACCATCAGGCCGGTGAGGTCGTAGATAAAGCCCGCGCCGGGGCTGTTCTTGTCGGCCATGTAGAAGGCCCAGTCCTGCTCCGGCCCGGCCAGGGTGCCGATGAGGGCCACGACGCCCCAGGTGAAGCGGATCACGAAGGGGAAGAAGATCAGGCTGTGGATGAGCCCGCGCAGGGGGCTGATGCGCCACAGGCGGCGCTGGAGGATGCCGTCCAGCGCCAGGGCCGTCAGCACCCGGCTCAAGCCCGAGCCCGAGGCGTGATGTTCGCCGTGGCTAGGCGAGGCCGGCGCGGCGGGCGCGCCGGTGAACCAGAAGCTGATGGCCGCGATCAGGCCCACCGCGAAGATGATGAGCGCCACCATGCTGGTGGCATCGCCCACCGAGAAGGTGGCGGTGTGGCAGGGCATGCACATGATGCTCTTGGCCGGCAGCACCATGGTGGCCGCGCCGACCGGGTTTCCGGCCTGGTGGCAGCGGGCGCAGGCGGCCTCGTCGGCGGCCTGGGTCAGGCTGTGCACGCTCACCGCGCCGCCCTCGCCCGGCGCCACGTGCCAGAGCACCCGGCCGGTCTTGTCGTCGCGCCAGGGGGTCACCCCCTGCACGTGGCAGGCCTGGCAGCTCACGCCCCGGTGCAGGTCGCCGCCGGCGGTCTTCTCGTCATGGCGCACGCTGTGGCAGGCGGCGCAGTCCACCGCGGCCTGGCGGTTGTGGGGATAGCGCGCGCCCTGGGGGTGGCAGGTCAGGCAGGATATGCCCTGGTGGGGGTTGTTGATCTTGAGCGCGGCCGCGCTCACCACCGACATGTCCTTGGCGGCCGGGTTGGCCTGGCCGTGGCAGCCCAGGCAGAACTGGCTGTCGCTGGCGGCGCTGGCCGCCGCGCCCGCGGCCTTGGCCGGGGCCATGTGGCAGTCATAGCAATTCTTCAGGTCCGCGGCCGGGGCCGGGGTCTGGGTCTTGGCCGCGTGGCAGGCCGCGCACTGGGCCTGGCGGGGCACGCCGGGCTTGAACTTGGCCGCCACCGCGGGGTTCACCGCCCGGGTGGCGTGGGGGTCGTGGCACTCCAGGCAATAGGCGTAGCGGGCCGGGTCGGCCACCGCGCGCCTGCCGTGGCGGCCGGCCTGGAGCTGGCCCTCGATGTCGGCGTGGCACTCGTAGCAGGCCTGGGCCTGGAAGGTCTCCTGGGGCGAGCGGTTCACCCGGCTCGGGTCGGGGTGGGGCTTCTGGTCCGGCACGGCCGCGTGGCAGTCCAGGCAGGAGAGCTGGCCGTGGGCCGAGACGTGGTATTTGGCCGGGTCCAGCCGCCAGCCGGCCACGGCCGGAGCGGCCAGGCCCAGGCCCATAACCAGGCCGGCCAGGAGGATGAGCAGTCCGGAAAGCCGATGGGGGGACCGAAGGCTGGCGAGTTGGGCGCTGGACATGTCGTCGCTCGTTTGTTGGCTACGGGTTGGCGGCGCGAAAGCCCCCAGGGGGCGGCGTGCCATAATATACCGTAAACCCGCGGCCGGGCGCCGCCGCCCGCCGCGGGAGACTGCCGGCGGCATGGTCAGACCACATGCGTTGGGTCTTACCAATTCTTAGAAGAAGCCCGTCCTCCTGTCAAGGGTTTTCCACCCCGGCCGCGGCCATTCGCCCCCGGCCTGGGCGGCGGCGTTCCGCCATGCTGAACACTGCGTCGGCACTACGTATTGCCGGCCGCCGCCCGGCCTGCCGGCGGGCCGGCCCCGGCCGCCGCCAAAACCGTTGACAAGGCCTTTTGCGATGACATATATATTAGGTCAAACCAATTTCACTCACCCCGCACACCGGGTCCGCGCCGGCTCCCCGGGGCAGGCTGCCCCGCGGTTGACGGCCCTGGCCCAGGGAGGTTAACCATGCAGGTCGGCATGCTTTGCGGCCAACAGACCCTTACGGTCCAGGTACCCGATTCGGCTAAGGTTTTGGCCACCAAGCCGGCCGCCCCCCTGGCCGACCCGGCCGCGGCCGTGGTCCAGGCCCTGGCCCAGCCCATCGCCAGCCCGCCGCTCGCCGAACTGGCCCAGGGCCGCAGCAACGCCTGCATAGTCATCAGCGACATCACCCGGCCGGTGCCCAACCAGATCATCCTGCCGCCCATGCTGGCCGTGCTGGAGCAGGCCGGCATCCCGCGCGAGGCCATCACCATCCTCATCGCCACCGGCATGCACCGGCCCAACGAGGGCGAGGAGCTGGCCCAGGTGGTGGGGCGGGAGATCATGGCCAACTACCGGATCATCAACCACTTCTGCCGCCGGCCCGAGGACGTGCGCCAGATCGCGGAGATCGACGGCGCGCCCATCGAGATCAACCGCCACTACCTGGACGCGGACCTGAAGATCATCACCGGCCTGATCGAGCCGCACATGTACGCCGGCTACTCCGGCGGGCGCAAGGCCATCCTGCCCGGCATCAGCAGCTTCACCACCATGAAGTTCATGCACTCCTTCGCCATGATCGACCACCCCCAGGTGACCAACTGCGTGCTGGCGGGCAACCCCTTCCACGAGGCCGGGCTCAGGGTAACCGCCCTGGCCGGCTGCGATTTCATGCTCAACGTGGTCATCAACAAGGAGCGCCAGACCGTGGGCGTCTTCGCCGGCCACCATGACCAGGCCCACCTGGCCGGCTGCGAGGTGGTGGCCCACCACTCGGTGCACCGCCTGGAGCGCCGGGCCGACCTCGTGCTCACCTCGGCCGGCGGCTACCCCCTGGACCAGACCTTCTACCAGGTGAGCAAGGGGCTGATCATGGCCCGCAACATCGTCAAGCCCGGCGGGGCCATCGTGGTCACCTGCGGCTGCGCCGAGGGTCTGGGCTCGGGCGAATACTGCGACCTGGTGCGCCAGGGCCGCAGCCCGGTCGAGTTCGTGGCCCACTGCTGCCAGCCGGACAACTTCGTCATTGATCAGTGGTGCTTGCAGACCACCTACCAGGCCCTGGCCCACGCGGCCAAGGTCTACGCCTATTCGCCGGGCCTCTCCGCCAGCGACCTGGGGGCCATGGGCATCGCGAAGGTGGAGGATTTGCAGGCCTGCCTGGACGGCCTGGCCGCCGGCCACCCGGACATGGTGGTGGCGCCCGAGGGGCCCTACGTGGTGGGCCTGGTCAAGGCCTGAGCGCCCGCGCGCATTCGCCAAAACGGAGCTCCGCCGGCCGGGCCGGCGGGGCTTTCGCGCAAGTTGCTCTGCCATCCACGCGGGAGTGCGCGCCATGAGGGAGCCAAAGGACGATCCTGAACTGCAAAAGCGCCTGGCGGACTATGACCAATGGGTGCGGGAGGGCAAGATCCCCAGCTCCTCCAAGGTGATCCCGGTGGGCAAATCCCTGGGCGGCTTGCAGTGGGTCCTGCCCACCCAGCAGGCGGCCGAGATCCTGCGCAACGCGCGCTCCTTCGCCCTGGCAAAGTGCCTCTGCCGGAGCCAGCACCAGCGCTGCGACAACCCCCTGGAGACCTGTTTCTACCTCAACGACGTGGCCGATCAGAAGGTGGCCCAGGGCAAGGCCCGGCAGGTGAGCCTGGACGAGGCCAACCAGACCCTGACGCTGGCCAACCAGCACGGCCTGGTGCACCTGACCATCTACAACCCCCGGCAGCACGTCTTCGCCCTGTGCAGTTGCTGCCAGTGCTGCTGCCACGACATGGCCTTCATGAAGGACTTCGGGCGGCCGGACCTGATCGCCCACGCCGACTACGTGGCCGTGGTGGACAAGGACCGGTGCATCCACTGCGGGACCTGCGCCGAGCGCTGCGGGTTCGGGGCCCAGGTGATGGACGGGGATCGGGCGGTGTTTGCCGCCCAGCGTTGTTATGGCTGCGGGCTCTGCGTGGACACCTGCCCCAGCCAGGCCATCAGCATGGTCCTGCGCAGGGCCTAAGGGCGCGCGGGGGGCGGGGCGGGTGGCGCGCGCCGGCCTAGCCGGCGGAGTTGCTCCCGTTCAATTTGATGGAGACCCTGGAGGGCGAATCCGGGTAGCGGTTGGCGATGAAGTCGATGACGAAGCCGATGTGCACCCGCATGGCGTCGAAGGCCTCCTGGGTGTCATGGCGGCGGATGGCGTCGTAGACCCGCTCGTGCTGGGTGATGATGTCGCGCAGGTTGGCCGGCTTTTCGTAGAGATGCTGAAGGCTTTCCTTGATGCCGTAGTGCAGCATGTCGTAGAGATACCGCATGATGTGGATCTGGACCTGGTTCTTGGTGGCGTAGGCGATGCACATGTGGAAGGCGACGTCCTCATCCAGGCCCAGTTCGCCCTGGATGATCTTGTCGCGCATCAGGTGGAAGCTCTTTTCCAGCAGGGCCAGGTCCTCGGGCGTAGCCCGGCGGGCGGCCAGCACCGCGGCGTTGCACTCCAGGCCCAGGCGCACCTCCAGCAGATCCAGGGGGGTGGCCTCGTAGCCTTCGATCATGGCCTTGAAGGGGTTGTGGGCCTGGCCCGGCTCGGGCATGGCCACGAAGGTGCCCTGGCCCTGGCGGTGCTCCAGCAGGCTACGGTAGACCAGCTTGTTGATGGCCTCGCGCACGGTGGGCCTGCTGACGCCCATGCTCTGGGCCAGCTCCCGCTCGGGCAACAGCTTATCGCCGGGCTTGAGCTGGCCGCGAAAGATCAGGTCGCGCAGTTGCTCGAAAACCTGGTCCGAATACCGCTTGGGCTTGACCATTCTATATAGGGTCATCGCTTGCCCCTTCGCAGGCTGGTGGCCCTCGGTTCAGTCTCCCCCGCCACCGACGGCTGAAAATTGGTCTGGCAACCTATATCCGCATGACGCTCGCCGCCTTGCTCTTGCGCCGGCCCGCTGAGCTGACCGATTGGCCGGTTTTGCAAGGCCCGCACCCCGGTGTAGCGCCGTCGCAGACAATGTCAACTGAGGTGGTGTGCCTTGTTTACCATACTTCCACAATGATGTGAAGTTGATTAATCACCGGACCGGGCCGGGGCTAACGGCCCGCCTTGCCGGCCCGGCCGCCGGCGGTCTAATTATCTAATAGTTTTTCATAACTATTTATTGGCCCGCCTCGCCAGGGGGTTTGGCGCCGCCTCACCCGGCCGCCCGCCGGGATCGGCGGCCGCAGTCCGGGCCGCGGGTTGGTCTTGCCAATTGCGACCGCCAGGGCTACGGCCAGGGGCGGCGAAATGGCGCAAAACGGAATGGCGGACCGAAATGGCCTTGACAAGCCGGAGGCGGTTAACTATGATGATTTGGTAATACCAATTGTGCAACAAACCATAGGTTATCCGACAATTGTGCGGGCCGCTGCTTCCGGCCCGCCCCCGCGATACTCCCGGTCCTGCCCGGGCGACCTGCTGTCTGGCTGCATCGACGTCGGAACCGACCATCGTGCCTCGGTCCACCGGCGTCTAGGCTTGCATGGCTAACCAAAAGACAAGATGGGAGGGACGATGAGCAAGTTAATCAGGCGGATGGTGGTGACCGGTCTGGCGTTGGCGGTGGTTCTGGCGATTGCCGGCGGGGCTCTGGCGGCCGAGAAGAAATACGCCAAGTTCGGCGCGGACGCGCGCCACCAGGAG
>JAZDHW010000034.1:0-29086 GCA_043805555.1 Pseudomonadota bacterium
TCCCGCCCCCCGGCCCCTCACTCTCCCCCCCCCCGCCCCCCCCCCCCCCCCCCCCCCCCCCCCCCCCGCGCCCCCGCCCCCCCCCGGCCGGGCGCCCGCCCCCCCCAGCCTCTGGTATTTGCGGCCCAGTTCAAGTAGGATGGTGGCGCTTCACCCCCGGCCGTCCCCGGCCGGGGGACGGCCCGGCAGCCCACGGCGAGGACCGATGCCATGAGCGAACGCATCCTGCTGGTGGACCCCGACCAGGAGCACCTGGCCCGGCTGCGCGCCGTGCTGCTGGCCAACACCGGCTATGAGGCCCACGCCACCACCAACCCCCTGGAGGTAGCCGGGCTGCTGGCCTCGCGCGAGTTCTCCCTGGTGCTCACCGCCCTGGCCATGAACCAGCAATCGGGCCTGGATCTGCTGAACACCATCAAGAGCATGTCCCCGGACCTGCCGGTGGTGCTGGTCACCGCCTACCCCACCGTGGACGCCGCCGTGGCGGCCATGAAGCAGGGGGCCTTCGATTTCCTGCAAAAGCCGGTGGAGGAGACCCAGCTCCTCTTGACCGTGGAGCGCGCCCTGCAATGGCGGCGGCGCCTGGTGGGCCGGCGCCCGGCGGACGAAGACGAGTTCGAGCTGGTGCCCGGCGCCAGCCCGGCCATGGTGGAGATCCACCGCCAGGTGCGCCTGGTGGCCGACACCCTGGCCACGGTGCTCATCACCGGCGAGTCGGGCACCGGCAAGGAGCTGGTGGCCAAGAGCCTGCACCTGCACTCCAGCCGCCGCCGCCAGCCCTGGGTGGTGGTCAACTGCGCGGCCCTGCCCGACAACCTGATCGAGAGCGAGCTGTTCGGCCACGTCAAGGGGTCGTTTTCCGGCGCGCTCAAGGACAAGCAGGGCCTGGTGGCCGCGGCCCAGGGCGGCACGCTTTTCCTGGACGAGATCGGCGACCTCTCGCCCAACCTCCAGGCCAAGCTCCTGCGCCTGTTGCAGCAGGCCGAATACCGGCCGGTGGGCGGCACCCGCGCCCTCAAGGCCGACGTGCGCTTCATCGCCGCCACCAACCACAACCTGGAGGCCAAGGTGGCCGACGGGTCCTTCCGCGAGGACCTCTACTACCGGCTCAACGTCATCCGCCTGGACATCCCGCCCCTGCGCCAGCGGGCCGACGACATCCCGGCCCTGGCCATCTATTTCCTGGACAAGTACTCGCGCCTCTACGGCATCAAGAACATGCGCATCGGCCCGCGCACCATGGCCATCCTGCAAAGCCGGGCCTGGCCGGGCAACGTGCGCGAGATGGAGAACGTGCTCAAGCGCGCGGTGATCCTCTGCCGGGGCCTGAACATCCAGAGCCAGGACCTGTTCCCCCTGCCCGAGCAGCCCAGCGCCCCGGCCGCCAGCGCGGACCAGGAGCTTTGGACCAAGCCCTACAAGGACGCCAAGGACGAGGTGCTGGAGGACTTCACCCGCAGCTACGTGGAAAAACTGCTGGCCCGCCACCAGGGCAACGTCAGCCGCGCGGCCGAGGCCAGCGGCATCAAGCGCCAGTACCTGCACAAGATCATGAAGCAGGCCGGGGTCAGCGCCGCCAGCTTCAAGCAGGGCTAGCAAACCCGCCTTGGTCCCCGGCCAGCGACAGGTGTCCTCCGGCGGTTTCAATCGCCAAGCCTGCTATTTTAATCACTAAATCACCTGCGGCCCGGCCGTCGGCCTTGGCAGCGAGCCCGGCGGATGACTGCAAGGCGCACCCCCGGCCGCCCCGGCGGCGGGCGCGCCAAAAATAACCTCGCTATATCCTGGTGTTAGACGATAGGCTGCGCCCGGCCGGCCGGCTGGCACGCTTGTTGAAATGCTCTGGCCTTCAGCCGCCGGCCCGAGGGAAGCCAGCATGCGCGAGCCTGACAACGACAACCCGGCCCTGGCCGAGCGCCAGGATGCCCTCACCAGCCTGCTGGTGCTGCTGGCCCTGGTCCAGGCCGGGGACTGGCGCGGGGCCCTGGCCGCCCTGCCCAGCCCGGCCGCCGCCCCCGCCGCCCCCGCCGATCCGACCGGCCCGCCCAAGCCCAACCCGCGCCAACCCAAGGCCCCGCCCCAGGCCTGAGCCGGCGGCGTTGCCGCCAGCCGCCCTCATGTGCTAGCGTCTAGGTGTCTGTCGGAAAAAGCCATCCATGGCTTTTCCCGACGCTAACTTGCCGGAAGTGAATTCCGGCAAGTTACGCAAATTGCTCGCCCCCGTTGGGGGCTACCAATTTGGCGGGCCGTCCATGGCCCGCCCGGAAGCCTGTCGGAGGATTACTCCGGCAGGCTCCTGGCCAGCCTTGGGCAAATCCAGGCGGTGGTGCTGCCAAAATCAGCCGGGAGGGCTGCGCATGCCCCCACAGACGGCCCGTTATTTCAAGGTCAAGGGCTACAACCAGGGCCAAGTCATCTTCCGCGAGGGCCAGGACGGCTCCTACGCCTGCATCGTCAACAGCGGCGAGGTGGACGTTTTCAAGGACGTGGACGGACGGCCCATGCTCCTGGCTCGCCTGGGCCGGGGCGCGGTTTTCGGCGAGATGGCCCTGATCAGCAGCGAGCGCCGCACCGCCACCGTGGTGGCCGCCACCTACACCGAGGTGGTGGTCCTGGAGCACGAGCGCTTCCAAAAGACCCTGGCCGCCAGCAACCCCCTGCTCCAGGCCATCGTCAAGGGCCTGGTGGAGCGCCTGGCCCACACCAACGCCATGCTGCACAACTGCGCCGCGCCCGAGGGCCGGGCCCTGGCCCTGGCCCACCTGATCGAGGCCCTGGCCGAATGCGCCCCGGCCGACGAGAACGGCCGCGCCCGCCTGGTGGTCAAGCACCTCAGCGACCTGGCCTCCAAGATCCTGGGCCTGTCCGGCAAGGAGCTGGAGCGGCTGGTTTCGCAACTTGCCGCCCTGGGTCCGCTCAGCTTTGAGCACGGCCCCCAGGGGCGCGAGTTGGCCCTGACGATGCCCTCCAAGCTCAGCATCAAGCTGGACAACCTGCTGGCCAAGGGCGAGGCGGCCCTGCCGGACGCCCCGCCCCTGGCCTCCGGGCCGGAATCCGGGCCGGAGCCAGCCCGGGGCCAGGCCGCGGAACCGGCTGCGGAAACGGCCGCCGGCACGCCATTCGCCCTGGACGAGCCTTAGCCGCCGGCCCGGACGGACGCCAAGCGAAAAACGCCAGCGCGGAAAGGGCCCACGGCCCCCTCCGCTCCGGCGCTGGCTTGTGCTTTACCGACGAAGGCGGGTGCTTAGCCCTCGGCCTTCATCTCCGTGGCCACTTCCTGGCCTTCCTTGAACATCTGGGCGTAGTACGCCTTCACCTTCTGGGGATCGAAGGTGAGGAAGGTGCCGCCGCTGGCAAAGTGCTGCACGAAAACCTTGGCCACGGCGTAGGTGGTGGCCGCGCCGATCACCGGGGCGGTCAGCACGCCGATGGCGGTGCCGATCACCGGGATGGCTTTGGTCGCGCTGGCCACCGGGGCGCCCAGCGCCGCCGGGAACGCGCCGCCCAGCAGCGAGCCCAGCAGGTTTTTCACCACGTTCTTCATGAACGGGACGCCGTAGTAGCCCGAAATCTTGCGCAGCATGTTGAGCTGCACCAGGGTGACGCCGGCCAGGTCCACCCAGGGCACGGGGATGATGCCCATACCGGCCGAGGCCCACATGTGGTTCTTGATGGTCCTGTGCACCACTGCCGGGTCCACCTCGATCACCGGTGTTTGGCTCTGAGCAGTCTCCTGCGCTTCCATCATCATTCCTCCCTTGCCCGTCGGGTCCCCGTCCGGGGGACGTGAAAACCGCGTTTTGCCTGGGCCGACCGGCATCCGGCCGCCGCAGCGCTCATGCTAGATTATAGACCATCACCGCTTGGGTGTTAGTATCTTTTATGCGCCGCCTCAGGCCTGCACCCGGGAGCGGCGGCGATCCGAGGCCAGCAGCACGATCAGGCCCACGAAGGGCGTGAGCAGCAGGGAGCAGAACAGGTAGCCCCAGAAGCCGAACTTCCGGTTCATGCCCAAAAAGGCGATGAAGATGCTGGCCACCACATAGATGATTTGCGGCAACATGGTCCCGGGACTCCCTGCGGCTGCTGGCCGCGCAAGGGTTGCGTCATCTAACACCATATGGGTTTCCGGGGTCGCCTGTCAAGGCTGGCGGCCCGGAGGGAGCAAGCGCCATGGGCGGCGGGTTGTGGGAGCTTTTGCAAAAGGGCGGGGTGCTGATGATCCCCCTGGCCCTGTGCTCGGTGGTGGGCCTGGCCGTCTTTGTCGAGCGCCTGGCGCTTTTCATGCGCACGCCCTTCAGCCGGCCGGAGCTGGCCCAGGACGTGGGGCGGCTGTTGGCCCGGGGCGACGCGGCCGGGGCCTATGCCCTGGTGGGGCGCGACCGCAGCCTACTGGGCCGGCTCCTGGACTACCTGCTGGCCGCCCACGAGCTGCCCAGGCCGGCCGAATCGGCGGCCATGGTCCTGGGCGCGGCCGTCGAGGCGGTGGTCAAGGAGTATGGCCGCTTCGTCTCCTCCCTGGCGCTCATCGCCAACATCGCGCCGGTGCTGGGCCTGTTGGGCACGGTTTTCGGCATGATCCGGGCCTTCATGTCCGTGGAGCAGATGGGGGCCCGGGTCGATCCCGGCGCCCTGGCCGGCGGCATCTGGGAGGCGCTGATCACCACCGCCGTGGGCCTGTGCGTGGCCCTGCCGGCCACCATCGGCCATTCCTATCTCTCCAACCGGGTGGAGGCGGTGCAGTCGGAGCTGCACCAGGCCGCCAACCTCTTGGTGGCCGAGCTGGCCGCCGCGGAGGCGGCGCGATGATCCCGGCCGTGCCCCAGCGTCCCTGGCAACGGGCCACGGTGGTCATGCCCCTGGCCAGCCTCATCGACATCGTCTTCCTGCTGCTGATCTTTTTCCTGCTCACCAGCAACTTCCTGGCCCAGGAGGGCCTGGACCTGCGCCTGCCGGCCGATGAGCGCGCCGCGCCGCTCATTGAGCACGAGCTGGTGGTGAGCCTGGATAAGGACGGCCGGGTCTTCATCGCCGGCCAGGAGGTGGATTCCGGCCGCCTGCCCGAGATGCTGACCCGCCTGCTGGAGGGCCGGCCCAACCGCAACGTGGTGATCCGGGCCGACAAGGCCCTGGCGCTGGAGTTCGTGGTGCGGGCCATGGCCGCCGCCCGCGACGCCGGGGCCGACAAGCTCCTCCTGGCCACTCAACCGCCGGAAATTAAATAACAATAGGCGGGAGGCCCCGCCTACTCCCCGCCCTCGCCCAGGCCGCTGATGGCCTCGACCAGGCCGGCCGCGGCCAGTTCCCGGGCCAGGCCGGCCAGGTCCCAACCCTGGGCGGCCACATAGGCCTGGGCCTCGGGCTCCAGGGTGTCGGGATAGGCCCCGCCCGCGGCCTGGCGCAGGCAGCCCAGGCCGAGCTGATAGCTGATGAGGTCGGCCTGCATGGCCAGCCGGGCCAGGGGCTCGTGCCCGCCGGCGGTCCAGGGCCGGTGGTGGCGGCCCACGGCCATGACCAGGAACTCCGGCAGGTCCCAGTAGGCCAGCAGGTTTTCGGCCAAAAAGCCGTGGTCGCAGCGCAGGATATCCTCCTCCAGGCCGACAAATGAGGCCCGCTCGCGTTCCAGGCGCTCCAGCACCTGGGTGTACTCGCGGGGGCGGAAGGCGTCCAGGGCCACCTTGCCCAGGTCGTGCAACAGGCCCAGGGTGTAGAAGCCGTCGCCGGCCAGGCCCTGTTTCTGGGCCAGGTGCTCGCAGATGGTGGCCACGGCCAGGCTGTGGCGCCAGATGTCGGCCCGCTGCAAACGGCGCTTCAGGGCCTTGGCCCCGCCCAGGCCAGTCAACAGCGACAGGCCCAGCACCAGGTTGCCGACCTCCTTGAAACCCAGCACCAGCACCGCCCGCTCCAGGTCGGTGACCTTTTGGCGGGTGCGGTAGAGCGGCGAGTTGGCCACTTTTAGCAGGTTGGCGGCCAGGGGCGGGTCGCGGCGCAGCACCCGCACCAGGGGGGCGATGCCGGCCTCGGGGTCCTTGGCCAGGCGCATCACCTCCATGGCCGCCACCGGCAGGGTGGGCAACTGGTCGGGTTGGCAGCCCAACAGACGCCTGAGCGCCAGGGCCGCGGGTTTGGCGGCGGGTTGGTTGGTCTCGGCGCTGGGTTCCATGGCGGCTAGGCCTAACTGGGGCCGGGCGCGCGGCCGGCGGGCGCGGGGCCCGCGGCCCGGAGGCCGGACCGGATGTATGCGCTATTGAGGCTGGCGCACGACGCCGCCCCTTGGCGGCATCGCGCGCGGTCAGCCCTCATGGCAGGGGATGTGCGGCCTAAAAATAGCCGGGACGCAGCACGCGGCCCTTGTCGCCGGCCTCGCTGGCCGGACGGCCTACGGGCTGGTCCTCGGGCTCGGGTTCGGGCGCTTCCAGGCCCTGCACCCGGGCCTTGAGCACCCGCGAGGGCCGGAAGGTGACCACCCGGCGCGGGGGCAGGGTCAGGGGGTCGCCGGTCTGGGGGTTGCGGCCGCGGCGCTCGGTCTTGGCCCGCACCGACCATTTGCCGAAACCGCTCACCAAGACCTCTTCGCCCCCGGCCAGGGCCTCCTTGATCAGCTCCAGGGAGCGCTCCACCGCCTCGGCCGCCTCAGCCTTGCTTAAGAGCCCCTTGGCGTACACCTCGGCTACGATGTCCGCTTTGGTCAAGGTCATGGTCCCGCTCTCCTGCTGGAAGTCCCTGTCAGGGCCACCGGTTGGCCCGGGCCCGCATTACGCGCCCCGGCGATGTCCACACCGGTGTAGTTTTTGCCGCCGTGCTGGGGGGTGGGAACGTGACGCCTTCGCAGGCGGCTGCCATGATGTTAAGCCATTCGGGGGCATTACGTCAACCAATCGACAAAAATGCCGCATAAAACCGGGGGCGGGCGGGCGGGGCGCGGCGGCTGGTGACGCCACGCGTTACTTTCGCTTTTTTATTTGCATTTCAAATCAAATAGTTATACCAGAGGTATCTTCATTATCGGCTTGCCGAGGTCTTGCAGGGCTGCTATAGTCCCCGCCTGGGGCGAGCCATTGCCAAAAAAAGCGTTGACAGCCCCACGGAGGCGTGTTACTTCTCGTGAATGATGCTTCATTCATTGACCGGACCTGCGCGGCGGGGATGCACGCCTTGAATATAGAAAAGAAAAAGCACAGCGACAAGCACCGTCGCATCATAGAGGCCGCCATCAAGGTGTTCGCCAAGAACGGCTTCTACAACTCCAAGGTCAGCGAGATCGCCCGGGCCGCCCAGGTGGCCGACGGCACCATCTACCTCTATTTCCAGAACAAGGACGATATCCTCATCTCCCTGTTCGAGGAGGAGATGCAAAACGTCCTGGACCGGGTGAACGCGGCGGTGGCCCGGGAGACCGACCCGGCCCGCAAGCTGGAATGCTTCGCCATCGCCCACCTGAACCTTTTGGAAGAGAACCAGGAGCTGGCCGAGATCATCCAGGTGGAGGTGCGCCAGTCCTCCAAGTTCATGCGCGGCTACAACAACGTCAAGTTCGTGGAGTACCTCAACATCATCAGCGGCATCATCAAGGAGGGCCAGAGTCTGGGCGTTTTCCGCTCCGACATCCTGCCCGGCGTGGCCAAGCGCGCCTTTTTCGGGGCCCTGGACGAGATGAGCCGCTACTGGGTGCTCTCCACCACCAAGAAATATTCCACCACCGACGCCGCCAAGGAGATCAGCCGCTATTTCCTGCGCGGCATGCTGGCCCCGGAAACCGGAGGCGAAAACGCGCCGGCCCGCTGAGACCGGCCCAGGCGCGACCAGGAGTTTTGGGTTCCGATACCTCAGCAAGAGCATCGTATTACTTGCCCCCAAGGGATTGTGAAAGGAGGGCTTTGGCAGTGAACATTGTGGTTTGCATTAAGCAGGTCCCGGACACCGAGTCCCAGATCAAAATCGGCGCCGACGGCAAATCCATCGCCACCGATGACATCAAGTGGGTGATGAACCCCTATGACGAGTTCGGCGTGGAAGAGGCCCTGCGCATCCAGAAGGCCAAGGGCGGCACCGTGACCGTGGTGGGCGCCGGTCCCAAGCGCGTCACCGAGGCCCTGCGCACCGCCCTGGCCATGGGCGCGGACAAGGCCGTGCTGGTGGAGGACGACGGACTCTACGGCGCCGACCCCATGGCGGTGGCCAAGATCCTGGCCGCAGCCGTCAAGCCCCTGGACGCCGACCTGGTCTTCATGGGCCAGCGGGCCATCGACGACGACGCCGGCCTGGTGGGCGCGGCCCTGGCCGAATACCTGGACATGCCCAGCCTTTCGGTGATCACCAAGGTCGAGCTGGGCGAGGGCACCGTGAAGGTGCAACGCCCGGTGGAAGGCCAGACCCTGGTCATCGAGGCCAGCCTGCCGGCGGTCATCACCACCCAGAAGGGCCTCAACGAGCCGCGCTACGCCTCGCTGCCCGGCATCATGAAGGCCAAGAAGAAGCCCCTGGAGACCAAGACCCTGGCCGAGCTGGGCGTGGACAAGGCCGGCAAGGCCGAGATCTTGGCCCTGAACCCGCCCCCCGCGCGCTCCGCCGGCAAGACCATCGGCGGCGAGACCCCCCAGGAGCTGGCGGCCAACCTGGCCAAGGCCCTGCGCGAAGAGGCCAAGGTTATCTAAGGAGCTTATTTCTGGGGCCGATGCGCGCCCCTTTGGCCGCGGGCCGATCCGGGCCCGGGCTTGAAAGGAGTTCGAGACAATGGCAGGTGTGTGGGTAATCGCGGAGCAGCGCGACGGGGCCTTCCGCAAAATCACCTTTGAGGCCGCCAGCGCGGCCAAAACCGTGGCCGACGGCCTGGGCGTCGAGGTCACCGCCGTGGTGCTGGGCAGCGGCATGGAAGCCGCCTGCGCCGAGCTGGGCAAGTACGGCGTGGCCAAGGTCCTCTATGCCGACAGCGCCGACCTGGCCGTCTATTCCACCGAGGGCTACGCCAGCGCGGTGGCCGATCTGGCCAAAACCGGCGCCCCGGACGTGATCCTGTTCGGCGCCAGCATGCAGGGCAAGGACCTGGCCGGCCGCCTGGCCGCCAAGCTGGACACCAGCGTGGCGGTGGACTGCACCGCGCTGAAGGTCGACGGCGGCAAGCTCGTCGCCACCCGGCCCATCTACGCCGGCAAGGTCTACGCCGACGTGCTGGTCACCGGCGCGCCCCAGATGGCCACCCTGCGGCCCAACGTCTTCGACATCGTCGAGACCGGAGCCAGCGCGGCGGTGGAGCCGGTCAGCCCGGCGCTGGGCGCCATCAAGGCCAAGCAGGTGGAGGCTATCGCGGAGGAGGGCGGCAAGATCGACCTCACCGAGGCCACCATCATCGTCAGCGGCGGCCGCGGCATGAAGGACGCCACCAACTTCAACATCCTGGAGGCCCTGGCCGACCTGCTGGGCGGCACCGTGGGCGCTTCCCGCTCGGCGGTGGACGCCGGCTGGCGCTCCCATCACGACCAGGTGGGCCAGACCGGCAAGGTCGTCACCCCCAACCTCTACATCGCCTGCGGCATCTCCGGGGCCATCCAGCACCTGGCGGGCATGGGCTCCAGCAAGGTGATCGTGGCCATCAACAAGGACGCCGACGCCCCCATCCACACCAAGGCCGACTTCTGCGTGGTGGGCGATCTGTTCGACGTGGTCCCGGCCCTGACCGAGGAGGTCAGGAAGCTGGGCTAAGCCCCGCCGCTTGAACCTGCGCTGAATCAAGCCCCCGCCGGGATGCCGGCGGGGGCTTTCAATTTGGCGCGGGGCGGACTGGCGCGAAAGCAAAATCCAGGAATGGGCGTCATTGCCAGCGCAGCGAAGCAATCTTCCGTTGTCGTTTTTCCGGGAAGAGACAAGGGAAGATTGCCGCGTCGCAACCCGGCGGGGTTGCTCCTCGCAATGACAGCCATTGCCGGATTTTTTAAGCCGTGCGCGTGGATCGTGAGCGCCGCACCGCGCACGACCAGCAGCAGACCCCCTCACCCCACTTTCTCCCCCAGAAGCTGGGGGCGAGGGATAGAGAAAACAAACGCGCGGCAGCCGGCGTGACGAGCCTGCCGCCGCTCGCGCGGTTCGGGATCAATCTCCTGGCTGTTCACCCTCGCCCCCGCCCGGCGGGGGAGAGGGAGGGGTGAGGGGGTCTTGGTCTGTCAGCGGGCCGTGCGCGACCACGCCTGAGAAACCTTAACGAGGCCCCTACGGGAGCGCGCGAGGCCGGTGCGGGGTGCGACCCCACCCGACCCGCCATGGCCGTCGCGGCTCGCGACCGCGAGCACGCCTGCGAAACCTTAACGAGGCCCCTACGGGAGCGGGCAAGGCCGGTGCGGGGTGCGACCCCACCCGACCCGCTATGGGAGTCGCAGCCTGCGACTAGGCCGAGCCCAGTTGGAACACCTCGCGCAGGAAGGCCTTGATCTCGGCCACCACCGCGAAGGCCTCCTTCAGGGTGGAGCGCTCCAGGTCGCTGAGCTCTTGGGGATCCACGAAGTTGTCCGGCTCCAGGCCCTCCTCGTGCAGGAGCTGCTGGTGCACCAGCCGAAGCTGCATCATCAGCTCGTAGGACTGGCTGATCTTGAGATACAGCTCGTGGCTCAGGCCGCGCTTTTCGTCCAGCCGGGTCAGGCGCTCCAGGGTGTTGGTCTCGCGCACGCCGTGCTTGAGGCTCATCAGGCGGGCGAAGTCCACGAAGGGCACCAGGCCCCGGGTCTTGAGATCCAGGCGGCCCTTGTGGGGGCCCTCGCGCTCGGTGATGAAGTTGCGGAAAAACGTGGAGAGCGCGGCGGGCGTGGTCATGGTGTCCCGGGCCAGAAAGCGCAGGAACACGTCCTGGCCGCTGACGATGCCCATCAGGTGGCTGCGCAGGCGCTCGCCCAGGTCCAGATCGCCCCAGCCGGCGCGGAAGTCGAAGAAGATGGTGGCGTGCAGCACGTCCTTGGGCTCGGGCGTGGAGACCCAGCGCTCGAAATAGCCGCGCCAGACCGAGTAGGGCCGGCACCACTGCGGGTTGCTGGCCATGATGCCGCCCTTGCAGCGGGCGAAGCCGCAGCGCACCAGGTGTTCGATGGCCTGGGCCCCGAAAGCGGCGAAGTACTCCTGCGCCGCCCGGGCCTCGGCCGCGTTGGTGGGGTCGCGGTAGATGAGCCCGTTGTCCTGGTCGGTGCGGAAGGTCTGCTCGCGCCGGCCCTCGCTGCCCATGAGGAGCCAGCAGAAGGGCACCGGCGGGTCGCCCAGCTCCTGGACGAGCAGGGTCAGGAGCCGGTCCAGGATATGGTCGTTGATCAGGGTGATGAGCCGGCAGACATAGCCCGGCTTGGCCCCTTCGTAGATCAGCGAGCGCACCACCCGCGGGCTCTTGAGCGACAGGTCGTAGAGCCCCTCGATCTTGTCCTGGGCCATGATCTCGCGCACCAGGAACAGGGGACTGGTGCCCTGGAGCACCATGAGGTCGTGGCCGCTGATGATCCCCACCACCTTGCCCTGCCTCTCCAGGGCCAGGTGGTGCACCCGGCGGCGCATCATCTCCAGCAGGGCGTCGAAGGCGGTGGTGTGGGAGGGGATGGCCTGGACCGGGGCGGTCATGATATCGGCCACCGGGGTGCGGAAATCGCGCCCCGAGGCCACCACCTTGTTGCGCAGGTCGCGGTCGGTGACGATGCCCACGATCTCCCCGGCCGGGTCGGTGACCAGAAGGCAGCCTGCCCGCTCCTCGCTCATCAACGCCGCGGCCTGCTGCACCTGGGCGTCGGCGGCGATGGTCACCGGCCGGCGGCGGGCCAGGTCGCCCACTTGGGCGGTGAAGAGATACAGCGCGCCCTCGCCGCCGCCCGGCGTCACCCGGGGCCGGGCCAGCTCGGTGAGCGCCTTGCCCACGTAGGCCTCGCTGATGTGCTTCAGGTAGAACTGGGCGAAGCGGGGCTGGCTCTCGGTGAGCGCTAAATAGTCGTCGCGCCCCACCAGCACGCACAGGGTGTCATGCTCGGCCACCACGTCCAGGTTGGAAAGGCTCTCGCGCAGGATGCCCAGGGCGCCGATGGCCTGGCCGCCGCCGCGGATCTCCACCATGGATTCGCTGCCGTTGTCGTCGCGCAGAAAAAGGCGCACCTGGCCGTGGTGGATCAGGCGCAGGTGGGTCACCTGGCTCTTGGCCCTGGTCAGGATGCTGGAGCCCTTGGGATGGAACTCCTGGCCGCAGCGGGAGGCCAGGCCTTCCAGCACCGGGGCGGGCAGGTCGGCAAAAGGTTCGGTGGCGCTGAGGAAGTTCAGGATCTCCTGGACGCTCAAAGCGGGCGGACCGGCGTTCATGCTGTCGTCCTCGTTTCCCCCAGGCGGCGAAAAGGTGCGGGTGCCAGCAGCAAACGGGGTGGTTGGGCGGCAGCCCTGGTTTATCCGGCAGCGGCCGGGGGCCGCGGGGCCCTCCCTCGCCGGAGGACCCCGCGGGTTGGCGTGCTTACTTGCCCTTCAGCTCGATCAGGGTGCTGATGACGCTGGGGTCGGCCAGGGTGCTGGTGTCGCCCAGCTGGTCCATCTCGTCGGCGGCCATCTTGCGCAGGATGCGGCGCATGATCTTGCCGGACCGGGTCTTGGGCAGGCCCGGCGCCCAGTGGATCACGTCGGGCGTGGCGATGGGCCCGATCTCCTTGCGCACGTGGGCCACCAGGTCCTTCTTGAGCTGCTCGGTGTACTCGTTGCCGATCTTGAGCGTCACGTAGGCGTAGATGCCCTGGCCCTTGATGTCGTGGGGGAAGCCCACCACCGCGGCCTCGGCCACGGCCGGATGGCTGACCAGGGCGCTCTCCACCTCGGCGGTGCCCATACGGTGGCCGCTGACGTTGATGACGTCGTCCACGCGGCCGGTGATCCAGTAGTAGCCGTCGGCGTCGCGCTTGCAGCCGTCGCCGCTGAAGTAGCAGCCGTCGAAGTCGCTGAAGTAGACCAGCTCGAAGCGCTCATGGCTGCCGTAGGTGGTGCGCAACTGGCCGGGCCAGGGGGCCTTCATCACCAGGCGGCCGCTGACGTCGTTGCCCTCGATGACCTGGCCCTGATCGTCCACCAGGGCCGGCTGCACCCCGAAGAAGGGGAAGGTGGCCGAGCCGGGCTTGGTGGGGGTGGCGCCGGGCAGCGGGGTGATGAGGATGCCGCCGGTCTCGGTCTGCCACCAGGTGTCCACGATGGGGCAGCGCCCCTCGCCCACCACCTCGTTGTACCAGCGCCAGGCCTCGGGGTTGATGGGCTCGCCCACGGTGCCCAACAGCTTCAGGCTGGCGCGGCTGTGCTTGGTCACGAAGCCGTCGCCCATGCGCATGATGGCGCGGATGGCTGTGGGTGCGGTGTAGAAGATGTTCACCTTCCACTTGTCCACCACCTCCCAGAACCGGCCGGCGTCGGGATAGGTGGGCACGCCCTCGAACATCAGGCTCTGGGCGCCATTCAAGAGCGGCCCGTAGAGGATGTAGCTGTGGCCGGTGACCCAGCCGATGTCGGCGGTGCACCAGTAGATGTCGCCGTCGTGGTAGTCGAAGACGTACTTGTGGGTCAGGCTCACGTAGACCATGTAGCCGCCGGTGGTGTGCAGCACGCCCTTGGGCTTGCCGGTGGAGCCGCTGGTGTAGAGGATGAACAGCGGATCCTCGGCGTCCATCCACACCGGGTCGCAGCCCACCTCGGCCGTGGCCATCAGGTCGTGCCACCACATGTCGCGGCCGGGAACCATGGGGCAGTCGATGCCCTTGCCCTCGCCAACGCGCTGGACCACCACGCAGCGGTCGACCTTCACGCCCTCTTTTTCGCTGCCGGTCAGGGCGTCGTCGGCGATCTGCTTCAGCGTCACGGCCTTGCCGCCGCGGTAGGTGCCGTCGCTGGTGATCAGGAGGTTGCAGCTGCTGTCCACGATGCGGTCCTTCAAGGACTCGGCCGAGAAGCCGCCGAAGACCACGCTGTGGATGGCGCCGATGCGGGCGCAGGCCAGCATGGCGATGGCCAGCTCGGGGATCATGGGCAGGTAGATGGTGACCCGGTCGCCCTTCTTGATGCCGAAGCCCTTGAGCACGTTGGCGAACTTGGTGACCAGCTCGTAGACCTGCTTATAAGTCAGCACCCGGTCCTCGCCCGGCTCGTTGCCCTCCCACAAGAGGGCCGGCTGGTCGGAGCGGGTGGCCAGGTGGCGGTCCAGGCAGTTGTAGGTGATGTTGGTCTTGCCGCCCAGGAACCACTTGATGGAAATGGGGCCCTTGCTGCGGTGGTAGTTGTAGTCCCAGACCTTGTCCCACTTACGGTCCCAGTGGAAGGTCTCGGCCACCTCGGCCCAGAATCCCTCGGGATCGGAGATGGAGCGCTCGTACATCTGACGATATTGCTCCATGCTCTTGATCCAGGCCTTTTGCGAGAATGCCTGGGGGGGATAGTAGAGGCCGCCCTTTTCCATCACTTTGTCGTCCGCCATGAATTCCTCCCTCCGCTTTGGTCGTGATAGTCTTTCGCGCTTGAACTGGGACCCGCCCGGTTCTCTGCCGATGCGGGTTGGGTTGCCAAGGACCGGCGGCGTGCGAACATGGGTTGTAAAAACATAGTGCACCGCGTCCGGCCGGTTCGGCAACCCCGCCGCCTCCCGCCGCCCGCCAACAGCCGGGGAGCCGGCCTCATGGCGCGCGCCGGCCCGCCAACCCCCGGCGGGGCAGCCGCGCACAGGCCAGGGGGCCTCAGGAACTCATGGCCCCCAGTCTGATCACATCCCGCAGCCGGCCGCGCCCCTCGGATTCCAGCTTGTGCAAAAAGCGCTGGAAGATGAGCGCGGTGGCCAGGGCGTCGCCAAGCGCCGTGTGGCGCTCGGGCACCTGCAGATCGAAAAGCTCGGCCAGGGCGTCCAGGCCGCACTTGCGGAAGTCCACGTAGACGCCGTAGGGGTCGGGCTTGAGCATGGTGGTGCGGCACAGCTCCACCGTATCCAGCATCAGGTTCTGCAGCGGGAACCCGAAAGAGGCCCGCATCACCCGGTTCATGAAGAACACGTCGAATGACGCGTAGTGGGCCACCAGGATGTCGGTGCCCAAAAACTCGAGAAAGTCGTGGAACACCTCCCAGGCCGAGCGCGCCTCGCGGATCATGTCCGGCACGATGGCGTGAACCTTGATCGACTCCACCGGGATGTCGCGGCCGGGGTTGCACAGCTCGCTGAAAACCTCGCCCAGGCGCACCCGCCCGCCCACCATGCGGAAGGCCCCCACGCTCACCACCCGGTCCCGGCTCGGGTCCAGCCCGGTGGTCTCCAGGTCCACCACCACGAAACGGTGGGTCTGGGCCATGTCGTCCAGGCGCAGGCCGTCCAGGGCGGTCAGGTTCACCCGCGCCCGCGGGTCCAACTGCCGGCCGCGCAGGCAAAAGCGCAGCCAGCGGTTGCGCGCCCTGGCCAGGGCCAGGTTCAAGGCCGCACCTTCCCAGGCTTGGTGCGGGTGTCAGGCAACCATCTGGTCCTGGTAACGCGAGGCCAAAAGCTCCTGCAGCTCATTGATGACCGCAAAGCTGTCCTTGAGCATCTTGCGCTGCACCGGGCTCAGGCTGGCCGGCACCACGAAGCTGTCGGGCTCCAGTCCGGCCGCGCGCGCCTCCAGGTGGCGGGCGATGCGCAGCAGGGTGATGAAGCTGAAGGCCTCGCGCAGGTCGCCGGCGAAACGCTCGGAGACCACCGCCCGCCGGGCCAGGCCCTCCAGCCGCTCCAGGGTGCCGGTGGCCAGCAGCCCCTGCTCCAGGGCCAGCACCCGCACCGCATGCACCAGCGGCGAGAGCCCCCGCATCTTGAGATCCAGCCGGTTCTGGTACTCGCCGGATTTATCCACCACGAACTCGCGCAGAAAACCCAGGGGCGGCTGCTCATAGGGCAGCAGCCGGGCCAGGCGGGCCACGAACGGCCGGTTGGTCTCCACCTCCCGCCGCACCTGCTGGCGCAGTTGGGCCGCGAAATCGGTGCGCCCGTGCATGCCGCGCAGGTCAAACAGCGGCCCGGCCTGGGGCATCACGCACTGGTCGCGCTCGCAGATCAGATCCAAAAAGGTCCGCGACCAGCCGCTGCGGTCCTGGCACCAGGCCGCCTGGCTGGCCATCAGCCCGTCCGGGCACTGGGGGAACCCGGCCTGGGTCAGCCGCTCCACCGTGCGCACGCCCAGCTCCAGGAACCAGGCGCCCACCGCCCCGGCCCGATCCGGCTCCGGGTCCGCGTAGATCAGCGCGTTCATCTGGCATGTGCGCAGGGCCTGCTCGCGCCGGCCGGCCGAGCCCAGGGCCAGCCAGCCGTATTCCACCGGCGCCCGGCCCAGGTCCTGGTCGGCCATCTCCAGCTCGGTCAGCTCCAGCACCTTGATGGCCAGGCGGTCGTTGAACTCGCTGGCCAGGTCCAGCATGTACTGGGCGCTGCCGCCCAGGCGCAACAGCATCTCCAGCACCGGGTCCAGCTTGTGGTGGACCAGCTCCAGCTCATCCACGCTGTGGATCTTGTCCAGGTCGCGCACCACGCCCACCGGGGCCGCGCCGGTGACCACCCTGAGGTCATGGTCGCTGACCACCCCCAGGGGAGTCGCGCCCTCGCTGACCACCAGGTGGTGGATGCGGTGGCGGATCATCTCCAGCATGGCCTCGAAGGCGAAGGCCTTGGGGTGGATGGTCCGCACCGGCTTGCTCATCACCTCGCTCACCGGCGCCTCGGGGTCGGCCCCGCCGGCCAGCACCCGCGCCCGCAGGTCGGTGTCGGTCAGGATGCCCAGGCAGGGGCCCTGTGCCGCGGCCACCACCACCGAGCCCACCCGCCGCCGGGTCATCAGCCTGGCCGCCTCGCGCACGCTGATGTCCGGCGGGCAGGTCAGCAGGTGGGTGGTCATCAGCTCGCCCACCTGGCTGCGGGCCAGTTGGGCGTCCAGGCCCAGGGCCTCGCCGCCGCCCGTTGCCGAGAAGCAGGCCGCCGGCGTGCGCCGCACCGCCTGGAGGTTGCGGGCCAGGCTGAAGCTGAAATGGCGGTTGAAGGCCGGCTTGCGCTCCACCAGGTCTTTCAGGTAGGCCGCCGGCAGCAAAAAGGCGATGACGTCCTCGCGGGCCGTCACGTCAAAAAGGGCCTGGATGCCCTGCAACAGGCTCACCGCGCCGAAGGTGTCGCCCTCGCCCCGGATGTCGATGAGGATCTCGCCGCCGGTGTCGTCGGGCAACGCCACCTTGACCGAGCCCGACTGGATGATGGCCAGGTCCGCCGCCGGCGGGCCCCCGGCCCTGATGATCACCTCGTTGCGCGGGAAGTAGGCGATCTCCATGCGCGCCACCACCGCCGACAACTCCTGCTCGCCCAGGGTGTCGAAGGGCACGACCCGCCTGATGAAATCCTTTATGCGCGGTAGGGGGAACTCGCCCATGGCCATCCTCACCGGGGCCAGCGACTGCAGCTTGGGGCCGAGCAACGGGCGTGTTGGCCAAGCCCACGGCTTCAGTAGCCATCTTAGACAAGCGCCCTGCCAGGGGCCATGGGGGGAAACCCGTATTTTGGGGGAGGACACCCCCTACTAAGCCTCATCACCGGGCCGTCCCTGGCCCGGTGATGCGTCGGCCGGGCAAAAACGTCGTTTTGCCCGGCCTCCCGGGCGCGCAGGCGCGCCCGGCGTAGGCCATCCATGGCCTGCGCGCCCTTCGGTTGCAGTGCATGGCAGGGGGGAGAGGAAGGACGACCGTGCAGGCGGAAGTGGGCGCGATTGCTTCGTCGCTTCGTTTCTCGCAATGACCCGGTTGCGATTTTCTTGTCGCTACGCGACCCGGACAACGAGTTGTCCGGGCCACCCGGAGGAAGGCATTAAGCAAAAGGAGATTGCCGCGTCGCCTGACGGCTCCTCGCAATGACAGAAACGTAGCGTGCAGGCGGCGCGGCGCGTATGCTTGGTCGCTTCGCTCCTCGCCATGAACCCGCTAACTTAGCGCTGGCCTGTCTTTCTCTTGATCTTTCGCTCCTGGCCCAACCAGGGGCGCCCCCCGCGCCTTAGCCGCCAGCTCGACGTGGTGGCGACGCGGCCGGTTGGTGCGAGGCCCGCAGGCAAAGCCAAGGCCGTTGCAGACGACGCAGCCGGTGGGCGGTGCGAGGGCACCTTGCCGCCGGGCCGACCGGCCATCCACGGGGCCGGTTGCTGGCGGCGCGGGCGCGCGGGGGCACGGTGCAGCCCGCTCCAGACGGGGCCGCACCACCAGACGGTCGGACGGCCGGCAGGGCGGACCGCCGAACCAACATCCCAAAATCGAGCCAAATTCGGCCCGCGTTTCTTGTCGCACCGCGACCCGGACAACGCGTTGTCCGGGCCACCCGGAGGAAGGCATTAAGCAAAAGGAGATTGCCGCGTCGCCTGACGGCTCCTCGCAATGACAGAAACGTAGCGTGCAGGCGGCGCGGCGCGTTTGCTTCGTCGCTTCGCTCCTCGCCATGCCCCCCACAAGAAGGCGGGCTCCCCGCCATGCCCAGGGGCAGGGGGCCGGGGGGATCACCATGATGGCGAAGGTGCTGCGAAAAAGGCGCCAGGAGAAGGGACTGAACCCGATCTACAGTCCGGCCAGGAAGTCCTGCCAGGCCTGCCAGTAGGCCGCGCCGCCGACCAGGTAGGTGTCGTTGTGCCCGGCCCCGGCCAGGGTCACCCAGCGCTTGGGCTCCGGCGCGGCTGCATAGAGCCGCCGGCCCAGATCCAGGGGCACGATCTCGTCGCGGTCGCCGTGGAAAAACAGGATCGGGGCCTGCACCCGGCCCACGCGGTCGAGGGCGCTGAAGCGGTTCTTGAGCGCCCCGGCCAACAGCGGCAGGGGCACCAGGCTGCGGGCCATGTCGCCCAGGTGGGTGAAGGTGGATTCCAGGATCAGGCCCGCGGGCCGGCCGCGGGCGGCCATGTGGGTGGCGGCCACCCCGCCCAGGGAGCGGCCGAAGACCACCACCCTGAGGCGCAGGCGCTGGGCCAGGCGCTGGGCCTCGTCCGCCGCCGCCTCGGCGTCCCGGAAAAAGCCTTCCTCGCTGGGCCGGCCCTGGCTCTGGCCGTAGCCCCGGTAGTCGAAGATGAAGGTGGCCACGCCCAACTCGTGCAGGCGGCGCAGGTTGTCCACCCGGTGGGAGATGTTGCCGGCGTTGCCGTGGCAGAAGACCACCAGGAAGCGGGCGTCCACCGCCGCCACCAGCCAGCCATGCAGCTTCAGCCCGTCGGCGGTGGGGAACCAGACGTCCTCGCTGCCCAGGCCGGCGCTGGCCGGGGTGGCCACCAACCCCCGCTCCGGGAAAAAGACCTGGTTTTCGATGAACCCCCGGCAACCGGAGGAAATAAGGCTCATGACCAGCACCCCCAAGGCCGCGATCCAATGCAGGCGCATGGGCCGGGGCCCGCCCCACCCTGGCGGTGGCCCGCTCCGGCCCCGCCGCCGCGCTGTCCAGCCCGGCCTTAATCCCACCATAACCTGCATGATTACACAATTTGGTGTTTTTTTGGCGACGTTTCTACCCTAACATTGACAAGACTCACTATCCCGGCTTTATTAGTCCCTAGACCGGGCGGCGTCCGCCCGCGCCGAAGGGGAGCGTGCCATGACTGTCAGCCATTTCCACAAACAGATGGATACCCTGCGCCAGGACCTGGTGGAAATGGGAATCCTGGTCAAAAAGGCGATCCAGCAGGCGGCGCGGGCCTTTACCGCCCGGGATTTCGAGCTGGCCACCCACATTGTCCGCCGCGACCGCGACATCGACATGCTGGAGAACTCCATAGAGGAGCGCTGCATCGCCCTGTTGGCCACCCAGCAGCCGGTGGCCAGCGACCTGCGCTTCCTGACCACCAGCATGAAGATCTGCAACGCCCTGGAGCGCATGGCCGACCAGGGCGTCAACCTGGCCCAGCGGGCCATGGTCCTGGCCCGCATGGAGCACATGGCCACCCCGGTGCTCATCGATGAGATGGCCGTGATCGCCGTGGAGATGACCGAACGCTGCGTGGAGGCCTACCAGGAGCGCAACCTGCTCAAGTGCCACGAGCTTTGCGACCGCGACGACGAGCTGGACGAGCTTAACCACCGCCTGTTCCGCGAGATGGTGGCCTGGATGACCGAGGAGAACCGGGTGGTGCGCCGGGCCATGGAGTGCATCCTGGCCGCCCGCCATCTGGAGAAGATCGGCGACGGCGCCACCGACATCGCCGAGGAGGTCTTCTTCCTGGTGGAAGGCCGCAGCCGCCGCGCCCAGGGCCCCACCAACCGCCCGGCCCCCTGCGACAGCTTCACCCTGCCCGGCTAGGCCGGCCGGGCCGCCGGCCCCGGCCAGCAGCTTTCCCGTCCGCCAAGGCGGAAACGCGCCTTTTTGTCTTGCCGGACAGCATGGTTGTCTTGCCGCGCAAGACAAACCGGCCCCCTGTCCGGCCACGTGCTTAAGCCCGCCACGGCGAAACCACCAATAACCTAGCAGATAGCTTGGCCAAACCCCGCCCCGGCCCCAGGCCCACCCCTGTGCGCATTTTCTGGCACAGCCCTTGCTTTATCTTGATGGCAACTGCCCCGCGGACCCGAGGATCAAGGAGGGCGATGATGAACCGGATGGCCATAGTCAGCCGCATACGCCCCAGGAGCAACCGCCAGCCCCAGTCGTTGACCCTGGAGGAACTGATCTCTACTTTGCAGGAGTGCACCGATGACGACGGGTTGGTGGTGGAGGCGGTGATGGAGCTGATGCGCCGCGGTTATCTGCGCGCCCCCGAAGCGCCCAACCCGCCGCTGGCCCTGGCGGCCAATGCTTGAGCAAGGGGAGTAACCATGGTCGACATCTTGCTAATCTACGGTGGTTGCTCCGTGGGTGGAGCCGTGGGATGGCTGTTGGGACGCCTGCTCTACAGGCCCTGACCTAGCCGGGCGAAAGGAAACCTTTTTACAAATTGTGCGCCTGCGTATGGGGGAACGAGTCTGTTCCCGGGTCGGATCCGCCCCACCTCCGACCTCAAACCTCTTAGAGGACCCCTCCCTGCCGGACTTGCTCCTGGCAGGCGCCACAACCCGGACCCGGCCAGCGGCGGTTTCCGCCCCGGTCATTGCCCCAAGCGCCCGCTTGGCCCAGGGTCATCAACTTGCACGCGCATCAGGGCTGAGCTGGGGCGGTGACCGCCAGGAAATCGCCGCCGCCGGGCCCGGTTCCCATCTCCGCACCGACCGCCCAACCTGGTCGGCCCCTATTGAGCCCGGCAGGCTGTCACGCGACAGCCTGTCCGGGCCGGGCCATGACCTGCCCCGCCGGCGCCGCTCCGGCGGCCGGCCCGGATTTGGACAATGTTCTGCCCCGATGAATCCTTAGGCTTTCTTGCCGCGAAGGCTTTTGCTATGTTGGGACAACACAAATCCCGCTAGCGGACGGCAACACCCATGGCCAGTTCCGGTTCTGACGAGATGGGGGGTGGGCAGCGCTGCCCGGAGGATCTCACCCAGCGCCCGGCCGAGCTGGAGGCCGCCGATCAGTTGCGGCGTCAGGCCGAGTCGGATCTGCACCAAAGCGAGGCCCGTTTCCGCCTCATCTATGACAACGCGCCCGTGATGATGCACTCCGTGGACCGGGACGGCGTCTTCGTGGGCGCGAACCAGGCCTGGCTGGACGCCACCGGCTTCACCCGCGCCGAGGTGATCGGCCAGCGGCTGGACCTGGTGCTCACTCCCGACTCCGCCGCCAAGGCCTTCGCCGAGGTCATCCCCGCGATCTGGCGCGATGGCCAGGTGCGGGGGGTCGCCTATCAGTTCCGGCGCCAGGACGGCCGGTTGATGGACGTGCTCCTGGACAGCAGCTTGGCCCGTCAGCCCGATGGCAAGCACTTCAGCCTTTCGGTGATGCGCGACGTGACCGAGGAGCGCCGCCTGCGCCAGGAACTGGAGCAGGCCCGCGCCGAACTGGCGGAAAACCTGGCCCGGCGCACCGCCGAACTGGACCGCTTTTTCGAGCTTTCCCAGGGCCTTTTGTGCATCGCCAGCCTGGACGGCTTTCTCAAGCGGGTCAACCCCATCTGGCAGAAAACCCTGGGCTACACCTCCGAGGAGCTAACCGGCCGGCCCTACATGGATTTCGTGCATCCCGAGGACCGCCCGGCCACCCAGGCCGCCATGGCCCAACTGGTCCAGGGCCGGCCCCTGGTGGATTTCCAGAACCGCTACCTGACCAAGGACGGCCGCTACCTCTGGCTGTCCTGGTCCAGCGCGTCCCTGCCCGCCGAGGGCGTGGCCTTCGCCGTGGCCCGCGACATCACCGAGGTCAGGCAGGCCATGGACGCCATCCAGGCCCAGGAGGCGGCCCTGGAGAGCATCCTGGCCGCCGCTCCCATCGGGGTGGGGCTGGTGCACCGGCGGGTGCTGACCTGGGTCAGCGAGAAGGTCTGCGCCATGCTGGGCTACAGCGCCGAGGAGCTGGTGGGCCAGAGCGCGCGCGTGGTCTATCCCGACCAGGAGGAGTACGAGCGGGTGGGCCGGGTGCAGTACGGCCAGCTAAATCAGGGCGACCCGGTGGGCGAGGTGGAGACCCGCTGGCAGACCAAGGACGGCCGGGTGCTGGACATCTACCTGCGCTCGGCCCCCCTGGACCCGGCCGACCCCATGGCCGGGGTCACCTTCACCGCCCTGGACATCAGCGAACGCAAGCGGGTGGAGCGGGCCATGCGCGAAAGCGAGCGCCGCCACCGCCAGCTCTTCACCGAGATCGACAGCGGCATGGCCGTGCACGAGGTGGTGCGCGACCAGACCGGCAAGGTCATCGACTACGTGTTCCTGGACGTGAACCCGGCCTTCGAACGCCTGACCGGCCTCAAGCGCGGCGAGATCCTGGGCCGGCGGGTGCGCGAGGTGCTGCCGGAGACCGAGGAGCACTGGATCGACACCTACGGCCGGGTGGCCACCACCGGCGAGGCCGCCCATTTCGAGCAGTACAGCCAGGGCCTGGGCCGTCACTATCAGGTGGTGGCCTTCTCGCCCCAGCCCGACCAGTTCGCGGTGGCCTTCCACGACGTCACCGCCCGCCGCCAGGCCGAGGGCCAGGCCCGCTCCCTGGCCCGCTTCCCCAGCGAAAACCCCAACCCGGTGATCCGGGTGGACCGCCAGGGCCGCCTGCTCTTCGTGAACCCGTCCGGCCGCCGGGTGATGTCGTTGCAGGAGGGCCGCAACGGCCAGGACGGCCTCTGCCTGCCCCCGCGCCTGCTGGCCGCGGTGGGCGAGGCGCTGGAAAGCGGCGCGGTGATGCAGGTGGAGGTGCCCTGCGGCGACAAGCACTTCGCCTTCTCCCTGGCCCCGGTGCGCGATGAGGGTTTCGCCAACCTCTACGGCATGGACGTCACCAGCCTCTCCCAGGCCAAGGAGGAGCTGTCCCGGGCCCGCGACCGCGCCCAGACCTACCTGGACGTGGCCGGGGTGATGATCGTGGTGCTGGACACCCGGGGCCGGGTGACCCTGGCCAACAAGAAGGCCTGCCAACTGCTGGGCTACAGCGAGCAGGAGATCCTGGGCCGCGACTGGTTCGCCACCTTCCTGCCCGCCCGCATCCAGGGCGAGATGCGCGCGGTTTTCCGGAAACTGGTGAGCGGCGAGCTGGAGCTGGTGGAGCAGTACGAGAACCCGGTGGTCACCAAGCACGGCCAGGAGCGGCTCATCTCCTGGCGCAACGCCTATTTCCTGGATGACGAGGGCCGGTTGCAGGGGGCCATCAGCTCCGGCGAGGACATCACCGACCAGCGGCTCACCCAGGAGCGCCTGCGCCTGAGCGAGCGCCAGTTCCGCCAGGCCTTCGAGGTCGCGCCGGTGGGCATGGCCCTGGTGCGGCCGGACACCACCCTGGTTCGGGTCAACCCGCGCCTGGCCGAGATGCTGGCCTACCAGCCCGAGGAGATGGAGGGCCGCTCCTTCGAGGAGTTCACCCATCCCGAGGACCGTGGCGGCGGCAAGGAGCGCTTCCGGCGCATTCTGGAGGGCCTGGAGGAGTTCAACCACGCCTACAAGCGCTACCTGGCCAAGGACGGCCGCGAGGTCTTCTGCCTGGTGGGCAACTCGGCCGTGCGCGACGGCCGCGGCCGGCCCCTGCACTTCGTCTCCTTCATCGTGGATTTCAGCGAGCAGCGCCGGGTGGAGGAGGAGCGCCGCCGCCTGGAGGCCCAGATCCAGCACGCCCAGAAGCTGGAGAGCCTGGGGGTGCTGGCCGGCGGCATCGCCCACGACTTCAACAACCTGCTGGTGGGCATCCTGGGCAACGCCGACCTGGGCCTGATGGACCTGCCGCCCGAATCCCCGGCCCGCGGCCGGGTGCTGGCCCTGCGCGACGCCGCCATCCGGGCCTCGGAGCTTTCCAACCAGATGCTGGCTTATTCCGGCAAGGGCCGTTTCGTGGTGGAGCCCATCAGCCTCAACCGGGTGGTGGAGGAGATGGCCAACCTGCTCCAGGTCTCCATCGCCAAGAACGTGGTGCTCAAATACAACTTCCACCCCGACCTGCCGGCGGTGGAGGCCGACGCGGCCCAGATCCGCCAGGTGGTGATGAACCTGATCACCAACGCCAGCGAGGCCATCGGCAGCAAGAGCGGCGTGGTCAGCCTGACCACCGGGGTCACCGAGGTGGACCGCAACTACCTGCTGGGCACCTTCGTGGACGACGACCTGGCCGAGGGCTACTACGCCTTCCTGGAGGTGAGCGACACCGGCAGCGGCATGGACCAGAACACCCGCTCGCGCATCTTCGACCCCTTCTTCACCACCAAGTTCACCGGCCGCGGCCTGGGGCTCTCGGCGGTGCTGGGCATCGTGCGCGGCCACCACGGGGCCGTCAAGGTCTACAGCGAGCCCGGCCGGGGCACCTCCATCAAGGTGCTGCTGCCCATCACCAACAAGCTGACCCTGCCCCTGGACGAGGAGCCGGGCGACGCGGGCGCCTCCGCCGGGGATCCCGGCGGGCTGGTGCTGGTGGTGGACGACGAGGAGTCGGTGCGCAGCGTGACCAAGATGATGCTGGAGCGGGGCGGCTTCAAGGTCGTCACCGCCGCCGACGGCCGCGAGGGGGTGGAGGTGTTCCGCGCCCATCAGCACGAGCTGAAGCTGGTGGTGCTGGACATGACCATGCCCCACCTGAACGGCGAGGAGGCCTTCACCGAGATCCGGCGCATCAGCGACCGGGTGCCGGTGATGCTGGCCAGCGGCTACAACGAGCAGGACGCCACCACCCGCTTCGCCGGCAAGGGCCTGGCCGGCTTCATCCAGAAGCCCTTCCGCATGCAGCGGCTGCTGGAAAAGGTGGCCGAGGCCCTGCGCAGCCGCGGCGGGGGCCCGACCCGCACCTGCTGATGGCCATGGTGGGGTGGCGCGCAAAAGGCCCCGTCCGCGCAGGCAAAACCGGGCGGGGGTAAACCCCGCCCCTACGAAGACAGCGGCGAATTTTGCTTTGGATTGCGTAGGGGCGGGGTTTATCCCCGCCCGTCTACGAAGACAGCGGCGATTTTTGCTTTGGATTGCGTAGGGGCGGGGTTTATCCCCGCCCGTCTGCTTTTTGCGTTAACCTTGCGCCGGCTTAGGCGCTCTGGGCCAGGCGCTGGCGGCGCAGCTCGGCCAGGTGGCCCACCCGGGCCCGCAGGTTGAGCAGATAGGCCGGCTCGGCCTGCTTGGGCTGGGGCTTGTCGTCATACTCGCCGGCCCGCACCCTGTCCGCCACCCGCTCCTCGTCCCCGTTCTCCTCGTCCAGCAGGCGCTCCACCCAGGCCCGGTAGTCATGGGCGGCCTTGAGCGAGCGCTCCAGGAAACGGGGCACGTCCCCGCCGGTGAAGACCATGCGGTGGCCCTGGCAGAGCACCCGGGCCGGCAGGGTCATCAGGCGCTCCAGGGACTGGCGGTAGGCGTCGAAGCTGACCAGGAACTCGGTCATGATGTGGCCGGTGACGTCGGCGCAGCCGGCCGCCTCGCCGGCGATGAGCACCCCGTTCTCCGGCGCCCAGAAGCTCAGGAAATCCCAGGTGTGGCCGGGATTGGCCAGCACCTCCACCACCCGGCCGCCGCCCAGGTCCAGGCGCATGCCGTCGCTCAGCACCTCGTCCACCGTGAAGGGCTCGAAGGCCTCCGGCCCCACCGCCTGGGGGTCCCAGGCCGCCACCCCGGCCTTGGCCTCGTCGTTCAGGCGGGCCATGAGGGCCAGGGCGTTGGGCCGGGTCACGATGGCCGCCGCCTTGGCCGCGGCGGCGATGCGCAGGCCGGGGAAGGCGCGCTGGATCTGGGCCGCCGCCCCGCAGTGGTCGAAGTGCACGTGGGTGAGCAACAGCCGGGTGGGCGCGCGGCCGGCCAGGTGGGCGCGGGCCTCGGCCACATAGCGGCCGCCCAGGCAGGCCAGGCCGGCGTCAAAAAGGACCGGTTGCGGCGCGTCCAGCAGGTAGCTGGGCACTCCGGCCGAGCCCAGGACAAACAGGCCCGGCGCCACCTCGCCGGTGTGATGCAGGATCATGGCGCTCCTTGCGGGCCCAGGGCCAGGGATGCCGGTTGACAAGCCTGGCGCAGGGCTGTGGGACTAAACGCTAAAAGCATTTATATACCCAAACGGTGGCCTACTGCCAAACCAGCGTTATCGTACCCGCGCCTGCGCCCCTCTTTCGGTCG
This sequence comes from Pseudomonadota bacterium, assembly GCA_043805555.1. Lineage (GTDB taxonomy): Bacteria > Desulfobacterota > Desulfarculia > Desulfarculales > Desulfarculaceae > JACRDC01. The sequence continues at coordinate 26,626 of JAZDHW010000034.1, forward strand.
GAGGCCGCTTACCGTGCCCTGGCAACCGCCCGCCGTCCTGGCCGCCCTGACCAGCACCCTGTCGGTGGCCGCGGTCTACGCCTATCGTTACCGCCAGGAGCGCATGCGCTTCCTGGCTGGACTACCCCTTCATGCGGCCCCTGGAGTGGTTCGCGCCCTGGTGTTCCCTGCTGGGGGCGATGCTGTCGCTCCTGGCGGGCCTGGCCTGTTGCTGGCCTATTTCCAGCGCGCGCGCCGCGACCTGGAGGTCAGCCGTGGCCGCTGCCAGGCCCTGGTGGAGTCGGCCAGCGACGGCATCGCGGTCTTCACCGATGGCCCCGGCCGGGGTGCGCGAGGTGCTGGCCAAGCCGGTGCTGGCCCGCCAACTGACCCAGGCGGTGCGCCGGGCGCTGGACGCCTCCCCCCCGTCGGCCCCATAGCGAAAACCCATTGCACAAGGCAAGTTAACCTCCCGGCCCTACATATTTGTAGTTGCGTCCCGCTCGGCCCGCCTCGTAATATTTATATAGCTCATAGGACAATTAAACTAGGTTCTTTTAGTAGCGATCCAAATACTGACGGATATACTTGCAATTGAATCTCGCCAATCCATAGTCCCTAGCAGGAGTGTCACCCATGCTGCGCATCAGTTTGGGGAAGAAATTGGCCATCGGAGGCACGATTCTTGTAATTATACCTCTGATAATCGTAGGCGTTTACTCCCAGTTCATCGCCGCCGACGCCCTGGAGGCCGCGGTGAAGCAGGAGGCCGAGGTCATCGCCGGCCGGCTGGCCGACCTGGCCGGCTCCATGATGGAGAGCGAACTGAAGATGGCCAAGGAGCTGGCTGCGGGCAACACCCCCATCCGGGTGGCGGCCAAGGTGGCCAAGGACGGGGCCGCGGCCAGCGCGCCCGAGATCGCCGACCTGGAGAAGAAGCTCAAGAAGGCCATGGAAGAGGTGGGCCAGGACTACGAGACCATCGTGGTGGTGGACCCGGCCGGCGTGGTCTATGCCGACAGCGTGGGCGGCACCAACCACGGCATCAAGGTGGTGGACCGCGACTACTTCAAGGCGGTCAAGGCGGGCAAAGCCGCCATCGGCACCCCGGCCAAGTCCAAGAAGACCAACCTGCCGGTGGTGGGCATCGCCGCGCCCATCCCCAGCAGCGGCGGCTTCGTGGGGGCCATGGTCATCATCCTCAAGCTGGACAGCCTGAGCCAGAAGATCAGCGGCCTCAAGCTCGGCCAAACCGGCTACGCCTTCATGAGCGACCAGAACGGCGACGTGGTCGCCCACCCGGACGAGAAGCTGCTCCTGGAACTGAACTTCAAGACCGTGCAAGGCATGGAGACCATCTCCAAGCGCATGCTGGCCGGCGACCGCGGGGTGGAGGCCTACCGCTTCAAGGGGGTGGACAAGATCGCCGGCTTCGCGCCGGTGGGGCTCACCGGTTGGTCGGTGGGCGCCACCCAGGACACCGACGAGTTCCTGGCCCCGGTGGTGCAGATGCGCTACGGGGTGGGAATCATCGGCGTGATCTGCCTGGCCGTGGCCCTGTCCGGCATCTGGCTCTTCGTGCGCGGCATCAACCGGCCCATCCGGCGGGCGGTGGGCGGCCTGGGCGAGGCCAGCAGCCAGGTCACCGCGGCCGCGGCCGAGGTCTCCTCGGCCAGCCAGCAACTGGCGGCCGGGGCCAGCCAGCAGGCCGGCTCGCTGGAGGAAACCAGTTCGGCCCTGGAGGAGCTGGCGGCCATGGTGCGCCAGAACGCCGAGAACGCCCAGCAGGCTGACCAGCTCAGCAAGGGCGCGGCCAAGACCATGGACCAGGCCGGCCGCTCCATGGCCGAGCTGACCGACTCCATGTCCGAGATCAGCGCGGCCAGCGAGGAGATCCGCAAGATCATCAGGACCATCGACGAGATCGCCTTCCAGACCAACCTGCTGGCCCTGAACGCCGCGGTGGAGGCGGCCCGGGCCGGCTCGGCCGGGGCCGGGTTCGCGGTGGTGGCCGACGAGGTGCGCTCCCTGGCCATGCGCAGCGCCGAGGCGGCCAAGAACACCGCCGGGCTCATCGAGGGCACCGTGCACAAGATCCAGGGCGGGGCCGAGCTGGTCCAGCGCACCAACACCGACTTCAAGGAGCTGGCCGTCAGCAGCCAGAAGGTGAGCGAGCTGGTGGGCGAGATCGCCGCGGCCAGCAACGAGCAGTCCCAGGGCATCGGCCAGATCAACCAGGCCGTCAGCCAGATGGACCGCCTGACCCAGTCCAACGCGGCCAGCGCCGAGGAAACCGCCAGCGCGGCCGAGGAGATGAACGGCCAGGCCCGGCACATGCGCCAGTTCGTCGACGACCTGGACCACATGGTCAGCGGCGGCGGCGATCAGCACGCTCCGTCCCGCCCGACGGAGCGCCGCCGCAGCGGCCCGCCGCGGGCCCGCACGGCCTGGGCCGAATCCCCGGCCCTGCCCGGCCCGGCCA
>JAZDHW010000035.1:0-20502 GCA_043805555.1 Pseudomonadota bacterium
CAGCCACCAGCGCCCGGCCGAGAGCAACAGCGCCCCGCCCGCCAACGCGGCCAGGATGACCAGCCCGGCCTGGCCCAGGCGCGGCCAGGCCCAGAGCGCGGCCCAGCCCTGGCCATGGTCCATGGGCGCGGCGGTCAGCAGCGCGGCCCGGCTGAGCCAGAACAGGGTCCAACCCAGGCCGGCGGCGCTCCAGGCGGCCAGGCGGGTCGGGCGGCTATGGGGGGGCGGGTCGGCCACGGCGCTCCAAGCCTGCGGGTTGCCCTCCATTTTGCACCATTGCCGGGCCCGCGCCAGGGGCAATCTGGCGTAAGTCGGCCGCGCTACGATCTCTGGGCGTTCACCCCGCCGGTTTGTTACAATTGGGCGCGGGAGGTCGCCATGCACCCGCGCCGCCGGCTGTGGTTGGTCCTGGCCTGCCTGGGCCTGGCCCTGGGGCTCACGCCCCTGGCCCTGGGCGCGGGCCTGCGCCAGGCCGCCGACCGCCGCATGCTGGCCAGCGGCTGGCGGCCCGATTACCAGGTGCTGCCCCGCCTGGCCCTGGCCGCGGATTTGGCCGGCACGGCCGACCGCGCCCGCCTGGCCGCGGAGCTGGACCGGCTCCGGCCGGCGCTCAAGGCCTGGGGCGACGGCCACCCGGCCCCGCAGTGGCTGGAGCTGGCCCGGCTGGAGGCCGCCAGCGGCCGGCCCGAGAAGGGGCGCGAGGCGTTGGCCAAGGCCCGCGCCCTGGACGCCGGCGTGCTGGCCCTGGCCAGGGACGCCGCTTTCGCGCCCTGGCGGGCCGAGCTGGGCCTGACGCCCCGGCCCGCCGACCAACCCTGAACCCGCCGCAAAGGAGCAACCCCATGCCTGGCCGCGCCTGGTTGACCCTGATCGCCCTTTTTGCCGCCGTCGGCCTGGCCCCGGCCCCGGCCGCCATGGCCGCGCCGGATCTGACCATCACCGGCTCCACCACCGTGCTGCCCGTGGCCCAGAAAACCGCCGAGGTCTACATGCGCCACCACCCCGAGGCCCGCATCTCGGTGGCCGGCACCGGCAGCGGCGACGGCATCAAGGCCATCATCGACGGCACCGCCGGAATCGGCAACTCCAGCCGCACCATGAAGGCCAAGGAGATCGCCCTGGCCCAGAGCAAGGGCGTGAGCCCGGTGCAGACCACGGTGGCCCTGGACTGCATCGTGCCGGTGGTCCACCCCAGCAACCCGGTGACCAACCTGAGCCTGGAGCAACTGCGCGACATCTATGCCGGCAAGGTGCGCAACTGGAAGCAGGTGGGCGGCGAGGACCGCACCCTGGTGGTGGTCAGCCGCGACACCAGCTCCGGCACCTTCGAGGTGTGGAACGAGCACGTGCTGGGCAAGGCCCGGGTGCGCCCGGACGCCCAGATGCAGGCCAGCAACGGGGCCGTGGCCCAGGCCGTGGCCGGCAACAAGTTCGCCATCGGCTACGTGGGTATCGGATATCTGAACCCCGGCCTCAAGCCGCTGCAAGTGGGCGGCGTGGTGGCCAGCCCGGCCACGGCCCGCGACCAGAGCTATCCCGTCGCCCGCGGCCTGTACATGTTCACCGCCGGCCCGCCCGCGGGCGAGGCCAAGGCCTACCTGGACTTCGTGCTCAGCGCCGAGGGCCAGAAGCTGGTGCAGGCCGAGGGCTTCGTGCCGGTGAAATAACGCCCGGCGGCCGGGGTATGCTCTTGCGCGCGACCCCGGCTCCTGGCTAGACTGGAACCAGACCCCGGCATTGAGAGAGCCCTACCCCCCCGCGGACCCCGGCCGCGGCAAGAGGGCATCCCTCCCGACCAGGGCGCGGCCCCATGGCGGGGCCGCCGTTTCCCAACCATGCCCAGGGAGGTGTGTTATGGCCGAAAAGCGGGTTGCCCGAGTCACCGACATCATCGCCGCCTCGCCCATCAGCTTCGAGGACGCGGTCAAGGTGGGCTTCGAACGGGCCACCAAGACCCTGCGCGGGGTGACCGGCATCAAAGTGGTGGAGCAGCGGGTCTCGGTGGAGGATGAGGCCATCCTGGAATACCGCGTGCGCCTGGAAGTCATCTTCGTGCTGGAGAACTAGCGGAGCCATGTCCCCGGCCCCGCCCGGCCCCTGCGGGCGGGACGCGGCGTCTATGCGGGCGCGGGGGAGCCCCCCTGCGCCCGCGCCATGTCCGCCAGGGCTGCGCGCTCGGCCGGGTTGGGCAGGATGCCGGTGATGGTGGCCTCTTGCACCACCTGGCCGCGCTGATTGGTGTAGACCGCCTCGGCCCTGGCCCGGCCCTTGGCGTCCAGGGATATTATGGTCAGCCGGCAGGTGATGGTGTCGCCGAAATACACCGGCCGGCGGAAGCGGAAGCTCATGCCGCTGGCCAGCCAGGCGATCTGGCCGCCCACCTCGCAGATCATGCCTGCCACCAACAGACCATGGCAGATGAGCCCGTCCAGGCCCTTGCCGGCGGCAAAGGCCGCGTCGTAGTGCACCGGGTTGTAATCGCGGGTGAGCTGGCCAAAGGCCTCGGTCTCGGACTGGTGAAAGGTGCGGGTGATTTCAAAGACGTCGCCGGCTTGGAGCCCGGCCGCCGCCCGTAGACGCATCTCTGACATGCCGCCTCCCCCGCCGCGCTCCGAGCGGCGTTGGGGCCATTGTACGCCGGAACGGCCCGGCCTGTGCACCGGCCTTGCCCCGGCCGTTCTTGGCGGGCATACTGCTGTCCAGCCACCCTTTGCCGGAGCCGCCATGGCCCTCAAAAACCAGCCCACGCCCCTGGGCGCGCTCCTGCCCGCCGCGTTGCCGGCCAAGCTGGCCGGACGCCTGCCCGGTCCGGGGTTGCTCAACGCCTGGCGCGAGCAGGCCGGCGAGCTGACCGCCCGGCGGGCGCGGCCGGTCTGCCTGGAGCCGGGCGGGGTCTTGGTGGTGGCGGTGGAGAACTCCATCTGGCGCCAGGACGTGGCCCTGCGCCTGCCCCGGCTGCTGGCCGGGCTCAAGGCGGCCGGCCAGACGGTGGAGAACATCAAGCTGGTGCTGATGCGCACCCCGCCCCCGCCCGCGCCGCCGCCCCTGCCCGAGCCTGAATTGGGACCGGACCAGGAGGCGGCGGTGGAGCGCCTGGTGGCGGGCGTGGCTGATCCCGACCTGCGCGCCAGCCTGGCCGCGGTTTATCGCGCCCAGCTCAAGGCCGAGATGGCTAATCCAGGCAGCGATACATAGCCGCCACTTCCTCGCTATAGCTCTGGCCTTCGGCGTAAATGCAGAGCGGCGGCTCCACCGTCAGCTCGGCCCCGCCGCCTTTCACCGCCTCGATGAGCGCCAGGCTGGCCGGCTTGCCGGCCCGGCCGTGCACCAGGCGCAGGCGGCGCGGGGCCAGGCCGTGGCCGGCGAGGCCGGCCAGCAGCTCGGGCAGGCGGCGGGGGTCGCCGCACAGGGCGAAGCGGCCGCCGGGCGCCAGCAGGCGGGCGGCGGCGCTCCAGAGGTCGGCGGCGGTCAGCGCCAGTTCGTGGCGGGCCCGGGCGCGGGAGGGGTCGGGCGGGATGTGGCCGTGGCCGGCGCGGCCAAAGGGCGGGTTGCTGACGATCAGGCCAAAGCCGGCCGCGGGCGGCTCGGGCAGGGGCCCGGCCAGGTCGGCGGTGAGCACGGCCCCGGCCAGGCCGTGGGCCGCGAAGTTGGCCCGCGCGCAGGCCGCGGCCAGGGGGTCGATCTCCAGCGCCGTGAAAGGCCCGGCCAGGCCGCGGGCGGCCAGCAAAAGGCAGAGCACCCCGCAGCCCGCGCCCAGGTCCGCCACCGGGCCGGCCGTCTGCGGGGCGAAAAAGGCCAACAGCACGCTGTCGATGGAGAAGCGGTAGCCGCGCCTGGGCTGGCGGATGCTGAGCCGGCCCAGGCCGTCCCGGCTGACCAGGTCGTCGGGCAGGGCCGCGGGCAAGGGCTCGGGGGGCTGGCTCACCCCTGGCAGCCGGTCAGGTCCTCGGCCGGGTCCAGGGGGTTGATCACCAGGCCGGTGAGCACCTTGGGATAGAAGTAGGTGGACTTGCGCGGCATGATCAGCCCGGCCTCGGCCACGGCCTGCACCTGCTCCACCCGGGTGGGATTGAGCAAAAAGGCCAGGCGGGCCTGGCCGGCGCGCACCTCGTCCACCACCTCGTTCAAGCGCGAGACGTACTTGATGGTGTGGATCTGGTCGCGGGCCCGGTTGTCCAGGCCCAGGATCTTGTCCAGCACCAGGTCGGTGAGCACCACCACGTCCAGGTCCTTCAGCTCCGGCTCGGCCACGTCCATCAGGTCGCCGCGGCGGATGCCCTCCTTGAGCGAGAGCACGTAGAAGCTCTCCGAGTCGTGGTCCACCAGGCCGATGCTGGGGCGCTCTTGGCCGGCCTCGGCCAGGGCGTCCTGCAGCCGGGCCTTGGCCGCCGTGAGGTCGCCGGCGATGGGTATCTCCACCCAGGTGAAGTAGGGCGCGGCCGCGGGCAGGAAATCGCGGGCGTTGAAGCCGTCCAGCCGGGGCAGCATGCGGTGGCAGGGGAACACCGTCAGGCCGGGGTCGTTCATGGAGCAGAGGTAGGTGAGCACGTAGTTGAAGGCGGCCGCCGGGCCCCGGCCGGGATGGCGCTCGCGCATCAGGTTGCGGTAGTTCAGGGCGGTCTCGTAGCGGTGGTGGCCGTCGGCGATGAAGATCACCTTGTCGGCCATGAGCCGCTGCACCGTCTGGCAGGCCGCCTCGTTGCGCACGGCGTAGAGCTTCTGGGGCAGGCCGAAGGGGTCGCTGAAGTCGGCCAGGGGCGTCGCCTCCTTGGCCGCGTCCAGCACGCCCCAGACCGAGTTGGCGTCGTCCGGAAAGAGCGCAAAGATGGGCGAGACGTTGGCCGAGGTGGCCAGGGTCAGCTTGAGGCGGTCCTCCTTGTGGCCGGTGAAGGTGCGCTCGTGAGGCAGCACTACCCCCGCCGAGAAGTCCTCCACCTTCAGCGCGGTGAAGAACCCGCGCCGGGTGCGGGTGGCGCCGTCGCTGTCCAGGTAGGTGGTCTCGCTCAGGTAGAAGCCCGGCCGCTCATCGCGGGCCAGCACGCCCTCGGCCACCCATTCGCGCAGATGGGCCGCGGCCCGGGTGTAGCAGTTGTCCGCCGGGGTCTCGCGGTCGCTGGCCCGGTTCAGCTCGATGCGGATGACGTTGTGGGGGTGGGCGCGGTAGAAGTCGTCCTGCTCGCGGGGGCTGATCACGTCATAGGGCGGGGTGACCACGCGGCGCAGGTCGGGAACCAGCGCCGGGTCATAGCGCAAGGCCCGGAAAGGCGAGACGACGGCCATGGTTGCCTCCGGATAAACCGCCCGCCAGGCGGGGAAAGTCGCCAATCGCGGCCCAACAAGTACACCAAAGCCCGCCGGCGTGCAAGGCCGACTTGCCAACATGTGGAACGCCCTCGGGCTTGACGAGGCCCTCCTGAGTGCGCACAATTTATAAGTACGGGTCTGCGAAAAGAAATGGTCCTCAGTTCTAGGGCCCTAGGCCAACCCCAGCCAAAGGAGTGGAGCGTGAGCACGCCGCGTCATTGCCCCGGATTCGAAGCCAACAAGCAGCTGACCGCCTTCGTCTGCAAATGCCCCAATTGCGGTAAGGAGAAGGAGATATTCTCCGACGAGTTCGACAAGGAGCACACCTGCAGCGGCTGCCATCAGAAGATCGACTTCAACAAGTGCACCCTGGAGACCTAGCCCTCCAGGAGCCAACCCGATCAGCGCAGGGCGGGGTTGATCCCCGCCCTTTCGCTTTGGGGGGCCCCAAAACCAGCGGGCGGGGCATGTCACCCCGCCCGGGCCGCCGGCTTGGCATCTGTTGAGCGGCCTGAAGCCGGCCTAGAAGGGCATTTTCTCCCGCGGCCGGCGCTCGGGCACGTAGTCGTGGGCAATCTCCCCCCGGTTCCAGGCCTCGGAGACGTAGAGGTTGCAGTAGCAACTACCGTACTGCTCCACATCCGGGGCGCGGTATACGCAGGGGCAGATGATGTCGCGGTCCTTCTCGCGGTCGCCGCTGGAAAGGCGGCAGGGGCAGCACATGAAGCCGTAGCGCTCCTTGTTCACCAACAGCGCCTCCATCAGCTCCATGGTGCGGCCCAGGTCCTGGTTGAAGAAGTAGCCTTTGGCCTCCTGGGTCTTCTTCAACATCTCGTAGAGTTCCTGCGGCGTCATATACCCAACAGCTCCTTGATCTCGTTCTCCCGGTAACCCACGATCACCTTGTCGCCGATGACCAGGGTGGGGAAGCTGAGGCTGGGGTTGTACTGGCGCACCTCGTCCAGCACCGCCTCGCGCTGGTCCAGGGGGCAGAGGTCAACCTCCACGCTGTCATAGGCCAACTGGTGTTCATCCAAGAGCTTTTTGGCGTTGCGGCAATGACTGCACGTGCTCAGCGCGTATAGCTTGATCGGTGGCATGGGCGATGTCTCCTTGGCTGGTGAGGCGCGGCCCCGGGGCAAAGGCTTCGCCGATTTTGATTTCAGGATACCATCCTGGCCGACCCGGACAAGCTTTTATCAGGGCCGGAAGGGCCGGCCCAGCCGGCGCGAGACAGCCAGGCGGGCCTGGATGAGCAGGCTAAAGACCGCCGGCACCAGGAAGAGCGTGAACACGGTGGAAACCATGAGCCCGCCCACCATCACCGCGCCCAGGCCGCGGTAAAGCTCGCTGCCAGCGCCGGGGAAGACCACCAGCGGCAGCATGCCGCAGACCGTGGTCATGACGGTCATGAAGATGGGCCGCACCCTGAGGCTCACCGCCTGGCGGATGGCCTCGCGCGGCGCGAGGTTTTCCTCGCGCATGCCCTGCAGGGCCAGGTCCACCAGCAGGATGGCGTTGTTGACCACGGTGCCCACCAGGATCACGAAGCCCAGCATGGTCAGCACGTCCAGGGCCTGGTAGGTCAACGTCACGTTGACCAGCCACAGGCCCAAAAAGCCGCCGGCCGCGGCCAGGGGCACGCTGAACATGATGACCAGGGGATAGACCCAGCTCTCATACAGCGCGGCCATGAGCAGGAAGGTGATGGCCAGCGCCAGCAGGAAGTTGCCCCTCAGCGCCTCGTAGGTGCGGGTCAGGTCGTCGGCGGTGCCGGAGAGCCCGACGTCATAGGGCGGGGCCGCCTCGCCGCTGGCGTGCAGGGGGTCCACCACCTGTTCGCGCAGGCGGTCCATGGCCTCCTGCAGGGGCAGGTCCTCGGGCGGATAGACGCGCAGGGTGATGGCCCGGCGGCGCTCGATGTGGTTGATCTGGGTGGGGCCGCCCACCAGCCGGGGTGGGGCCACCGAGGCCAGGTCCACCAGGCGGCCCAGCGGCGAGTTGATCTGCATGCGCCCCAGGTCCTGGGTGCGGTCCACGAAACGGGGGTCGGCCATGAGCTTCAAATCGATGCTGTAGCCCTGGCGGCTCACCTCGTCGATCTTGGCCCCCTCCACCAGCACGTCCAGGTTGAGCCCGATCTGCTCGGTGGTCAGGTTCACGGCCGCGGCGCGCAGGCGGTCGGGGACAAAGCGCAGCTCGGGCTGGCTCAAATCCAGGCTGGGCACCGGGCGCACCTGGGCGCCGGGGATGATGCCCATGATCTGGCCGAAGAGCCGGCCGCCCAGGCCCACCAGGCGGGCCAGGTCCGGGCCGGTCAGGTCCAGGTCGATGGTGCGGCCCTGGGCCACGTTGCGCTGGAACAGGCTGGTCTGCTGCACGATGGGGATCATGCCCGGTATCTCGCCCAGGCTGCCGCGCATGATGGGGATGATCTCGCGCGCCCGGTCGTCGTCCCAGGTGGAGACGCCCATGAATATCTGGGCGCCCCAGCCCACGAAGAAGAAGTTCCTGATCTCCGGCTGCGCCGTGGCCCCGCCGGCCACGCCCGGCGTCTGGCCCCAGTGGCCGCGCCACTTTTCGGCCAGGAGCCGGCCCACCTGCTCGTGCTCGGCCACGTTGTAGCCCGGCGGCGGCAGCATGATGCCCAGCACCAGGTTGCGGTTGCCGCTGGGCAGGTATTCGGCCTTGGGGGCCAGGAACCAGGCCATGCCCAGGCTCAAGGCCGTGAAGCCCACCATCACCAGGGCCGAGACGATTACCGAGCCGGTCATGCGGTAGACCCCGTCGGCCACCAGGTGGCGCAAGCGCTCGGCCAGCACGGCCAGGCCGAAGAGTTCTTGAAACCGCAGCCGCCAGCCCGTGGGCGGGGCGGTCTCGCGCCCGCCGCCCACCATGCGCGCGGCTAGGCTGGGGATGACGGTGATGGAGACGATGAGCGAGATGAGCACCGCGAAGCTGACCGCGATGGCGATGTCGGCGAAAAGCTGGCCGGCCTCCTGCTTGATGCGCAGCACCGGCAAAAACACCGCCACCGTGGTGAGCGTGCTGGCCAGCACCGCGCCCCAGACCTGGGTGGTGCCCGCCACCGCGGCCTGGGCGCGCTCCTCGCCCATCTGGCGGCGGCGGAAGATGTTCTCCAGCACCACGATGGAGTTGTCCACCACCATGCCCGAGGCGAAGGCCAGGCCGGCCAGGCTGATGACGTTCAGGTTGCGGCCAAAAGCGGCCATCATGATGAAGGTGCCCACGATGCTGATGGGGATGGCCATGGCGATGATGAAGGTGGTGGAGACGCTGCGCAGGAAAAGCAGCAGCACCAGCACCGCCAGGGCCCCGCCCACGTAGATGTTGTCCTTGACCAGGGCGATGGCCTGCACTATGTACTCGGTCTCGTCATAGACCTGGGTCACCACCAGGTCCAGGTCGTCCAACAGGTCGCGGTTGATCTCTATGAGCGCCTTCTTGAGCCCGGCCATGACCGTGAGCACGTTGGTGCCCGTCTCGCGGATGGCGTTCAGGACCACGGTGGGCCGGCCGAAGTTCAGCACCACCGCGTCGCGGGGGCTGTAGCCCAGGCGCGGCTCGCCCACGTCCTTCAGGAGCACCGGCGCGCCCTGGTCGTAGGCCAGCACCACCTCGGCCATGTCCTCCGGCTCGTGGAAGCGGCTCTTGGCCCGCACCACGTAGCGCCGCTTGCCCTCGTCCAGGCCGCCGGCGCTGATGTCCTGGTTGTCGCCGGCCAGGCGGGCGGCGATCTGGCTCATGGTCAGGCGGTGGGCGGCCACCTTGTGGGGGTCCACCACGGCCTGCATCTCCAGGTCGCGGCCGCCGTAGGTGTTGGCCGCGGCCACGCCGGGCACCCGCTCGATCAGCGGCAGCACGCGCTCCTTCACGAATGTCCGGATGGTCTCGATGGGCGGGGCCTTGGGGCCCTTGGGCAGGATGGACATCCAGGCGATGGGCGGGGCGTTGGCGCTGGCGCTGGTCAGCACCGGCTTGTCGGCGTTGGCCGGGTAGCGCGGCACCTGCTGGAGCTTGTTGCTCACCCGTAGGAGCGCGGCGTCGATGTCCACGCCCACCTCGAACTCCAGGGTCACGGTGCCCATGTTGTTCACCGACTCGCTGGTCATGCGCACCAGGCCCTCGACGCTTTTCAGCTCCTTCTCCTGGCGCTCGATGATCTCGCGCTCGATCTCCTCCGGGCTGGCCCCGAGCCAGGTGGTCTGCACGCTGATGGTGGGCCGGTCCACGTCCGGGGTGAGCTGCACCGGCACCGCAATCAGCGACAGGATGCCGAACATCAGCACCAGGATGACGCCCACCGCCACCGAGACCGGGTAGCGGACCGCCAGCTCGATGAGCTTCATGGCTGGGCCGCGCCGGGCTGGCGCACCCGCACCGGCTGGCCGGGGCGCAGGCGCTCGTTGCCCACCGTCACCACCATCTGGCCGGGCTTGATGGCCCCCTTCACCTCCATCAGCCCGCCGTGGCCGGCCACCACCGTCACCGGCACCGGCCGGGCCGCGCCGTCGGCCACCACAAGGAGGCTGGCTGTCTCGCCGGAGACCACCAGGGCGTCCTTGGGCACCAACAGGGCCTCATGGTCGCCGCCCACGCTGAAGGTGACCCGCATCAGCATGCCGGCCTTGACCTCGCCCCGGGGATTGGCCAGGCGCACCTGCACCGGGAAGGTGCGGCTGTTGGGGTCGCCGCTGGGGATGATGGCCTGGATCTGGCCGGGGAACGCCTGGCCGGGCAAGGCGTCGGCCGTGACCTCCACCGCCTGGCCCACGCTGAGGCTGGGCAGGTAGCGCTCGGGCACCGGCACCACCACCTTGAGCGGGTCCAGCACCTGCAACTCCAGCACCGGCCCGCCCTTCTTGACCCATTCGCCGCGATAGGCCAGGCGCTTGGTGACCACGCCGTCGCGGGGGGCGCGCACCAGGGCCGAGGCCAGGTCGTCGGCCAAGATGGCCAGGCGCTCCTTGGCCCGTTGGGCCGCGGCCTGGGCCCGGATGAAGTCGGTGCGGGCGTCCTCCAGGGTTTTCAGGGGGATTGACTTGGACTTGAACAGGGTCTCCTTGCGCTCCAGGTCGCGCTGGAGCTGGTCGCGGGCCGCCTCGGCCTCCTGGAGCGCGGCCGCGGCCTCGCCCGCCTGCCGGGCCAGTTGTTCGCGCTCCAGGCGCACCAGCACCTGGCCCTTTTTCACCGCGTCGCCCTCCTCCACCTCGCCCATTGCCACCCGCTCCTCCACCCGCGAGGCCACCACCACGCTGCGGTGGGCCTCGGCGTTGCCGGTGAGGGTGATCTTGGCCTGCACGCTCTGCGCCTTCACCGGGGCCACCTCCACCAGGGCCGGCGGCGGGCCCTGGGGCGGGCCCTGGGCGGCCATGAGCGGCGCGGCGATCAACAGGCCCGGCAAGCCGGCCAGGACGGCCGCGATGGCCCAAACGGCCGGCAAGCAACGCAAAAATCCGGCGGGGCCGCGGGGGGTGGGAATTATGGGGGGCACGCTGCTCTCCGCTGGGGGATCGGTCAGGGGGCGCGGTGACGAAACCAAGTTCTAAGCTAGAAATTCTAACCCAGGCCGGCAAAGGGCACAAGCGGGGCGCCCTTGCCGCCGTGGCTGGCCTGTGCTACTTCTGGAAATGTAACAGTAAGTTCGCCCAACCCTGGCAGGAGTGAGCCCATGTTGCGTCAACCCGCGGTGGCCGACCGCTTCTATCCCGGCCAGCCCCAGGAGCTTTTGGCCACGGTCCGGCGCTGCCTGGACCCGGCCGCCCAGCCCCAGCCGGCGCTCCTGGCCGTCTGCCCCCACGCGGGCTACATCTACTCCGGCCCCACCGCCGGCAAGACTCTCAGCCGGGTGAGCATCCCGCACCGGGTCATCGTGGCCGGGCCCAACCACACCGGGGCCGGCGTGGCCGGGGCGGTGATGAGCCAGGGCCAGTGGCTCACCCCCCTGGGCGCGGTGGAGCTGGACGCCGAGCTGGGCGGGCTGGTCCTGGCCCGCTCGCAGATCCTGCAGGAGGACCACCGCGCCCACCAGCACGAGCACTCGCTGGAGGTGCAGGTGCCCTTCCTCCAGGTGCTCCAGCCCGAGCTGAAGCTCTTGCCCATCTGCCTGGGCGGGCTCCGGTTCAGCCACTGCGCCGAGGTGGGCCGGGCCCTGGCCGGGGCCATCCGCGCCATCGGCGAGCCGGTGCTGCTCCTGGCCAGCACGGACATGACCCATTTCGAGTCGGCCCAGGCGGCCGAGGCCAAGGACAGCCAGGCCATCGCGCGCATCCTGGCCCTGGACCCCCAGGGGCTCTACGAGACCGTGGCCGGCCTGGGCATCAGCATGTGCGGGGTGCTGCCCACCACCGCCTGCCTGGTGGCGGCCCTGGAGCTGGGGGCCACCCAAGCCGAACTGGTGGAATACACCAACAGCGGCCCGGCCAGCGGCGATTTCCACCGGGTGGTGGGCTACGCCGGGCTGATCGTGAAGTAGGCCGGGAGGCGGGCGAGAGATTGCCGCGTCGCAACCCAAGGGGGTTGCTCCTCGCAATGACAAACGATGCGAACGGGCGCGGGGTCCGCGACAACATCCTGACCTTCATGTATATTTTCCCGGTCCCCCATGACCAACCACGCGAGGACCCCATGGACGAGCATACCCACCGCCCCGCCGGCAGCCTGGAAGGCCGCCTGGGCGAGGGCGGCCTCAGCGACGAGTTCCTGACCCACGGGCTGACCCCGGCCAACCTGGGCCTGCTGCCCAAGCCCGACGCCTTTGCCCAGACCCCGCCCACCAACGGCTGCCACGACGTGATCGAGCTCTACGCCTACGTGCAGGGCGGCGTGGTCAGCGACATCCGCTTCATGACCGAGGGCTGCCTGCACACCGTGGCCTGCGCCAGCGCGCTGACCAGCCTGATCAAGGGCCAGCCCCTGGCCGAGGCCTCCGGGCTGACCTCGGAGCAGGTCGCGGCCGAGCTGGGCGGCTTGGACCCGGCCCATTTCCACTGCGCCGAGCTGGCCGTGGCCACCTGGCGGTTTGCCGTGGCCGACTATCACCACAAGCAGCGCGCGCCCTGGACCAAGGACTACCAGCGCCGCTAGGCCAAGGATTCCGCGATGTTCTACCTGGGGGTGGAAATCTGCGCCGGGGTGCTGGCTGGCCTGTTCAGCCCCTCCTGGCTGGCCTGCCTGGCCGCGGCCCTGGGCTGGGGCCTGGTGGGCGGGGTGGTGCTCAGGGCCATGACCCAGGCCCACCGCGAATTCCTGGCCCGCCTGGGCTCGCCCACCGGCCGGGCTGCGGTGCTGGCCCTGGCGCGCTTCTTCGCCATGGCCTTTGTCACCTCCACCCTGCTGGCCCTGGTCCCGGCGCTGCTGGTTTTCTGGCTGCGCGGGTTGTTATAGGCCCGGCGCGGCCCGGCGCGGTTGCGCCGCCGCGGGGATCGATGGTAACCTTCCTGGGTTCATAACCACAGATAATTCATCTATTAGGAGGATGTTGAAAAAGTCCATCCATGGCCTTTTTCAACCCAAACTGGCCGAAGTGAATTCGTCCAGTTTGGCGAAAAGCTTGGCCTTGAAGCAAGGCCGGCGCTTTTCGGCGGGCCATCCTGGCCCGCACAGGCTGTTTGCAACAGCCTGTTAGCCTTTCCGGCCGGGAGGCCAACGATGTCCGAGAACGCCAACGCGCCCCGGGTGCGCACCCGCTTCCCCCCCTCGCCCACCGGCGCCCTGCACCTGGGCGGGGCCCGCACGGCGCTGTTCAACTGGCTCTTCGCCCGCCACCACGGCGGCCAGTTCGTCTTCCGCCTGGAGGACACCGACCGCCAGCGCTCCAAGGCCGAGCACGTGGACTCCATCATGGGGGCCATGACTTGGCTGGGCCTGGACTGGGACGACGGCCCCTATTACCAGAGCCAGCGCTTCGACCGCTACCGGGCGGCCATCGACCAGATGCTGGCCCAGGGCCGGGCCTATTGGTGCCACTGCCCGCTCGAGCGCCTGGATAAGGTCCGCCAAGAGGCCCTGGCCAGCGGCGGCAAGCCCATGTACGACGGCTGCTGCCGCGAGCTGGGCCTGGGCCCGGCCCCCGGCGCGGTGGTGCGCTTCCGGGGGCCGCGCACCGGCGTCACCGCCTGGAACGACCTCATCAAGGGCCCCATCAGCTTTGACAACGCCGAGCTGGACGACCTGGTCATCCTGCGCTCGGACGGCTCGCCCACCTATCACCTGGCGGTGGTGGTGGATGACGTGGACATGCGGATCAGCCACGTGATCCGAGGCGACGACCACGTGAGCAACACCCCCCGCCAGATTTTGCTTTACGAGGCCCTGGACAGCCCGGTGCCCCAGTTCGGCCATGTGCCCATGATCCTGGGCGCGGACAAGACCAAGCTGAGCAAGCGCCACGGGGCCACGGCCGTGGTGGAGTACCAGAAGCTGGGCTACCTGCCCGAGGCCATGCTCAACGCCCTGGCCCGCCTGGGCTGGAGCCACGGCGACCAGGAGATCTTCAGCCGCCAGGAGCTGGTGGCAGCCTTCAACCTGGACGCGGTGGGGCGCGGGGCGGCGGTCTTCGACCCTGACAAGCTCCTGCACCTCAACGCCCACTGGATGCAGCGGGCCGAGCCCGGCCGCCTGGCCGAGCTGCTGCCGCCCTTCCTGGCCGAGCGCGGGGTCACCGCCTATGACCAGGCCACGCTCATCAAGGCCATCCCGGAGCTCACCGCCCGGGCCAAGACCCTGGTGGAGCTGGCCGACTGGGCCGAGCCCTACCTGGTGGACCAGCCGGTGCTGGACCCCAAGGCCGGGGCCAAGTTCCTGGTGGCGGCCAACCGGCCGGTGCTCGCGCGGGTGGCGGAGATGGTGCGCGAGCTGGGCGTGGACGAGCCTGCGGCCATGGAGGAGGCCTTCCGCAACCTGGCCGAGGAGCTGGGGGGCAAACTGGGCGGGGTGGCCCAGCCCACGCGGGTGGCCCTGGTGGGGCGCACCGCCAGCCCCGGCATCTTCGAGGTCATGGCCATCCTGGGCCGGGAGCGCAGCCTGGCCCGCCTGGAGGCCGCCCTGGCCCGCATCGGCGCCTAACCCCGCTTCCGACGATCAATCAGACCGGCCCGCGCCGAATCCCCGGCGCGGGCCTGGCCATTTGCGCCGCCCCCTGGTCGGCCTAAAAGCTGTAAAATCCCACCCCATTCTGGTATGAAACAGGGGAGCGGATGCGCGGTGATTGTCCTGGAGGGGCGCGTGGAATCGGATCGGACCTGCAAGCGCTGTTCGGTGACCAGGGTCAACGCCCTGGTCAGGGCCTATGAAAAGTGTCATCTTGGCAGGGACGAGGCCGCCCTGCCCAAGCTGCGCCAGATCGCCCAGTTGGTGAAAGGCCGCGGCTTCGACGGCGGCGCGGCCCTGCTCACGCCGGGGCTCAATGACCGGGCCCTGCGCGATGTCTGCTGGAACGTCTCGTCGTTTCTGAACGACGAGGAAGTGCAGAACATCCTGGGCCTGGCTTGCTGAGCCGGCCGGGGGAAGATGGCATGGCCGCCGCAGCGGACCAGACGGCGCAGACCAGGCAGGCGGTCATTGGTTGGGACGCCGGCGGCGGCGCGCTCATCGTGGACCGCTCCCTGCGCCTGATGGCGGCCAACCAGCGCGCCCAGGCCCTGTTGGGCCCGGAGGTGCAACCCGGCGACGCCTTGCGCATCGAGGATCTGGTGGAGGGCCCCAGCCTGGGCCTGGTGCTCAGCGCCCTGGACGCGGCCCTGGGCAAGGGCGAGCACAGCGCCGAGGTCGAGGCGCGGCTCTTAGACCAGGGCGGCCGGGGCCACGAATGCGTGCTGGAGGTGGGGCCGGTCTTCGGCCACGGCCGCCAGGTGGTGGGGGCGCTGGTCAACTTCCGGCGCGATGACTGCGCGGCCCTTTTCGTGGAGCAGGCCGAGGCCGAGGACAACCTGCCCAGCCTGCCCCGCCTGGGCTATCAGAACCTGTTCGAGAGCCTGGCCGAGGGCATCTTCACCATCAACACCCGCTGGCGAATCACCGCCTTCAACCACACCGCCGAGAAGATCACCGGCTACAGCCGCGAGGAGGTGCTGGGCCGCCACTGCTGGGACATCTTCCGCTCCGACCTCTGCCAGACCGACTGCCCCCTGCGCACCACCCTGGAGACCGGCCTGACCCGCATGGACCAGGACGTGCGCATCCTGGACAAGGGCGGCTCGCGCCTGGTGCTCCTTGTCAACACCGGCGTGGTGCGCGATAACGCCGGGGTGGTGGTGGGCGCGGTGGAGACCTTCCGGCCCCTGGCCGCCCTGCAACAGGTCACGGCCAACCTGGGCGTGTGCAGCTTCTCGGATATCGTCGGCGCCGCGCCGCCCATGCAGCGGCTTTTCGACATGCTGCCCGACGTGTCCGTCAGCGAGGCCAACGTGCTGTTGCAGGGCGAGAGCGGCACCGGCAAGGAGCTTTTCGCCCGGGCCATCCACCACCATTCCAAGCGCCGCCAGGGCCCCTTCGTGGCGGTCAACTGCGCGGCCCTGGCCGAGTCCCTGCTGGAATCCGAGCTCTTCGGCCACGAGAAGGCCGCCTTCACCGGCGCGGTGGCCTCCAAGGCCGGCCGCTTCGAGCTGGCCAAGGGCGGGACCATCTTCCTGGACGAGATCGGCGAGCTGAAGCCGGAGTTGCAGGTCAAGCTCCTCCGGGTGCTGGAGCAGAGGGTCTTCGAGCGGGTGGGCGGCACCCGGCTCATCCCCATGGAGGCGCGCATCATCAGCGCCACCAACCTGGACCTGACCCAGGCCCGCAAGGACGGCCGCTTCCGCGAGGACCTCTACTACCGCCTGCGCACGGTGCCCCTGAACCTGCCGCCCCTGCGCGAGCGCCCCGCGGACATCCCGCTCTTGGTCCAGCATTTCCTGGAAAAGTTCAACCGCCTCTACGGCCGCGAGGTGCGGGCGGTGGACCCCAAGGTGATGCGGGTCTTCACCTCCTACGCCTGGCCGGGCAACGTGCGCGAGCTGGAGCGCACCATGGAGTACGCCTTTGTGTTCGTCAAGGGCCCGGTGATTTTCGCCAAGCACCTGCCGCCCCTGGAGGGCGACGAGCTGCCCGACTCCCCCCCGCCCGAGCCCCGCAGCCAGTCCAGCGACGAGGAGGCGGCCATCCGCCAGGCCCTGGCCGTGTGCCAGGGTCACCGCGGTCAGGCCGCCACCCTGCTGGGCTTGAGCCGCACCTCCCTGTGGCGCAAGATGCGCCAGTACGGCCTCTAGGCCGCCGGCCCGCCCAACGCAAACCACCGCTGACACTGATTAATAATAGCGGACGGCCCTCAGGCCTCCCCGGCGCCGCCCTGGCCCGCGGCGACCTGGAACGACTCCGCCTGGCTTTGGCGGGGCCCCAGGGCCTGGTTCAGGGCCTCCTGGAGCTGGGCCATGGTGAAGGGCTTGCGCAGGATGCGGCAGACGCCCATCTCGCGCTCGTCGTCAAAGACCAGGTCGTGGTAGGAGCCGCTGCACAGGATGATGGGCAGGTCCGGGCGCAGTTGGTTGGCCCGCCGGGCCAGCTCGGCCCCGGACATTCCCTCCATGTGGTTGTCGCTGACCAGGGCGCAAAACTCCCGCGGCCGGGCCTGGAACTCCTGCCAGGCTTGCAGGGGATCGCTGTGGGCGGCCACCGTGTAGCCGTGCAGCTCCATCAGCTCGCGCAGGGCCTCCAGGTAGTCGGCCTCGTCGTCCACGATCATGAGCGATCCGGCCTGGCGCACGTTCACCGCCGGGGGCGGGTCGGCCGCCGTTTCCTGGGCCGGTTCGCTGGGCGGCAGGTAGACATGGAACACGCTGCCCTGGCCCGGCCGGCTGCTGGCCCCGATGCACCCGCCCAGGCCGCCCACGATGCGCTGGATGGTGGTGAGCCCCAGGCCGGTGCCCTTGCCCTTCTCCTTGGTGGTGAAAAACGGGTCGAAGACCTTACCCAGGGTCTGGGGGTCCATGCCGCAGCCGGTGTCGCGCACGCTGAGCCGCGCCCACGCGCCGGGCTCCAGCACGCCTTCCACCAGGGGCAGGGGGTGGGCCACCGTGACCGACTCCACCGTGACCGTGATGGCGCCCCGCCCAGGCTCGATGGCCTGGCTGGCGTTGACCACCAGGTTGGTGACGATCTGCTGCAGCTCGCCCTGGGTGGCGCGCACGCAGGGGCCGGGGCTGGTCAGGGCGGTGTCGATGCTCACCTGCTTGGGCAGCGAGGCCTCCAAGAGCTTCAGGCTCTCGGCCACCGCCTCGGCCAGGTGCAGGCTCTGGCGCTCCTCGTCCTGGGGCTGGCAGAAGCTGAGTATCTGGGCCACGGTGCCCCGGCCGCGCTCGCCGGCGCGCAGCAGCCTTTCCAGGCGGCGGTGGGTCTGGGGCGAGGGCGAGACGCTGGGGTCCTGGAGCACCAGCTCGGCGTTGGCGCACATGATGCCCAGGATGTTGTTGAAGTCGTGGGCGATGCCGCCGGCCAGGATGCCGATGGCCTCCAGCTTCTGGGCCCGGCGCAGCTCGGCCTCCACCGCCTCCTTCTCGGCGGCGATGCGCTTATTTTCGGTGATGTCCAGGGCGTGGACGATGAAGTGCAACGGCTGGCCGGCGGTGTCGCGCGACAGCGAGATGCTCACCAGGGCGATGCGGCGCTGGCCGTCGGCGGCGATCAGGGTCAGCTCGCGGCGCAGGTTGGGGTTGTCCCCGGCCAGGGCCAGGGGCAGGCGGCGCAGCAGGAACTGATGGTCGTCGGCCTCCAGGTACGATCCGAAGCCGCGGCCGACCAGGTCTTTCTTGCTCTGCGCCAGGGCGCCGCAGAGGTAGTGGTTCACCTCCAGGAAGCGGCAGTCCAGGGAGACCACGGCCATGCCGATGGCGGCGTGGTCAAAGGCGCTGCGGATGCGCGAGCGCTCCTGGGTCAGGCGCTCCTGGCGCTCGCCCTCCTCGCGGTTGACCATGGTCACGGCCAGGGCCCAGCCCAGCACGCCCAGGCCCAGGGCCGTGGCCAGGTACCAGGGCAGGTGATAGAGCAGCGCGGCCCGCCAACTGGCCGGCCAGGCGGCCAGGGGCTGGCGCACCGCCAGCTTCCAGGCCTGTGCGGCCAGCAGCCGGCCGGCGGTGGCGCTGGTCAAAAGGCCCTCGGCCGCGCCGGTGCTGTAGCGCAGGCCCTCCAGCATGGGCTTGACCGTGGTGAAGGTGTACTGGGCGTCGTCCAAGCGCACGAAGCCCTGCGCGCCGGCTTGCAGGCTGGACCAGAGCGGGCCCAGGTCCTGGCCGGGCCGGAAGCCGGGATGGGAGCTGTACAGGCACAGGCCCTGGCCGTTGACCAGCAGGAAGCCGGCCTCCTGGGCGGTGGCCTCGTCCTGCAGGCCCATCACCAGGTCCAGGCCGGCGTAGCTGGCCGCCAGCGCGCCGCGCAGCCGGCCCTGGTCGTCGTTCACCGGCAGCACCACCCGGACCAGCCATTCGGGCTCGGACTGCCCGGCCGGGGTCTGCCAGATGGAGTAGATCAGCAACTCGTTGGGGGCCAGGCCGGCGGCCGCGGCCAGGTGGGGATCGGAGACCTGGCGGCTGGGCATGGGCTCCGGGACGATGAGCTGGCGGCCCAGCCGGCTCTCCACCTTGAGCAGCTCATGCCGGCCGTCGTCCAGCAGCATCACCTCGCGGAAGCCGGTCTTGCTCTGGCAAAAGGACAGGAAGGACTTGGCCAGGGCGGCCATGGCCTGGGTGTCGCCACCCAGCAGGAAGGGCAGCAGGCTGGGTTGGGCGCGCAACAGCAGCGCGTTGGAGACCAGGGCCTTGATCTCCACGCGGGTCAGGTGGGCCAGCTTGCGGGCCTGGTTCAGGTTGGCCTGGGCCAGCTCCCGCTGGGAGTTGCCCCGGCTATAGGTCACCACGCCCGCGAACAGGCAGGTGAGCAGCAGCCAGGCCGGCAAAAACAGCCACAGGAAGCGCCGGCGCTTGCTGGCGCCGCTGATGGCGAACCGGTCGGCGAAGGGCGAGGCTAACTTTGCCACGAATCATCCTGACTCGGCCCCGGCCTGGGAATCCCCGCCCCCTGCCGATCCCTGCTCGGGCCAACCCCGTCCGCGTTTAATCGAAAAACCGCGAAAAGGAAGGGAAGCCGATGGTTGCGTACATCTGGCGGATGTAGTTGTAGTCCGCATCCTGCACGGAGGTGATGAACTTCATGCCGCGGTACTTCTGGTTGTCCCTGCCTTGCAGGATGGCCTTCACCAGCTCCGGCTCGTGGTCGATCAGCGTCTGGCGCACCAGCGCCACCGTGGCCGGCGGCACGTGCGCCCCCACCAGCAGGATGTCGTGGGGCAGGTCCGGCCCCCGGGCCAGGAAGCGGAAGGCGCCGTGCGGGATGCCCGGCGCCCGGTCGCGCAGCTTCAGCAACTTGCTATATCCGAAGCCGATGGCCGCCACCTCGCCTTTGATCAGGGCCTCGAGCATCTGCTGATCGTGGTGGCGGCTGAAGTGCACCGACTGGATGTCCTGCAAGGGGTCCAGCCCGTTGTCGGCCAGGATCTGCATGGGGGCCAGGTGGGTGGAGGTGGAGCCCACGTCGCCGAAGGCCACCTTCTTGCCCTTGAGGCTGCGCGCGTCGGTCAGGCCGCTTTCGGCCATGACCATGATACCGGCGAAATAGTCCGGCCGCGAGAAGCCCACCAGGGGCCGGGCCTTCGTCAGTTGGTGGAAGACCACGTACTCGGCCGGGCCGGTGAGCACCAGGTCCACCTGCCGGCGGTTGAGCTCGCCCACCGCCTCGGTGCGGCTGCGCACGGCCAGGAAGTCGAAGGAGCAGCCGGTGTGGGCGGCCAGGACCTTGACGAAGGGCCCGAACTCGCGCTGCACCTGCTCGTAGCCCTCCAGGTCGGTGACGGCCAGGCGCAGGAAACAGCCAGCGCCGGCCGGCGCCGCGGCGAACGCCAGGGCCAGGATGACTGCGATCAGGGCTGCAAAACGGCGCATGGCCATACTCACCTGCCGCGCGAAGAGTCGCGCAGGGCTGAGTATAGATAGTCCGCGCCGCGGTTAGGTTACGGTTCTGCGAAGATTGGCCGGTCCGGCCGTTTTTGGCCTAGGAGCCAGTCGGAGAAACAGCTCCGGCGGGCTCCAAGGCGGGCCATGGATGGCCCGCCAAATTGGTAGCCCCCAACGGGGGCGAGCAATTTGCGTAACT
>JAZDHW010000036.1:0-5053 GCA_043805555.1 Pseudomonadota bacterium
GCCCAGGCCGGGGCGCCGGCCTGGGCCACCGTCACCTCCTTGACGACCGCCAGTACCTTCGGCACCAGCCAGACCCTCGCCACGCGCACCAGCGTCACCACCATGACAACGGCCGCCCCCACCACCGCGCCGCCCACCACGGCCGCGCCCACCACCACCGCGCCCACCACCTTGAGCACGCTCAGCACCACCAGCACCACCCTCGCGCCGCCGGTCAAGGCCGCGCCGCCGGTCAAGGCCGCGCCGGTCCCGGACCGGGGCCAGGTCAAACCCGCGGCCCCGGCCCCGGCCGCCAAGCCCGCCGCGCAGGCGGGGGGGGGCGGCGACTACACCGCCTGCCTGGGCTCCTACAAGGAGCAGGCCCCGGCCCAGGCCCACGTGGCCCGGCTCGCCGCCCAGGGCGTGGCGGCCGAGGCCGTGGCGGTGGACCTGGGGGCCAAGGGCCGCTGGTGGCGGGTCTACGCCGGCCACTTCCCGGATGCGGCCGCGGCCCAGGCCCGGGCCAAGGTCTGGGAAAAGCAGGGCCTGGCCACGACTCCCTTCCCCGTGCGCCGGCGCTGAGGCCGGGCGGGCCGCCGGCATGGACCCGGAGCTGCTCTGGAGCCTGCTCAGGGACGTGGCCAAAAAAATGGGCGTGCAGGTGCGCTTGGAGACCTTGGAAGGCGGCGAGGACTGGGCCAGCCGGGGCGGGCTTTGCCGGCTGGGAGGCAACCTGGTAGCCTTTGTCGACCGCCGCCAGAGCGCCCGCGGCCGCGCCCGCCAACTGGGCCTGGCCCTCAGGGGGCTTGATCTGGACGGCGTTTATCTCAAACCGGCCCTGCGCCAGTTCCTGGCCGGGTTGGACGGCGAGGCGGCGGAGGAGGATTGATGGCGGCGGCCAAGCCCAGCAAGGCCCAGGAGCGTCTGAGCCGGCTGGAGAAGGAGCTCAAGGCCCGCGGCGTGCGCCTGGGCTACGAGCGCCTGGAGTATGCCGGCCTGCGGCTCAAAAGCGGGTTGTGCTGGTTCCGGGGCTCCTACTACCTTTTCGTGGACCGGCTCAAGACCGTGCCCGAACGCATCGAGCACATCGAGGCCGCCCTGGACGAGCTGGACGAGCTGGCCGCCCAGGGCCGCCTGGACCAGCCCGGCCCCGAGGCCGCTCCGCCCGCCGATGCGGCCCCCGAGGCCGCGCCTGAAGCCGAGCCCGCCGCCGATGCCTTTGTGAGGTCAGCCGCCCCCGCGGCCGAGACCGTCCCTGTTGCCGAAACCAACCAGCCGGCCGAGGAGCCAGACGCCGCCGCCGCCGCCGATGCCGCCCCTACCCCTTTCCCGGAGGATGGCCATGAGCCAGCCTGACCCCCGCGCGGAGCTGGTGCGCCTGGCCCGCCTGGCCTGGGAGCGCGGCTACATGGTGGCCACTGACGGCAACCTCAGCCTGCGCCTGGACGCGGACCGGGTGCTCATCACCCCCAGCGGCCGGGTCAAGGCCTTCCTGGAGCCGGCGGACCTGATCGAGGTGGACCTGGCCGGCGACGTCCTGGCCGGGGCCGGCAAGCCCAGCGTGGAGCTGGGCCTGCACCTGGCCGCCTACCGCCTGCGCCCCGAGGCCCGGGCCGTGGTCCACGCCCACCCGCCGCTGACCACCGCGCTCTCCCTGGCCGGCCGCGAGCTGGACCCCAGCGGCCTGCCCGAGCTGCTCTATTATCTCGACAAGGTGCCCACCGCGCCCTATGCCACGCCGGGCACGCAGGAGTTGGTGCGTGCGGCCGAGCCCTACCTGGCCGCCTATCCGGCCCTGATCCTGGCCCACCACGGCACCCTGACCTGCGGCCCGGACCTCATGAGCGCCTGGGCGCTGACCGAGAAGCTGGAGCACGCGGCCCAGGTGCTGATTGCCGCCGAGACCATGGGCGGGGCGCGGCCCCTGCCCGCGGCGGAGCAGGCCCATCTGGCCGCCCTGCGCACCGGCTGCGGCCCGCTGCCCCTGGCCCAACGCGTCGAACTGGTGCAACTGCCCGAGACCACCGAGTTCCGGGTGGAGAAGATCCACCGCGACCAGCGCGGCCAGGCGCACCTGATCGTGGACGACCGGCCCATCCGCCGCCTGGCCGTGCTGACCCTGAATCCCGGCTCGGGCTGGCGGGGCCGGCACGTGCACCAGGCCAAGCGCGAGGGCTTCTACGTGCTGAGCGGCAGCGCCCAGGCCGAGCTGGTCTGCGCCCAGACCGGCGAACGCCTGGAAATGACCCTGGAGCCGGGCGCGCGCCTGATCATCCCGCCCGGCGTGGCCCACCGCTTCGCGGCCCTGACTCCCTTGACCTTCGTGGAGTTCACCGACAGCCCCTACCGGGCCGCCGACGACCAGCCCTTCGACTTTTAGACCCTTCCCGCGCGTGTTGATAGCGCGGCGAAGGCTGGTTTATAGTAGGGGGCATAGCGCATTCACCGGGCCCGGTTTGCCAGCCCTAAATCTTTTTACACGGGAGAAGCCATGTCCTACTCGGCTGATTTTGAGAAAGCCTTGGCCGTGGGCCGGCCGCCCAACGTGGTCAAGTTGTTCCCCAACTCCAAGGCCCTCATCGTCAGCGGCAAGGTCATCGACCGGGCCATGCTCAAGAAGGGCCAGGCCATGACCATCGCGGCCAACGGGCGCAACCACCTGGTGATCCGGGGAGCCCTGCGCGCGGCCCAGCGGGCCAATGCGGCCATCATCATCGAGATAGCCAAGAGCGAGGGCGGGGTCAGCGCCTATTGCCCGGTGAACTACTGGAACATCGCCCGCCAGGTGGACGCGGTGATGAACGAGCTGGGCGTCACGGTGCCGGTGGCGGTGCATGCCGACCACTACGGCATCAAGGGCGAAAAAGACATCGCCAAGGCCCGGGTGGAGATTCCCACCCTGCTCGAGCACGGGCTCACCTCCATCGCCATCGACGCCAGCCACCTGCCCGACGCCGACAACCTGCTGGCCAGCATCGAACTGAACCAGTACATCCCGGCCTGGGCCGGGCTGGAGACCGAAGTCGGCGAGATCAAGGGCAAGGAGGGGCTTTCCACGGTGGACGAGGCCCTGTTCCTGATCCAGGGCCTCAACGCCCACGGCATCTTCCCGGACTGGATCGCCCTGAACAACGGCACCGCCCACGGCATCCAGAGTTCGGATCTCGGCATCCAGGTGGAGCTGACCAAGTCCATCCACGAGGCCCTGACCGCCTACAAGGTCTCCGGGGCCCAGCACGGCACCAGCGGCAACGACTCCGAACGCCTGGGGCGCATCGCCCGCGAGACCCACACCACCAAGGCCAACGTGGCCACCGCCCTTCAGATGCTCACCTGGGGCGTGAAGGTCAACGACTACGGCAACGCCGAGCTGGACGCGGACGGCAACTTCGTGAAACTGCCGGGCCAGGGCCTGGATGACAAGCTCTGGGCGGAGATGGTGGCCTATGCCAGCGAGCGCAAGTTCAAGGCCGGCGACTACAAGAACCTGAACCTGCCGTTTGAGAACAAGATCCTTTCCCAGCCCGCGGCGGTGCGCGAGCGCTCGATCAAGGCGGTGGAGGACTTCGTCTACAACCTGCTGGCCAACGTCTTCAACGCCCGGGACACCGCGCCCTTGGGCATCGAGGCCATCCTGGCCGCCGGCTCCTACGACCTGGGCTCCAAGGCCAGCCGCCTCGAGGACGCGGCCCAGTGGACCCCGGAGCTGGCCCGCGAGAAGGCCACCCACCTGAACCAGGACAAGGGGGCCAAGGGCGACTTCGACGACTAGTCCTGATCGGCTCTAAAATATCGGCGGGGCGTCCGGCTCGGGCGCCCCGCCTGTTTTGGGGTGGCTTGCTAGAAGGTCGAGGCCGGCGGTTCGGGCCGGGCCAGGTCCGCGGCATTGTGGGCCAGGCCGGTCTCGGGGCGCAGGTCGTAGAGCGCCATCCTGGCCCGCGAGCCAGCCGGCCGCCACAGGGCCGGGTCCACGGGCCGGCCGTGGGCGCGCACCCACACGGCCACCGCCTCGCCCGCGGCGTCGGCCCCCAGGCGGCGGCTGACCAAGGCCACGTCGTCCAGCATCACGAAGCGCACCTGACCGGCCTCGGCCAGGGCGGCCAGGCGGACGGGGTCCAGGGCCGGGTCCAGGCCGTGGAATCCGCCCCGGGCCAGGACCGGCAGGCCGGTCTCAATAATGATGGGCGCGGCCACCTGGTAGGTGGAGCTGGCCAGCACGAAGCGCTCGCCGTGGCGGTTGGCGGCCAGGAACGCACCAGCCGGCTCAGGTCGGCCGCGCGCTGGGCCTCCTGGCGCTGGTGCAGTTGGGCCAGGCGGGGGCCGGCGATGAGGCGGAAGAGGTCGGCGGCGGGCATGATGCCGTTGGCCGGGGCCAGCACCCCGGCCACGGTCCAGGCCATTGGCAGGGCCAGCAGCGCGGCCAGGCCCAGGCCCAGCCCGCCCCGGCCCAGCCAGGCCCGCACGGCGCGGCCCTCCCGCAGGCGCGGGGCCAGGACCAGTGCGGCGCAGGCAACCAGTGCGCCAACGGCCAGGCCCAGGTGCAGCGCCCGCAGCCAGTCCAGACGGGTGGCGAACAGATGCGCCCAGCTCCAGCCCAGGGCGGAGGCCTGCACCTGGACCTGCCACAGGGCGGTGATCGCCAGGGCCAGGGGCAACCCGGCCGCCTGCCAGCCGCCCTGGCCGAAGCGTTGCCACAGACCCCGCGCGCCCAGGCTGGCCAGCACGGCCAGGGCCGGGGCCAGGGTGGTCAGGTAGTAAAAATGAATGATCCCGCCCAGGGCTGAGTAGACCATTGCGTAAACAGTCAGCCAGGCCAGCCAGAAGACCAGCGACAACCCGGCCGGTGAGGGCGCTTGGCGCGGGCCTTGCCTCCGGCGCGGCCAGGCCTGGGCCAGGCCCAGCGCCAAACCGGCCAGGGCCAGGGGCCAGAGCCAGCCGGTCTGGGCGGCGAGCTGGCCCTGGGCCAGGCGCAGCGGCCCCACGGGCGCGCGCACGAACTGGCGGGCGCGCAGCTCGGCCACCCGCGCCCGGATTTTGGCGCGCAGGCTGGATGGGGGGGCGGGGGCGGCGGTGG
>JAZDHW010000037.1:0-12588 GCA_043805555.1 Pseudomonadota bacterium
TGGCTCTTGATGATGCTGCTGACGATGGACAGGCCCAGGCCGGTGCCCTGCTCCTTGGTGGTGAAGAAGGGATCGAAGAGCCGGCCGGCCGCCTCGGGCGCGAAGCCGGGGCCGGTGTCCTCCACCGCCGCCACCAGCCAGGCCTGGCCGCCCACCTCCACCGCCTGGGTGCTGACGGTGAGCGTGCCGCCGCCGTCCTGCTCCTCCATCACCTGGAGGGCGTTGTTGAACACGTTCAGGAACGCCCGGTAGAGCAGGTCCGGATCGCCCAGCACCAGGGGCGAGCGCGCGCTGTAGCGGCGCGCCACCGTCACCCCGGCCCGGTCCAGCTCCGGTCCCAGCAGTTGCAGGTTGCGCTCCAGGACGTCCTCCAGGCGCAGGGGCCGCAGCTCCGGGGTCTGGGGCCGGGCGAAATCCAGGAACTCGGTCACGATGCGGTTCAGGCGCGTGGACTCCTCCACGATCACCCCGGCCAGGGCCTTCTGCTTGGACTCCAGGCGGCTGCCCAGAAGCTCGGCCGTGGAGCGCACGATGCCCAGGGGGTTGCGGATCTCGTGGGCCACGCCGGCGATCATGCGGCCCAGGGCGGCCAGGCGTTCGTTGTGGTGGAGCTGCTCCTTGAGCGAGGCCTCCAGGGCCGCGCGCTCGGCGGTGATGCGCTGGCCGCGGATGACGATGGAGCGCAGGATCACGAACAAGAGCGCCATCATGAACAGCAGGGTGCAGACGATGAGCACCTGGTTGAGCCAGATCTCCTCGAAGTCTTCGCTGATGTCCAGGGTGATCTCGAAAACCGCCCGGGGCGGGCCCAGCTCGGCGGTGAGCCTGCGCTCGTCGCGCAGGGGAATGAAGGTCTTCAGCACCCTGAGCCGGCCGCCGCCCAGTTCGAAGACATCCAGGGGCGGCTCCAGCACGCTGGCATAGGAGCCGTTGACCGCGCTGCGGAAGGCGGAGCCTTCCACGCCCATGCGGCCGATGTACTCGGGCACGGTGCTGTAGATGATGTTGCCGTCCAGGTCCAGGATGTTGACCTGGCGCACCAGGAAGGAGTGGATGGTGTTGCGCACCACCGCGTCCAGCAGGGTGAACTGGCTGGGCTGGCCCACGTTGATGCCGCCGAAGTCGCGCAGGGCCGGCAGCACGAAGCGCACCATCACCTGGTGGTTGAGGTTCTCGGCCAACAGCAGGGCGTACTGCTCGCGCTTGTGCAGCACCAGTTGGGTGGCGCGCTGGGTGACGATGGAGCTGATGGCCAGGGTGAAGAGCAGGATGATGACCAGGCTGGTCACCGAGAAATACTTGACCAACTGGAACGGGCGCTGGGCGGCCGGGTCGCTGTCGGCCCCGTTTGCCGGGGACGCGACCAAGGGCGCCAGGTTCTGGCCGGCCGTGCTCTGCAACCCGTGCGTTCTCCCGTTGGCGTCAAAACAGGGAAAAGAAAAATTACCTGAAGGTGAAGAACCGCCTCAACGCGGCGTCCGCCCGGTGCGGCAGCCTCTCATGTATGCGCGGCCGGCGTCAACCCGCGCCGGCGTGACTGTAGGGTGCCCTCGGTGCGGCGGTCATGCGCCCTCAGCGCAACGCTCGCCCATCCTCGACCCGGCATTTGCCCTCTCGGCGCAACGCACTGACTACCGCGGTGGGGCCCGCGACCGACTTCCGGCGACTCTGCCCGTGCGCGCCCGCCGGTCGGGCGAGTTCAACTTTGGCAAGATTGCACTCTATTTGCGGCCCCGCGCAGCCACAGTCGCCGCATTGGCACCACCGTCGTTTCCGGGGCCATGCGACCGACCCCGCGCGCCAGCCCGCCCACCCTTTTCCAGTCCCGCCTTTTCCCGCAGCTTCCACCGCAGGGATGATGCGATGCCGACCGCCCGCGCCAGCGCGCCGCCCTGCCCCACCCTTTCCAGTCTTGCCTTCACGCTCCCCTGACTCCCGTTCCCGTGCATCCGCGCCTAGGTGCGTGTCGGAGAAAGCCATCCATGGCTTTCTCCTCTTGGAACTTGCCAAAAGTGAATTTTGGCAAGTTCTCGGAATGGCGCCAAAAATTAATATGGCGCCATTCCGGGCGGGCCGTCCATGGCCCGCTCGGAAGCCTGCCGGAGGATTACTCCGACAGGCTCCTAGACCAAGAAGCGCTCGCCCTGGTCCAGCTCGTCCACCCGCTGGCCGAACTGGCCAAAGCCCTCGCGGCCCATGAGGCCGTAGGTCAGCTTCTTGCCCAGCTCCACGCCGGGCTGGTCCAGGGGGTCGATGCCCAACAGCGCGCCGGCGGCCACGGTGGCGGCCTCCAGCATGAAGATGAGCTGGCCCAGCACGTCCGCGTCCAGGCTGGGCAGGCGCAGGCTATAGCTGGGCCGGCCCTGGTCGGCCAGGGCGGCGGCGGTGGCCTTGGCCTCGGCCTGGATCAGCTCGGCCAGGGAGCGGCCGCCCAGGTAGGACAGGGCCGCGTCCTCGGGGTAGAGGCCGGGTATCTCCAGGTCGCAGCCGTAGTTCTCCAGGGTGAGGAAGCAGACCAGCTTGTCCAGGGGGCCTTCCATGTAGAGCTGGAGCTGGCTGTGCTGGTCAGTGGCCCCCACCGCGGCCACCGGGGTCTGGCCGGTGTTGACCGTCTCGCCCCTGAGGTTCACCGCCTTGCCCAGGCTCTCGGCCCAGAGCTGGGCGAACCACTGGGCCACGCCGAACAGGTCGCTGACGTAGGGCATCATCACCAGGATGTTGCGCCCCCGCCGCCAGTATTCCACGGCCAGGGAGGCGAAGATGTAGGCCGGGTTGTTGATCAGGGCCGGCTCGGCGCAGCGGGCGGCCATGCGCTTGGCCCCGGCCAAGAGCGCGGCCACGTCGTGGCCGGCGCAGGCCAGGGGCAACAAGCCCACCGCGGTCAGCACCGAGTAGCGCCCGCCCACGCTGGGTGGCACCGGCAGGGTGGGGAAGCCCTCGCGCTCGGCCAGGGGACGCAGGCTGCCCGAGGCCGGGTCGGTGGTCACCACCAGGCGGCGGCGGGCTTCGTCCTTGCCCAGCACCCGCTCCAGGCGCTCCAGCACCAGGAGGAACTGGGCCGCGGTCTCGGCCGTGGAGCCGCTCTTGCTGATGACGTTGAAGGCGGTGCGCTTCAGGTCCAGGCCCTCCAGCAGGCTGGCCACCAGGCGGGGGTCGGAGTTGTCGGCCACAAACAGGCGCATGCCGTCCTTTTTGCGGGGCAGGCTGTGGCGGAACACGCCGTTCAGGGCCATGTCCACCGCCGTGGCCCCCAGGGCGCTGCCGCCGATGCCCAGCACCACCAGGTTCTCGGCCAGGCCGCACAGGTTCTGGGCCTGGGCCGTGATGGCGTCCAGCTCGGCCGCGGCCATGGCCGGCAGGGCCCAGAAGCCCAGGCGGCCGGCCTGGCGCTGGGCCTCCAGGGACTCGTGGGCGGTCAGGATCTCGGCGGCCAGCTCGTCGGCCCGGTGGGCGTCCACGCCCCGGTCCTTTCCCAGGACCTCGGCGGTGCAGAAGGCGTAGTCCAGGCGCAGGTCACGCTCGGCCATGGGTATGGTCCTTTCCGGCCCGGCGCGGGGGCGATGGGCCGTTGTATATGTCTGTTCGGGTAGTTATGCCGCCCGGCCTCGCCGGGTCAACGCTTCTGATTATACGCAGGGGTTTGGTGACAAACAAGTTGCAGATATTTGACAAACCCACTGAACGGGTCTATATTGACCGCCAATTTAACGAGCGCGATGAGAACCAAGCGACTTTGCCCAGGAGTTCGCCCCGTGAGAGACACCCTGGACCGGATTGCCGATCAGATCCTCGACCTGGACCCCGACGAACTCAAGTCCCTGCTTTCCGAAATCCAAGCCCGCATGGACCAGCCCGACCAGTCCCGCGAATGGGAGCGGGCGGTGATCAATTTCTTCATCATCAACGCCATGCGGGTCAAGGACAAGCTTTGCGGCCAGGAGCAGGGGCGGGTCTTCCGCTCCCCCGGCGGGGCCCGCCTGCGGGTGGTCAAGTAAGCCCCCGCCGCCCCGGCCGCAGGGCCTAGCGCCCCTCCCCGCCTTCATCCCCCTCGCGGCCCCGGCCGTGATCCTGGCCGTTTTCCCCGGCCCCCGCGCCCCGGCGCAGCCTGGCCTTGGCCTGCATGAGCTCGCGCATGATCTGGCTGATCTGGCGCTCGCGGCCGCGCTCGGTGGGGCGGTAGTAGCGCC
Organism: Pseudomonadota bacterium; assembly: GCA_043805555.1. Taxonomy (GTDB): domain Bacteria; phylum Desulfobacterota; class Desulfarculia; order Desulfarculales; family Desulfarculaceae; genus JACRDC01. The sequence continues at coordinate 4,188 of JAZDHW010000037.1, forward strand.
GGCCGGCCAGGCGCTCGGGCAGGTATTCCTGGCCCACCACCGCTCCCTGATAGTCGTGGGGATACTCGTAACCCTTGGCGTAGCCCAGGCTCTTCATCAGCCGGGTGGGCGCGTTGCGGATGGTCAGCGGCACCTCCAGCGGCCCCAGCTTCTCGGCGTCGGCCTGGGCCGCGCCGAAGGCGGTGTAGACGGCGTTGGACTTGGGGGCCAGGGCCAGATAGACCGCCACCTGGGCCAAGGCCAGCTCGCCCTCGGGCCGGCCCAGCAGATCAAAGGCGTGCAGGGCGGCCACGGCCTGGTTCAGGGCGTAGGGATCGGCCAGGCCCACGTCCTCGCTGGCGAAGCGCACCATGCGCCTGAGCAGGTAATGGGGGTCCTCGCCGGCGGCCAGCATGCGCGCCAGCCAGTACAGGGCCGCGTCGGGGTCGGAACCGCGCAGGGACTTGTGCAGGGCGCTGATGAGGGTGTAGTGCTCCTCGCCGGCCTTGTCGTAGCGCAAGGCCCCGCGCCCCACGGCCTGCTCGGCCTGGCCCAGGTCCACCACCCGCCGGCCGCCGGCCCCCAGGGGCGCGGTGGTCACCGCCGCCTCCAGGCAGGTCAAGAGCCGCCGGGCATCGCCAAAGGCCGTGGCCAGCAGATGGGCGCGCGCCTCGGGCCTTAGCTCCACGTCATAGCCGGCCAGGCCCGCCTCGCCGTCGCCCAAGGCCCGCTCCAGGATGCGCGCCAGGTCGTCCTCGTTCAGGGGATTGAGCACCAGCACCCGCAGGCGCGAGAGCAGCGCCGGGATGATCTCGAAGCTGGGGTTCTCGGTGGTGGCGCCCAGCAGGGTTATGACGCCGGCCTCCACGTGGGGCAGAAAGGCGTCCTGTTGGGCCTTGTTGAAGCGGTGTATCTCGTCCACGAAGAGCACCGTGCAAAAACCGCCGGCGCGCAGGCGGGCGCGGGCCTCCTCCACCACCCGACGGATGTCGGCCACGCCGGAGAGCACGGCCGAGAACTCCACGAAGTGGGCCTGCCAGTGCCTGGCCAAGAGTCGGGCCAGGGTGGTCTTGCCAGTTCCGGGCGGCCCCCAGAAGACCAGCGAGCAGGGGCGCCCGGCGGCGACGAGCCGGCCCAGGGGCATGTCCTGGCCCATGAGGTGGGCTTGTCCCACGAAATCCGCCAGGTTGGCCGGGCGCATGCGTTCGGCCAGGGGTCGGCCGGGGGATGGGCCGGGGGTGGCTTGGAACAACTCCATCAGGCCTGCTCCCGTCTGGCGCCGTCTTCCAGCGCCAGACGCCCGGCCCGCCAGGCCCTGGCCAGCCGCCGCCGCCAGCCGTCATGCAGCAAGAGAGCAATCTCCGGCAGCAGGCGCAGGGTGGCCTCGCGTCCCAGGTCCATGATCAGGGGAGCCTTGGCGAAGTCCATCCAGTGGATGGCGCCCACGGCCGGGTGCACCACCAGGTCGGCCTCGCGCTGCACCAGCCGCGACAGCAAGGCCCCCTGGATGTCGCCGGCCCGCATATACAGCTCCCGGGCCTGGCGGGGGGTCTCCTCGCTGCCGATCTCGCGGTCCACGCACACGGCCAGCAGCCGGCGCGCCCCTCTATGGCGGGCCTCCAGGCTGGGCACCAGGGCCGCCACCCCGCCGTCCATGAGCAGGCGGCCCTGGTATTCCACCAAGGGCGCCACCCCCGGCACCGAGGAGCTGGCCAAAACCGCCTGGCGCAGGGAGCCCTGGTCGATCACCACCGTCTCGCCGCTTTGCACGTCGGTGGCCACCGCCGCGAAGGGTATGACCGTGGACTCGATGGGCACGTCGGGTAGGAAGAAATTGATCATGTCCCGCATGAAGCGGGGCTCGAAGACCGAGCTGCCCAGCAGCAGGGACTTGACCATGCGCCCTTGGCAGAAGATGCGCCCCACGCGGTCGCCCAGGCTGGCGCAGACCGACTCCTCGCCCTGGCTCACCAGGGCCTTGACCCGGGGGTCCGACGCCAGGGCCGAGCGCGTGAACTTCAGCACCCGCTCACGCATCTGCTGAGGGCTGTAGCCCAGGGCGTAGCCGGCGCCGGCGATGGCCCCGGAGCTGGTGCCCACGATGGCCTCCACGGGCAGGCCCCGGGCGTGCAGGGCCTCCAGCACGCCCACGTGGGCGAAGCCCCGGGCGCCGCCACCGCCCAGGGCCAGGGTCAGGCCGGACACGGGGCGGCTCATTTTATCCCTCCCCCAACCTGCATTTTAACTTTACAGTCCCATAACCCTTGGCTATATTTACATGCCGGGGTCGGGCCGGCACTGGCGGGTGGCTGGGGCGAATTATACCCCCCGGGCCTCGCCAACACAGGCCCACCCCGAAATTTATAGTAAAGAAGGTGATGTCCGTGCAAGTCCAGGTTCAAGATAACAACGTGGAAAAGGCCATCAAGCTGCTCAAGCGCAAGCTGACCAAGGAAGGCATCTTCCGCCAGCTCAAGGAAAAACGCTGGCACGAGAAGCCCTCCGACGCCCGCCGCCGCAAGCAGCGCCAGGCCCGCCGCCGAGTCCGCCGGCAGATAGCCAGGGCCAAGGCCCGCAGCCGCGGTTAGTCCATAGCCTTAGAACGCCAGACGGCCCCCCGATAGCGGGCGGGCCGTCTGGCGTTTTTACCTGCCGGGTGGTGGCGGACCGGCGCCAAGCGGAGGTCACCGTCCGGCCTTGCGCTCCTTTTTATAGCTCTTCAGCATTTTCCCAAAATCCTTGTCCTTTTTACGACGCTCGGCCATGGATGAGTCGAAATGGGCTTTCTCCCTGGTGAGCTTCAAATAACTCTCATATTGCTTGGCGTCTATCTCTCCGCGATTCAACGCCGCGATCACCGCGCAGCCCGTCTCGTTGGCATGCGTGCAATCCTGGAATTTGCAATGAGGGGCATGGCTGAATATCGCGCTGAAGGTGGTTTCCAGGCCCTCGTCCCTGGCGGTGACGCCGACTTCCCGCATGCCGGGATTGTCGATGAGCATCCCGCCATTATCCAGCACGATGAGTTCCCGGTGACTGGTGACATGCCTACCCTTGTGGCTGCTCTGGCTTATGTCGTCGGTGCGCATGAGGTCCCGGCCGGATAGGTTGTTGAGCAAGGTGGATTTGCCAACCCCCGAGGAACCAAGCAGGCAGTAGGTCTTGCCTTTGGCGATCAGCTCCCTTAACGCGCCATACCCGTCGCGCGAGCGGTTGCTGATGGCCACCACGGGGGCATGATCGACCCGTTGACTTATGGTGGCAATCAATTCCGCGACCGCGCCCTCACTGGCCAGGTCGGTTTTGGTCAGGACGATTATCGGCTTGACTCCCGAGGAATGACAGATGGTAAGGTAGCGCTCCAGCCGGTTGAGGTTGAAATCCCTGTCCACGGCTTGCAGCAACAGCGCGAAATCAATGTTGGTGGCGATTATCTGAATCTCCCCGAACTTGCCCACCGCTCGCCGCGAGATGATCGAATACCGGGGTAATATTTGCTGGATGAGGGAAAAGTCGGGGTCTGCGGTCAGCAGGCACACCCAATCGCCCACGGCGGGAAAATCCTCGCGACCCTTGGCCGCGAAGCGCAGGTTGCCGGTTATCTCGGCCCGGATTTCCCCCGCCTCGGTCAATACCAGGTATTGTTCCTTCTGCTCCGAGACGATCCTGCCGACCCCAAAATCCCGCAGGCCGTTGGCGATGATGAACCGCTCCAGTTCATCGTTGTAGCCAAAATCGCGCAAATTCATCGCAGTCACTCTTTAAGACCGGGCCCGCGGGGCGGGGCGCTGGCGGGTTGCCGAGAAATCATGGGTGGCGGGGCGCGGGCAGGCGGCAGGACGTGGTCACCACAACTGCCGCCAGGCAAACACCCCGAAATAGACCCCAAAGCCCAAGAGGCACAGGGCGCAGGTGCCCACCACCGCCCGGTGCACCCGGTCGCTGAGCCAGCGGCGGCCCTTGGCCACCACCAGGGAAACCAGGCTGTACCAGGCCAGGTCGGCGCTGATATGCCCGGCGTAAAACACCAAAAGCCCCAGGGCGCCCAGCCCCTTCTGAACGACCATGGTTATGAGCCCCAGTCCCACGGTGGCCCACCACAGCAGGAAATAGGGATTAACCAGGCTGAGCAGAAAGCCGTCCTTGACCGGGGCGGCGGCGTGCCGCAACCCGCCCGGGGCGGCGGCTCCCGGCTCCAGGTCCAGCTTGAGCCCGGGCAGGGAGCGCAGCATGCCCCAGGCCATCCACAAAAGGATCAGCGATCCCCCGCCGCCGATGGCCCCGGAGACCAGGGGCCGGTGCAAAACGTTGCCCAGGCCCAGCGCCAGGGCCGCCACCAGGGAGCCCTCCAGGATGGCGTGCCCCAGGATGATCAGGGGGCCGGCCTTGAAGCCCAGACGGGTGCTGTGGGTGATGGTCACCGCCAGCACCGTGCCGGGCATCACGGCACCGGAGAGTCCCACCACGAAGGAGGTGACGAACATCCCGGCCAGGACGGCCGCCGTGGCTAGGGGTTCCATGGCCGTCTAGGAGGCCGCTGCCTGGAAGAAGGCCTGGTAAGCCTGCACCGTGGAGTAGATGTCAGCCTTGTGGGCGATCTCCAGGGGCGAGTGCATGGACAACAGGGCCGGGCCCACGTCCACCACGTCCATGCCGTAGATGGCCAACAGCTTGGCGATGGTGCCGCCGCCGCCCTCGTCCACCTTGCCCATGGCCGCCGCCTGCCAGGTCACCCCGGCGGCGTCCCACACGCCGCGCAACCAGGCCACGTACTCGGCGTTGGCGTCGCTGGCGCCGTACTTGCCGCCGCTGCCGGTGTATTTGGTCAGGCCCACGCCGTAGCCCAGGAGGGCCGCGTTGCGCTTCTCGTGCACCTCGGGGTAGTCGGGGTCCAGGGCGGCGTTGACGTCGGCCGAGAGCATCTGGCTCTGGGCCAGGCACTGACTGACGCTCAGGAAGTTCGGCTTCTCGCCGGCGGCGGCCATCAGTTCGGCGGCCAGGCGCTCGATCCAGCGGCTGCGGGCGCTGGTGGAGCCGTCGGAGCCGATCTCCTCCTTGTCCACGAACAGGCCCAGCGCCGTCACCGCCGGCTTGTTAATTGCGAAGAGGGCCTCCAGGGTGCAGTAGGCGGATGCGCGGTCGTCCTGGCCATAGGCCCCGATCATGGCCCGGTCCAGGCCCACGTCGCGCGATAATCCGGCCGGCACCACCTCCAGCTCGGCGCTGATCAGGTCAGCCTCCTTGATGCCGTAGCGCTCATCCAGAAGCCTGAGCACGCCCAGCTTGACCTTCTCCTTGCCCTCGCCGTTCTCGCTGTCCAGGGGCAGGCCGCCGATCAAGAGGTTCATGCGCTCGGCCTCGAAGGCCTCGGAGAGCTTTTTGCCTTCCTGGCTCTTGCGGCTCAGATGGGGCAACAGGTCCAGCACCGTGAAGATGGGGTCGCCGGGGGCGTCGCCGATGTTGATCTCCACGCTTTTGCCCTGGGCGGTGCAGACCACGCCGATCAAGGCCAGGGGACGGGCGAACCACTGGTACTTCTTGATGCCGCCGTAGTACTGGGTCTTGAGGAAGGCCATCTCCAGGTTCTCGTAGAGAGGCTGCATCTTCAGGTCCAGACGCGGGGCGTCGATGTGCGAGCCGATGAGGCGGATGCCCTGGGCCACCGGCCGTTGTCCCAGCACGGCCAGGGCGATGGTCTTGCCGGCGAACTCGGCGTAGTACTTGCCGGCCTTGTTCTTCTTGCCCAGGGGCTTGAAGCCCTGGGCTTTTGCCATCTCGCGGATGACGCGCACGGCCAGGCGCTCGGTCTTGGCCTGGTCCAGGAAAGCCTTGTAGCGCTCGCCCATGGCGAAGATTTCCTGGCGGGCCTTCTGGTCGGCCTGATCCCAAACGCTCTTGGGTTGCAGCAAAAGGCGATCGCCGAGGGCCTTGACCTGTTTCTTGTTCAGCTTGCTGGATTTGGTGGCCATGAAATCTCCCCAAAAGCTATGAATCTTGTCCATGCACAGGCAGGCGCCAACTCCACGGCGGTCCGCGCGGTGAATGCCGCTCCCTGAGGCCATTATCCTGGATTAAAGGGCCACGCGGGGGTTTTCCTGGCCCGCGCGTTTATTTCCACTCTTGCCGCAAAATATACTATGCAGCCCCGGCCTGATCACCTTTTTTACCCGCGCGGCCCCGGTCGGGCGGGAGCGGCGGGTTGACGCCGGCCGCCGGCGCCCAGATAGATGGCCAGCAAGGCCCCGCAGGCGCCGGCCGCCTCCAGCGCCCCGGTGGGCCGGGCGAAGAAGAGCACGTCCCAGATGAAGGACAGGGTTGGCTGCAACAACAGGAGCAGCCCGCCCAGGGAGGCCGGGGTGCGCGGCAGGCCCCGGGAGATCAGCACCCAGCCCAGCACCTGGCCGGCCAGGCCGTAGCCCACCAGGGCCGTCCAGGTCTGGCCGTCGGGGATGACCAGGGACTCGCCCTGGGCATAGGCCTCCAGGCCCATGATGGCCGCGCAGGCCAGGGAGATGACGGTCATGTGGGCCATGGCCGCGGCGGCGTCCTGATCCAATTGCAGGCGGCGCAGGCACAGCAGGTAGGAGGCGTAGCACAGGGCGGTGAGGAAGCCGTAGCCCAGGCCGGACAGGTGGTCCGGCCCCAGGCCGCCCTGGTGCATTCCCACCAGCAAAAACAGCCCCAGCATGGCCAGAGGGATGGCCAGCCACATGCGCCAGGTCAGGCGCTCGCCAAAGAACAAGGCCCCGAAGCCGGCCAGGAAGAAGACCTGAAAGTTGGAGAGAATGGTGGCCAGGCCCGGCCCCACGATGTGGATGCTGCGGTGCCAGAAGGTCAGGTCCAGGGCGAAAAAGACGGCGCAGACCAGGCACAGCCCCAGGTTGCGGCGCTGGACCCTGAGACCCTGGCGGGTGATCAAGAGCAGGGCCGCCAGCATCAGGCCCCCGAAGAGCATGCGGTAGAAGCCGGCCGTGGTGGGTCCCACATGGGCCAGCTTGACGCAGACCGGCGAGAGGCTGATCATGGCCGCGCCGGTCATCACCGGCAGCACGCCCGAGGCCGGGGCCGGCGAGGGGATGAAACGCCTTAGGCTCACGACCCCTCCCCCGCCTGGCCCGCCCCCGCCGGCGGGGCCGTGGCCAGGATAAAAAACTCCACATTGCCGGCCGGTCCCTGAATGGGGCTGACGCACTGGCCCAGCACGGCGAGGCCCAGGCCGGCCAGGCAGGCGGCCACCTTGTCCACGGCCGCCTGGCGCACCTCTGGGTCGCGCACCACCCCGCCGGAGCCCACCTGGCCCCGGCCGGCCTCGAACTGGGGCTTGACCAGGCAGAGCACCCTCCCGCCCAGCGCCAGGCGGCCCGTGAGCCCTGGCAGCACCAGGGTCAGGCTGATGAAGGAGACGTCGGCCACGATGAGATCAAAGGGTCCGGGCGCCAGGTCAGGAGGCAGGTCGCGGGCATTGACCCGCTCGTGCAGGGTGACGCGGGGGTCGGTGCGCAGCTTCCAGGCCAGCTGGCCATAGCCCACGTCCACCGCCGTGATGGCCTGGGCTCCCCGTTGCAGCAGGCAATCGCTGAACCCGCCGGTGCTGGCGCCCACGTCCAGGCAGGTCAGGCCGGCCACCTCCAGGCCGAAGTGGCCCAGCGCCCCGGCCAGCTTGACGCCGCCGCGGGACACATAGGGGTGCTCGGGTCCCTTGACGCTGATATCGCTGGCCGGCCCCACGCCCTGGCCGGCCTTTTGGGCTGGCTGTCCGTCCACGCTCACCAGCCCGGCCAGGATGAGCCCCTGGGCGCGGCTCTTGTTCTCGGCCAGGCCCAGCTCCACCAGACGCTGATCCAGGCGCTGGCTATGGCGCTGGCGCTGCTCCGGACGCTTGCCCTGGTCCACGGCCTAGCTGGCCAAGAGGGCCAGGGCCGCGCCGACCACCCCGGCCCGGTCCACGCCGTGCAGGGCGCGCAACTCCGCCTGGCTGCCGTGCTCCACGAAGACGTCGCCCACGGCCACCACCTTGACCGCCACCTCGCGCAGGCCCCGCCGGGCCAGGCACTCCAGCACCGCCGAGCCGAAGCCGCCGGCGGCCACGTTCTCCTCCACGGTGACGATCTTGTGGCACCGGGCGGCCAGGCCAGCGATCAGCTCCTCGTCCAGGGGCTTGATGAAGCGGGCGTTGACCACCGTGGCCTGCACGCCCTGCCCCGCCAAATCCTCGGCCGCCTCCAGGGCCGCCTGCACGCCCACGCCGATGGCGATCAGGGCCACGTCATCGCCCTCGCGGAGCACCTGGCCCTTGCCCCACTCCAGGAGCCGGGGCGGGCCGGCGATGGCCGCGCCAGGACCGCGTCCCCGGGGGTAGCGCAGGGCCACGGGGCCGTCGTGTTGCAGCGCCGTGCAGAGCATGTGCCGCAGCTCGTCCTCG
>JAZDHW010000038.1:0-3598 GCA_043805555.1 Pseudomonadota bacterium
CCCGGGCCCGGCCCTGGGCCCCCGGCCCCGGCTGCGGGTCAGCCTGAACCAGCGGGTGGACCGGGCCGCGCGGGGCGCGCGCGCCCACCTGGAGGGCGCCGGCCGGCGCATCGCGCTGACCGCCAACGAGCTGCCCCGCGAGCCCTGGATGCCGCCGGGCCCGGAGCTTATGGCCCGCACCTACGCCCTGGAGGCGGCCGAGGACCTGCCGGCCGGGCAGGACGTGGCCCTGGTGCTGGACCCCGGCATCCCGCCCGCCGGCGGCGGCCTGGCCAGCGCCGCGCCCATCCGGGCCGACTACCGCTCCTTCGATCCCCTGGCCGCGGTCAAGTGGGAGATGGCCCGCCGGCCCGACGGCCGCCTGGACCCGGCCGCCAGCCTGCTCATCGAGTTCAACAACCCGGTCCAGCCGGCCGAGATCTACGGCCGCCTCAAGCTGACCCCGCCCGACGCCAGCCCCAACCCGCCCAGCGAGAAGGAGCCCACCCGCTGGGTCTTCCTGGACCTGGGCCTCAAGCCGCGCGGCAACTACACCCTGGAGATCGCCGCCGGCGCAACTGACGACTATGGCGCCCGCATGGCCGAGCCGCTCAAGCTGCAACTCACGACCGGCGACCTGGCCCCGGTGTTTTCGCTCCTGGGCGGCAAGGGCGTGCTGGAGGCCGAGGCCAAGGCGCTCTATCCCCTGCGCCTGCGCAACCTGGATCTGGTGCGCGCGGCCGTGCAATACATCGGCCCCGAGGCCGCGGTGCCGGCCCTGGTGGCCGAACAGGACCGGCCCTGGGACCGGAAGCCGCGCCGGCCCGAGCCGGCATCGGGCGCGGTGCAGGCCGATCTGCGCTTCGACCTGGCCCCCAACCAGCTCGCGCTGAGGCCCCTGGACCTGGCCGCGCTGCTGGGCCGCCCGCCCCAGGGCGGCCTGACCCTTATCGACCTGCGCGCCGAGTTGCCCGACCACCGCAACCAGCCCAGCCTGGAGATCCGCCGCGCCCTGGTGCAGGCGACCGACCTGGGGCTCAGCTTCAAGGCCGGCGCAAACTCCGGCCTGGCCTGGATCACCAGCCTGGCTTCCGGCCGCGCCCTGGCCGGGGTGGCCCTGGAGGTGCGCGACCACCGCAACCGGATGCTGTGGCAGGGCGTCAGCGACGAAGCGGGCCTGGCCCGGATGCCCGGCCTGGCCGCCTTGAAGCCGACCGAGGACAAGAAGCGGCCCTGGCTGGGGCCCCGGGTCTTTTTGCTGGCCCGCCTGGGCGCGGACTTCGCGGTGCTGCCCGGCTCCTGGTCCGGCGACCTGACCTTCGCGCTGGGCGCCGACGTGGACTACCAGATGCCCGAGGCCCGCTCCCCGCTGCTGGCCCACGCCATCACCCAACTGCCGCTCTACCTGCCCGGCCAGGCCGTGCGCTACGTGGTCTATCTACGCGCCGAGGGCCCGGACGGCCTGACCCTGCCGCCGGAGGAGGAAGTCACCCTCAGCGTGCGCGACCCCTACGGCCGCAAGCTCGTGGAGACCAAGGCCCGGCCCAACGCCTTTGGCTCGCTGGCCGGCGAATTCCCCCTCTCGCCCGCGGCCCGCCTGGGCGAGTACGCCCTGGTGCTCAAGGCCGGCGGCCAGGAGCTATCCGCCGGCGGGTTCCGGGTGGCCTCCTTCCGGCCGCCGGATTTCGCGGTCAGCCTGAGCCCGCCCGCGGCCAGCCTGGGCGCGCCGGCCGGATTGCCCCTGGGCGTGGAGGCGCGCTATCTCTTCGGCAGCCCGGTGGCCGGCGGCCAGGCCAAGCTGGCCGTGAACCAGCGCTTCGAGGCCTTCGCGCCCCAGCGCCTGGCTGATTACGCCGTGGGCGACGAGCCGATGAGCGACTACGAATCGCCCCAGACCAAGAGCCTGGGCAGCCTGGAGGCCAGGCTGGACGGCCAGGGCCGGGCCAGCTTCAGCCTGCCCGCGCCCCAACCCGAGCCGGGCCGGCCGGCGCGGGTGAGCCTGGAGGCCACGGTCTCCGACGCCAGCGGGCTCGGCGTGACCGGCCGCCAGGGCTTCCTGGCCCATCCCGCCGCGCTCTACGTGGGCCTGCGCAGCCCCGGCCTGGCCACGGCCGGCCAGCCGGCGGCCTTCGACCTGCTGGCCGCCACCAGCGACGACAAGCCGGCCCCGGCGCTGAAGGTGCGGCTCACGGCCTATCACGAATACTGGGAAACGGTGCGCGAGCGCGGGCCGGGCGGGTTCTACCGCCACCTGGGCCGGGTACGCCGGGACCAGGTCTGGCAGGGGGCCATGGACCTGGCCCCGCAGGGCGGCCAGGCCGGCTTCACCCCGCCCGAGGCCGGCACCTACGTGCTGAAGGCCGAGGTGACCGACGACCAGGGCCGCGTCAACCGCTCGGCCGCCTATGTCTACGCCGCCGGGCCGGGCCAGGCCGGTTGGCAGCGCTTCGACGACCACCGCCTGGAGTTGGTGGCCCAGCCGGCCGAGGCCAGGCCGGGCCAGTCGGTGCGGGTGCTGATCAAGAACCCCTTCCGCGCAGCCACGGCCTTGATCAGCGTGGAGCGGGACGGCGTGCGCCGCCAGTGGCAGCAGGCCGTGGAAGGCCCGGCCCCGGTGGTGGAGGTGCCCATCGAGGCCGCGGACGCGCCCAACCTGTACGTGGGCGTGCTCCTGGTGCGCGGCCGCGCGGCCGAGAGCACCGGCCAGGGTCCGGACCTGGGCAAGCCCCAGGTGCGCATCGGCTACGCGCCCATCAAGGTCAAGGCCGCCGCCACCGGCCTGGGGGTGAAGGTCCGGGCCGAGCGCACCGACTACCGCCCCGGCCAGGACGTGCGGGCCGAGGCCCTGGTCACCGACGTCCAGGGCCGGCCCCTGGCCGGGCAGGTGACCTTCCTGGCCGTGGACGAGCGGGTGCTCAGCGCGGCCGGCGGGCAGAACTCCTATGACCCCCGCGCCACCTTCAACCGGCCCCGGCCGCTCCGGGTCATGACCGCCGACGGCCGCACCCAGGTGGTGGGCCAGCGCTTCGCCGGCCAGAAGGGCGAAGGCGAGGCCGGCGGCGGCGGCCTGGGGGCGGCGGTGCGCCGCGATTTCCATCCGGCCGTGTTCTGGCTGGCCCAGGGCCAGTCCGATAGCGACGGCCGCCTGGCGGTGGAGTTCAGGCTGCCCGACAGCCTCACCGCCTACCGCCTGGTGGCCGTGGCCGCCGACAGCGGCGGCGACTTCGGCCTGGGCCAGGCCGTGATCCGGGCCAAGCGCCCCCTGCAACTGCTCTCGGCCCTGCCCCGCTTCGCCGTGGCCGGCGACCGCTTCAGCGCGCGCGTCCTGGTGCAGAACCTGGGCGAGGCCCCCGGCCGGGCCGTGGTCAAGGCCAGCGCCGGGGGCCTGACGCTCACCGGTCCGGCCGAGCAGGCCGTGGACCTGCAACCCGGCCAGAGCCTGCCGGTGGGCTTTGGCGTCCGGGCCGAGCGGCCCGGCCCGGCCGCCCTGACCTTCAGCGCCAGCCTGGCCGGCGAGGACGACGCGGCCCGCTTCGGCCTCACGGTGCTGCCGGCCGCGCCGCTCATCACCGCCGCCGCGGCCGGGGCCCTGGACGCCGAGGCCGGGCCCAAGGATGCC
>JAZDHW010000039.1:0-2412 GCA_043805555.1 Pseudomonadota bacterium
CTACGAGTCCTCCGATGAGAGGAAAAGCTTCCTGGCTCCATGGATCGCCTACTACAACCACCGGAGGCCGCACGCCTCCTTAAACCATAAACCACCACTCTCCAGGCTGGCCTGCTGTGCACAACCTGTTTGACAACAACATCTAGGCGCCAGCGCCGGAGCCCCGGTCAAGTCGGGTTGCGCCTGGGCCGGCCCGCCGGGCGGCCGCCGCCTCTCCTGACAAGCAACTAATTGATATTACGCCACTACCAAAATCAGCCCCTCGTCATCACTTTCCATAACAAATCGGGTTGGCACTCCGCAACAGAAAAGCATCGCTTGAAAATATCTTTCAATTGCATTGAAAGATATTTTCACTAATCGTTCGGCTTAAAATTAATAATCATAATAAATCAAGAAGATACCCTATGGCATGCTGCTTGCTCTCTCGCGGGCCGAACCTTCGTTCCACCAAACACCGTGGGAGGCCCAGCATGACCGACAGCAATTTCCCGCACGTCTTCAGCCCCATCCAGGTGGGCAGGTTCCACCTGGCCAACCGCATCAAATACGCCGCCTGCTGCGTGAGCAACTTCAACACCCGCGAGGGCTTTTTGAGCGAGCGGGAGTTCGCCCGGGACCAGGTCATCGCCGCCACCGGCGCGGCCATGATGACCAACCAGGGGGCCTATCCCGACCAGGGCGGCGAGGGCAAGGCCTACCACCGCCAACTGGCCCTCTACGACGACCGCTTCATCCCCGGCATCGGGCGCATCGCCGATCTGTTCCACGCCAAACAGGCCGTGGCCATCCAGCAGGTGCTGCACGGCGGCCGCTACGGCGGCATCGACCTGGACTACTGCCTCCAGGCCTCCGACACCCCCCAGACCCTGCGCCACTTCCGCCCGCCCCAGGCCATGACCAAGGATCAGATCGCCCTGGCCATCGAGGACCACGCCCGGGCCGCCGAGCGCTGCGTCAAGGCCGGCTTCGACGGGGTGGAGGTCACGAGCTTCCTGGGCTACCTGATGAGCACCTTCCTCTCGCCCTTCACCAACCAGCGCAGCGACGAGTACGGCGGCTCCCACGAGAAACGGGCGCGCTTCATGATCGAGATACTTAAGGCCCTGCGCCAGGCCGTGGGTCCGGACAAGCTGGTGATCATCCGGCTCAACGGCACCGAGCTGATGGGCGAGTTCGGCGGGGCCAGCGAGGACGAGTGCATCGAGAACATGCGCATCGCCGCCGACCTGGGCGTGGACATGATCAGCATGGTCATCGGCTGGCACGAGTCGCGCAAGGGCGCCCTGGGCCGCGACGTGGGGCGCACCCAGTGGCTCTACCTGGCCGAGAGGGCCAAGAAGGTCATTGGCGACGTGCCCCTGGCCTTCGGCCCCCGCCTGGCCGACCCCTGGGAGGCCGAGAAGGCCCTGGCCAACGGCGCCTTCGATGTCTGGGAGGTCTGCCGGCCTTTCCTGACCGACCCCGAGCTGGCCCACAAGATGAAGGCCGGCCGGCCCGAGCGCATCAAGCCCTGCATCGGCTGCATGCTCTGCCTGGCCAAGATGTTCGCCAACCAGCCCTACATCTGCGCGGTCAACCCCCGCCTGGGCCACGAGGTGGAGCCCGAGTACGACCTCAAGCCCGCGGCGGTCAAGAAGAAGGTCATGGTCATCGGCGGCGGGCCGGCCGGCCTGGAGGCGGCCCTCGCCGCGGCCCAGCGCGGCCACGAGGTGGCCCTCTTTGAGGCCCGCGAGCGCCTGGGCGGGGCCCTGTGGCCCTCCTCGCGCGACATCGGCGGCGGCGAGGTGCTCCTGGAGCTGTTGCGCTACTACGAGCTGCGCCTCAAGGACCTGGGCGTGACCGTGTACCTGAACACCCCGGTGGACCGCAAGGTCACGGTGGCCTACTTCCCGGACGTGGTGATCGTGGCCTGCGGCGCCCAGGCCGCCGCCCCGGCCTTCCCGGTGGCCCCGGAAGTTGAGCTGCTGTCGGCCGAAGGCCTCCTGGCCAACCAGACCTACGAGCAGGCGGGCCAGCGGGTGGTGATCCTGGGCGGCGGCAAGGTGGGGCTGACCCTGGCCGAGGTCCTGGCCACTCAGGGCAAGCGGCCGGTGATCGTGGAGGCCAACCGCCGGGTGGACTTCGACGTCTCGCCCACCTTCAAGTGGCGCCACGCCAGCCTGGTCAAGGAGCTGGGCATCGAGGTCTTCAGCGAGGCCCAGGTGATCGCGGTGGACCAGGGCCAGGTGCGCCTGCGCCACCAGGGCCAGGAGGTGACCCTGGCCGCCGACAGCGTGGTCCTGGCCGGGCCGCGTCTGCCCCGCCAGGGGCTGTTCAGCGACCTGGAGTATTTCTGCGACGAGCTTTACGTGGTCGGCGACGCCCTGCTGCCCCGCAGCCTCTACAACGCCATCCACGAAGGCTTCAAGA
>JAZDHW010000040.1:0-20651 GCA_043805555.1 Pseudomonadota bacterium
TGGCTGTCATCCTTGGCGAAGACCACGGTCTTGGGCACCTCGGTTCGGTCGGGGAACATCTCGGGCAGCTTGTCCCGGAAGGTGCGCACCACCGTCCGGATCTGGTCCAGGGCCACCACGTCGCGGTCAAGCTGGTTGGACGGGTAGACCAGGTCCTCGTCAAGCTGCTCCCAGCGCTTCTCCCGGGTCTGGCGGTCGCGCTTGTCCACGTAGTAGCCGGCCTCCACCTGGCTGCCGGCCTCGGTGATCCTGGTCTTGATGCGGTAGACCTCATAGCCGACGTTCACGCCATCGGCCACGGCCCGCTCGTGGTTGTATTCCATGACCAGGTTGTTGCCGAAAAAGCCGATGGTCTGCTTGCTGGGCGTGGCCGTGAGCCCGATCAGGTAGGCGTCGAAGTACTCCAGCACCTGCCGCCATAAATGATAGATGGAGCGGTGGCACTCGTCGGTGACGATAAAGTCAAAGGTCTCGATGGGCACCGCCGGGTTGTACACCACTTCCCTGGGCTTCTCCTCGGCCGGGGCGACGTCAAAGCCAGAGCGCTCCTCCAGTTCCTCGTCAGGCTCGGAGCCACCGCAAAGCATGGAATAGACCCGCTGGATGGTGCTGATGCACACCCGGCTGACCAGGTCCAGGCGATTGGAGCTCAAGCGCTGGACGTTGTAGAGGTCGGTGAACCGGCGGCCATCATCGGGAGTCTGATATTGCTGGAATTCATCCAAGGTCTGCTTGGCCAGGGAGCGGCGGTCCACCAGGAACAGCACCCGCCTGGCGCCAGCAAACTTGAGCAGGCGATAGATGAAGCTCACGGCCATGACGGTCTTGCCGCTGCCGGTGGCCATCTGAATCAGGGAGCGCGGCCGGTCCTGGGCGAAGGATCGCTCCAGGTTCGTGATGGCCTCGACCTGGCAGCCACGCAGGCCGGCGGTGGGCAAAGGCGGCAAGGCGGTCAAGCGGGCTCGCAGGGTGCCGCCCTGCTCCAGCCACTCTTGCAGGGTTTCGGGACGGTGGAAGTGAAAGACCGGGCGCGAACGGGGTTGGGGGTCCCGCTGGTCCCTGAAGTACATTTCCTTGCCGGTGGACTCATAGGCGAAGGGCGGCTGGTCCGGCACGTGGGGGAGGATGTCCGGGATGCCCTCTTGGTATTTAGCGGTTTGCTCGGCAACTCCGCTAAGGGTGGTGCCGACCTTTTTCGCTTCCACCACGCCAGCAGGCCTGCCAGCCACGAAGAGGACGTAATCGGCAGGCCCCCTGCTGGTGGGGAACTCGCGCACGGCCACCCCCAGGCCGGCGGCCAGATTGAGTTGATTCAAGTCCTGCAAGACCCAGCCAGCCTCGGTGAGTTGCTGGTCAATGAGGACTCTTGCTCTGGTCTCTGGCTTCATGCCCCCCGTCGAAGCTGAGCCGTAAACATGAATTGGCAAGCAATCGGCCAATCCTACCCGGCTTCAGGTAGTAGAGTCCAGCGTTTATGCACCTACTGATCAGGGGGGAAACTAAAATTGCCGGCACGCTTATTTTAGGAAAACGCCTTATCCTAAAATAAGCCACAGGTCGAGTTGCAGACGGACGGGGATATCCGGACAAGCCCAGCCGGGTCCGCGCCAAGGCTGCCTTGACAGGATTCACCTGCCGAGGTAACTTCACTTCACCCCATCTGACCGCCGATGCGCCCAGCCTGGAGCAAACCCAGGGTGGGCGCTCTTTTTCTATCTTCGGCCCTTTCACCATCCGCGTCCTCGGCAGAGGCCGCTGGCGAGCATGGCCTTTTCCTGCCTGGCCTCAGCACGCGGCTGGCGTCCCTTCGGCGTGAGGCCTGATGCAACCCGCGGGCCCCATGGTCGTGCGCCCCTGGCCAGAGTGGCTACCCCTGGCCGAGGCGGCCGACTATGCCCGCATGAGCCGGGATAAGCTCCTGCAGCTGGTGGCCGCGGGCAAGGTGGTGGGCTATCGCAACCAGGAATTCAGGCGGGGTCCCAAGGGCGGGGGCGAGTGGTGGATCAAGCGGGCCTCGATTGACAGCTATCATGACGAGCTGGCCGGCGCCGGGCCGGTGGGGCGCGCTGTTCTTGAAACCAGGAAACGGCTGGGGCTATGATGCGGGGCATGGGCGGTGTCTTCCAGCGCAACGGCAAGTGGTACTACCGGACCCGGCTCCAGGGCGGCCGGCTCTATCGTGAGTCCCTGGCCAAGTACGGCATCACCACCGAGGCCCAGGCGCATGCGTATATGCGCGAGATGGAAAAGGCCAAGCTGGAGGGGCGCCTGGCCGAGTTGGACCCCAGCACCAAAACCCTTAGCCAGTTCATTGAGGAATACTTGGCCCACCGGGCGCCTTTGAAACTGAGCCCCGCCACCAAACGCCAAGACTCGATAGCGCTTCGCTCGCTGGAGAACGTATTGGGGGCCAAATGCCTTCTGCGTTCGATCCGGCAGAGAAAAATTGACGGCTGGGTATCAATCCTGCTCAGTAAAGGCTGTTCGCCATTTTCGATCAACTCCTATCTCGGCCACATCAGGGCTGCTCTGAACCAGGCGGTAGAATGGGGCTATTTGAAAGAAGCCCCGCGCATCCGCAGGGTCAAACCACCCAGCCGCTTGCCGAGAGCGCTCACGCCAGAGGAAATTGACCAGGTGCTGGCAAAAGAAGCCTCTCCAGAGCGTCGGGCCCTCTGGGAGTTTTTTCTTTGGACCGGCGCCCGGCGCCAAGAGGTGATCGATCTTCACTGGAAGGATGTTCACCTGGAAAACGATGCACCCTGGGCGCGCCTGGTTGGCAAGGGAGACAAGGAACGACTGGTTCCCTTGATGCCTGGGGCTGTGTCTGCTTTACGAATGATGCCAACCGCCGAGGTGGGACCGGTTTGGGTCTTTGGCGGCAAACCCGTGACCAGCCATACCTTGAGCCACTGGTTCAAACGCACCGCCCGCTTGGCTGGGGTGCCAGATGCCCACTTGCATGATCTCCGGCATACTGCTGCGACCTGGATGGCGGCGCGGGGCGTGAACGAGCGCATTATTCAGGAAGTCATGGGACACGCGAGCATCACCACGACCCAAATTTACACCCGCGGCATGGCGCGGATTGTTGACCTTTATCGTGAGTTGAAGCACGACCTGGATTGAGGCCGGTATCGCAAAAGTATCCCAGCCAGATATTTAATCTAATCCATACAAATAGTTAGCTGGCAACCTCGCTTGATTCATAATCAGCAGGTCGCGGGTTCAAATCCCATCGCCGGCTCCATCAATTACAACGGGCGGCTCGCCGGCTTGTGCCAGTTAGCTGATCTGGGCATTGGCCGCCCGGGCGGGGTGTCAGGCTAGAAGTCGCGAACCAGGCCCACTTGCCAGGTGCGGGGCGAGCCGGGGTAGCCGTCGCCGGTGAGGTACTCCTCGTCCAGGCAGTTGTCCAGCTTGGCGAACAGCCGCAAGCCCTGCCAGGAAATCTCCCCACGCAGGTCCACCACGCAGTAGCTGCCGGCGGAATCGGTGTTGTCCGCCCGGGTGAAGGCCGGGGAGTAGTAGCTGACCTTGGCGCCGGCCAGGCTCTTGGCCGTGGGCGCAATTTGCAGGTCCAGGCGGGCGCTGTGCCGGGACTTGCCGGGCAGCCAGCGGTCGGTGGTCAGGTCCTTGGCGTCCAGGTAGCCATAGGCCACCTGCAGGCGCAGCCACTGCCATGGGTTGCCGGTCAGGGACAGGTCGACGCCTTCCAGCCTGGCCTCGCCGACATTCTCATAACGTCCCACGCCGTTGTTGCCCAGGATGAAGGTGATGCGGTCCTTGACCAGGTTGTCATAGAGGGTCAGCTCGGCCTGCCAGCCCGGCGCGGGTTGATAGGACGCCCCGACGCTGTAGTTGGTGCTCCGCTCCAGGTCCAGGTCCGGGTTGGGCTCGGTGCTGCTGTTGCGATAGTACCTTTGCAAAAAAGTGGGGACGTTGTTGGACACTGACACCCCGCCCCGCAGCGAGAGCCTGCCCAGGTTCAGCGCCAGGTCGGCCTCGGGGTTCAGGACCGGGTCGAAATTGGAATAGCCGTTGTGGCGCAGGCCCAGGTTCAGCTTCACCGGAAGGCTGCTGACTGCGACCTTCTTGGTGGCGTAAACGCCGTAGCTTTGCTCGGCCACCGCGCTGATGCTGTTGCCCCGCGCCCAGCGGTCTTGCAGGGACACCCCCCAGCCCAGCGGCCCCAGAACGCCCGGCGCGGCCTGACTTTTCAGCTCCTGGCGAATGGCCCAACTCTCCAGCTCGGTGAACAGGTGCTTGGGCGGGTTGCTGAAGTCGTTGCGGAAGTTGGTCAGATAAGTGCCGCTGGACACGCCCAGGTGCTTGAAGGCGAGCGAGGCCCCGAAATCGCGCTGGCGCTCGCGGGCCTGGGGGTTGGGAAAGGCCGGCAGACCAGGCAGCCCCCGCTCGGTGAGGGAGTAGTTCAGGCCCAGGGAGAGGTCGTCGGCCGTGCCCGCGGCCTTGGCCGGAGCCCAGGCGGCCGGGGCTATGGACGACTTTAGGTTAAGCCGCCAGATGGTCTTGTCATTGTTCAACCGGAACCCGTCGCTGTGGTAGTAGGCGGCGTCGGCCCGCAGCCCCCAGTCCGGGGCCGCCCGTGAGGCCCCTGCCTGGTGGTCCTGGATGCCAAAACCCCCGAAGCTGACCTGGGCATAGCCGCGGTCGCTTTGCATGCGTTTGGTGGTGATGGTGATGACGCCCCCACTGCTGTCGTCGCCGTGCTCCACCGCGCCGGAGCCCTTGCGGATCACCACCTCGGCCACCGCCGGCAGGGAGACCAGGTTCCATTTGATGGTGGAGCCGGCGGTGAGCGCACTGTTGAGCAGAAGGCCATCCAGCAACACCCGCACCGAGTTGGAGCCGCGGATGGTCACCGTGCTGGAGTCGGCCTGCACGCCGGGCACCAGGTTGAGCAGGTCCTGGATGGTCTGCACGTCCAAGCGCTCAATATCGGCGGCCTTGATGATCACCCGGTCCGGCGATTGCTCCATGGCCCGCGCCGCCAGCGGCAGGCACAGCAGCGCGCCGCAGGCCAGGACCGCGACGGCCAGCCAAACGGCCCGGCCGCACCGCCCGCGGGAACGAGGTCCGCAAAGGGCTTTCCGCTTTGCTGGCGGGTGCAAATGCGCTTTCACTGCCGCTCCCGTCCGGCTAAGATGGCGTGAAACAACGCGAGCATATTACAGGCCCCTGCCGTGAGGCAAGCTGGTGTACGCGCCAACGTCTTCGCACACGACCCCCAGGCCAGGCCAGGGCCGGCCGCTCTCGGATAGCGCCCCGTTGGTGCTGGTGCATCCGCCGGCCCTGAGCAAGCGCTACCTGCCCACCAAGGTCCCGCCCTACGGCATGGCGGTGCTCTGCGCCCATCTCAAGGCATGCGGAATCCCGGTGCGCCAGCACGATCTGCTGCCTATCTATCTCCACCACTCCCCGCAGGATCCTGACTTCCACTCTCCCGCGCACGGCTTCGGCCAGGCCGAGTACCTGGACCATTTGCAGGGCCGCCGCGCCAGCGCCCGCCTGGCGGCCTTTGCCGCCAAATACGCCGACCCGCTGCCCCGGCCGGCGCCGGCCTACGCCTTCTCGATCATGGCCTACCCTCAGTACTGGGCCGCCCTCCTGCTGGCCCAGCGCCTGCGGCGCCTGGCGCCCAAGGCCCTGATCGTCTTCGGCGGACCCTTCATCACCATCCAGGCGCAGCTTGATCCCCTAACCACCGGCCTGGTGGATCTGTGGCTGCGGGGCAGCGGCGAAGCTCCGTTGGCACTGCTGGGCCGGATGCTGGCCGGGCCGGACAAGCTCGACTTGGCCCGGTTGCCCGGAGCTTGGTTCCGCCAGGGCGATCAGGAGCGACAAAACCCGCCGGCCAGCCTGCCGGCCGCGAAGGAGTGCATCCCGGATTTCAGCGGACTGGACCTGAGCGAGTACCGCTTGCTCCATCCGGCCACGGGCCGCCAGACGCTGTTCCTGCCTTACCGGATCAGCAAGGGCTGCGTCTCAAGATGCAGCTTTTGCACCGGCCGCCTGGTGGACGAGTTCGGATGCAAGCCCCCGGACAAGGTGGTCGGGGAACTCAAGACACTGGCCGAAACCTACGGCAGCCGGGACTTCGTGTTCTGCGACGCCAGCGTAAACGCCAACCCCGCCCTGCTGGCGCAGATTTGCCGGCGTTTGGCCGCCGAGCTGCCGGGCATGAGCTGGTACGCCTATGCCCGCGTCAGCGGTTTCAGCGCCAAGCTGCTGGCCCTGGCCCGCCGCTCCGGCTGCTTCAGCCTGTTCTGGGGTGTGGAGGCGATGCACCAGCCCACGGTCCGTCTGCTGGGCAAGGGTTTTCGGGTGCAGCGGGTCGGTCAATTGTTGGCCCAATGCCAACGACTGGGCATCAAGAGCCATCTCCATCTGATGTATCACACCCCCAATGAAAGCCTGGCCGACGCCCTGGCCCTGCGAGACCTGGTCGAGCCCTTGCTGGATTCACCCTGGGTGGAGTTCGCCCTGCACCGCTTCCTGCTGGAGCCGGGCTCGCTCATGGCCCGGCGGCCCGGCGACTACGGGCTCTGCGAACTGACTCTGCGTCCCCAGGCCCTGTTCGAGCGCTGCCGCTTGGACTTCGCGGAGGTCGGCGGCGCGGACCCGCAGTCCATCAGCCAACGGGAAGCATTGATCGAGGCCAACCTGGGCCCCATGCTGGCACGCCTGCGCCAGCGGGAGGCTGACGACCGGGCCATCGCCCCCCGCCTCTGAGACGCACCCCACCCGCCTGGCCCCCCCGGCCCGACTTAGGCCAAAAAGCCCGCCGCCATGACCTTCAGTTCGGCGTTTAGTTCGAGGACAAAGGGCTCGGCCGGGGGCAGCGGGGGCGGGTCCAGCGCCACCGGCCCGGCGGCCAGGGCGATTGCCGCCAGGGAGCGCAGGCTGCCATCGTGCCCCACCACCCAGACGCACTGGTGCACCCGCAGGTTGGGGGAGATCCCGTCCCGCCACAGCGGCCGCAGTCGCTGGGCCAGGTCTGCGTATGACTCGCCGCTGGGCAGCAGTGAGGCAGGCACATCCTTGTAGCGCGGGTCGTGACGGGGGTGGCGGGGGTCGTCCGGCTCCAGCCGGGGCGGCCGGACCTGGGGCTGGTCGCGCCAGGCCATGAGCCTGGCGTCGTCGATCTCGCGCTTGAGCCGCCCCTGCCACTGACCGCAGTGGCGCTCGTTGAGCCGCCAGGAGACCACCGTTTCCCCGGGGGCGGCCCCTGCCCCCTCCAGCGCCAGGGCCAGGGTCTGGCCGGCACGGGCCAGGGCCGAGCAGAAGACCGCGTCCGGCCCTGCCCCAGCAGCGGCCATCCGGCGGCCGGCGGCCCGGGCCTGCCGGATTCCTTCGGGACTCAGGGGCGGGTCGCCCCAGCCGGCGAAGCGCCCCTCCAGGTTCCACGCACTCTGGCCGTGGCGCAAAAGGATCAGGCGTGGCAATGGTCGGGCTCCGCACCCCCGGGCCGGGACCGGCGGGCCAGCCATTGCTGGAGGTCGCCCACTATGCGCCGACCCGCCGCGAAACGGTCCAGGGCCGGCGGGTCGGGGTCGCGCGGGGCGCGCAACAGGCCGGCCAGCTTGACGCCCGCCCGGCCATCCAGCACCTCGGCCTCGCTGGCCCAGGCCTGGTGCGGCCCGGACAGGCGGGCCACCCGGCGCTCCTGTTCCAGGCCGCCGTGGTTTTCCGGCACGAACAGGGCGCGCACCCCGCAGAGCAAGGCCTCGTTGAAGATGTTGTAGCCCGCCCGGCAGATCAGCAGCTCGGCCGCGTTGATCAACTCCACCAGGTAAGGGGTGAATCCCAGCAGTCTGGCCCCCAACTCGCCGGCGCAGCGCGCCAGGCTTTCGCGTTCGGCCGGGGCCAGATAGGGATCGACCATCACCGCCAACTGGCTCCCCAGGGGCAAGCCGGCGACGGCCAGGGCCTGGGTCAGGGCGGCCACCGGCCCCACCCGGCCCAGGGAGAACAGAACCAGGGGGGCGTCGTCCAGACCCCAGGCCCGTTTCACCACCGTGGCCGCCGGCAGCTCAGCGCGGTTTCGGATACCGATCCTGCCCAGGAAAGCGATGCGCTCGGCCAGCTCGGGCCGGTTCTGCCAGGGTGCGCCTTGGCCTGCCACGGCCTGGCGGTCGTCGAAAACGTAGATAAAATCGTAGAGCCCGGCCAGCTCCGCCACTTCGAGCGGCTGCACCGCTGGGGCGGGCAGGCCTGGAGGGTGCGGATAGGCGCTCAGGATGCCGCGGCAAAGATGGACCAGGGCGAAGTCGCTCCCACCGGATTGACTGGAGCGTTTCTGTTGCAGCACCGGCGCCAATTCGTTCATGAGCCCGGTCATGTTATGCTCGACCATGACAATATCCGGTGCGAAACCGGCCACGGCGTCGGCGATGAGCCGGGTGCGCAGCGCAAATATTTCCGCGACGCCCAGCGAAGCCAGGTGGCGCGGTTGCAGGCCGGGACCACTGGCCGCCCAGGTCATGCGCACCCCTGGCAGCTTGAGGACCTCGATGCCCTCGGCCAGGAAGGCCTGGGGGATGGAGCTGCCGGAGACGACCAGGAAGTCCCAGTGAGGGGCCCAAGGCCGCATGCCGGTGATGACGGCCAGGCTGCGGAAGACATGGCCCAGTCCGATTGCGTTGTGGGTGTACAACAGCACCCGGCGCGGTGGTGATGTCTGGGTGGGATTGCCAGGAGCCATGGTCGCGAGGCGTCTCCCGCCCGGAGCGCCGGCCGCTCCGGCTTGCATGCGGCGCGGGACCGCCTTGTCTCCGGGCGCGGAAAAAGGTTACACAGACTTGCGGGCGCATGGCCCCTTGGGGCGTGGGCCAACGTTAGCAGATGCCCAACTGGCGGGTCAATCAACCATCCCATGACGTGGGCGTCAACCGGGCGGCAACGGTGAAAACATTCCTGCTCAACCGATTGAAGGTCTTCGAGCACGAGAAGCGTTCGTTCTACGGGCTGTGCCTACTCTTTGGCTGTGTGTTCTTCTTCCTGGCTCTGTTCCGCAACTACGTGGACACCACGTTTTTCAAGCGCTACGGCGTGGGCCAAATCCCCCTGATGCTGGTCATCAACAGCGTCATCACCTTTGTCGTCTTCGGGCTGTTCAACCGCCTCTCCGCCCGCATGAACGACACCCGCCTGCTGGCGTGGGTCTTCTTGGCCAACGGCATCGCGGCCGGGTGCCTGTTCTGGGGGGTGCGGACGGGCCTGGACTTCTGCTACCCGGTCCTGTTCCAGCTCCTCTATTTGCAGGACTCCATCCTGCTGGTCTACTTGTGGAACATCGCCTGCGACCGCTTCGATTCCCGCCAGGGCAAACGCCTGTTCCCGTTGATCACCGCCTCCCAGGTGCTGGGCGTGGTCTGCGGCAACTTCGCCAGCGGCGGCCTGGCCGGCCTGTTGGGCCACGACCAGACCCTGCTGGTCTACGGCGCGGCCAGCCTGGCCATCGCCGCGGCCCTGCTGACGGCCGGACGCGGGACAACGGCCCGGCAGCCCGGCGTCCCGGCCGCCGGCCACAACCGCCGCCTGGCCGAGATACCCGGCCTGCTGCGCCAATATCCCATCGTGCGCTACCTGGTGGTGGTGGGCCTGTTGCCCAACATCCTGCTGCCCATCTTCCTCTACCAGTTCAGCATCATCGTCAACCAGGGCTTCGCCAGCGAGCAGGCCCTGCTGCACTTCTTCAGCGTCTTCCGGGGCAGCATGACCCTGGCCGTGTTCCTGCTGCTGCTGGCCATGGGTCGCATCTACGCCCGCATCGGAGTGGTCAACGCCTCCCTGGCCCTGCCCTTGAACCTGGGGGTGCTCTTTGCCGCGCTCAGTGCTTCATTCAGCCTACCCACCGCCGTCATCGGCCAGTTCGTGACGCGTCTGGCGCAGCAGGCCGTGGCCGGGCCGGTTAACAAGGTGCTCTTCAACCTGGTGCCGCGCAACGTGGCCAAATGGGCCCGGGTATTTGTGCGCGGCACCGTGGTCAAGGTCGGTATGCTGGCCGGCTCGCTGCTGATGCTGGCCCTGAAGCCGGTGCTGAGCCCCCAGGCGCTGGCCCCCCTGGCGGCCCTGATCGCCCTCTATTGGATCGTGGAGACCCTGGCCTTCCGGCGGCATTTCCAGAGCGCCTTGAAGCAAGTCATTACCCACGACGCGGTGGACTTCGACCGCATCGACGCCCTGCGCCTGCAAAGCCAGGGCGGGCTGGATCCCTCTTTGCCTTTGGGCGAGGCGGCCGAGCCAAGGCCGGAGCCGGCCGCCCCCCCGCCGGAGCCCGCGGCCCTGGCGGTCGAGGACGCCCTGGCCATGCTGGCCGATCCCGACCACCTGCTGCGGGCCCAGGCGGCGGCATTTTTCGCCCGCCAGCGCGACATGCGGGCCGTGCGCCGCCTGGTGGAGCTGCTGGACGACCAGGACATGGTGCGCAAGCTGGCGGTGGACAGCCTGCTCAAATACGGGCAGGTTCTAAGGCCATACCTGGAAGCCTGCCTGGCCGACCCCCGCCCCCGCCTGCGCCGCGGCATCCTGGAGGTCGTCCGCCTGGCCGGAATCAAGGACCTGGACATCACCCCCCTGCTCATGGAGGAGCTGGGCCGCATCTACAACCGGGTCATCGACCGGCAGGTCCTGGCGGCCTGGGGCGACTCGCCGAGTTTGGCCCGCCTGCGGAGCCATCTGGAGCAGGCCAACCAGGAGGGCCTGAGCCTGGTCTTCCACGCGCTCTGGGTGCGCCACAAGGACATGCGCCTGATGTACGCAGCCCTGACCTCCCTGGACGCCTCGGCCGCGGTGGAGCTGGTGGAGGCGACCCTGGAGCGCGGCCTGGCCCAGCTCATCATCCCCTTGCTGGAGCACACGCCCCCGGCCCAGTTGATCGCCCGCGGCCGGGCGGCCCTGCCCCTGCGCGCGCCCGGCGGGCCGCAGGCCGCCCTGGTGCGCCTGGCCCGCAGCCGCGATCCCCTCACCCGCCTGTTGGCGGTTTACGCCATGGGCGAGCATCGGCCCGGCCCGGAATTCCTGCCCGCGGCCGAGGGCCTGTTGCATGACGAACACCGGCCGGTGCGCGAAGCGGCGGCCTATGCCTGGCACCGCTGCCAAGGTCTGGAGGCCAAGATGCCCACCACCATGGAACGCCTGGACCAACTGAAGCGCTTCGACCTGTTCCGGGGCCTGGGCCTGCGCGAACTGGAGGCCATGGCCACCATCGCCCGCCCGGCCCAGTTCGCGGCCGGCGAGGTCGTGGTGGCGGCGGGCCAGGCCGAGACCGGCCTGGTGCTGGTGTTGACCGGAGCCCTGGGCCGCGACCAGGCCGGCCCCGCCGGCGCGGCCTCGCCCGCGCGCGTCGGCCCCGGCGGCTGGCTGGGCGAACTGGGCCTGTTCACCCAGGCCGATGCCGCCCAGGCCTGGCGGGCCCAGGAGGCGGTGGAGGCCCTGGTTGTCCCTTTCAGCCAGCTAAGCGAGATCATGAACATCTACACCGGCATCGGCCTCACCTTCTGCCGCCACTTCGCCGCCCGGCTGCAGGGCGGCGAAGCCACCGTGGCGGTCTACGAACCCGCTGCCCGGGACGACCAGGGGTGAGAGTCGGCCTGGTTTTCCATCACGACCCCCGCCAGCGGCCGCCTGGCATAGACATCGAGCGCCTGACCGCCCTGGCCCTGGGGCTGGCGGACCGGGGCGTGGCGGCCGAGGTGGTGGCCCCGGCGGCGCGGCCGGGGTGGCTGGCGGCCGGCCCGGAGCGCGCCATCGCCATCCGTCCCCTGGCCGACATCCCGGCTGGCCGCTATGACCTGCTCAAGACCTGCTATCACCCCGGCATCGATCTGGTGGATGGCCACCAGGGTGCGCTGGTCTGCCGGCTGGTGAGGGTGGTGGACCAGGAGCGGCCGGTGCGGGACGCGCCCCGGCGGGCGCGCCTGCTGGCCTGGCAGCAAAAGATCCGGCAGAGGGCCGACGCAGTGGCCTTCAACAACCCCGAAAACCTGGCCCGCTGGCGCGCGCTCTACGGCGGGGATCAGCCGGCCGTGCTCACTCCCACCGGCTGCCCGGCCACCATCCCCGCCCGCGGGCCCAACCCCTATGCGCCGGGCCTGCCGGTGCTGCTGTTCCTGGGCAGCCTGGCCAGCCCGGCCATGGCGCGCATGCTCAACCACCTGGCCGAGGCGCTGCGCGGCCAGGCCGCGGTGCACCTGGTCGGGCTGAACAAGACCGGGCTCTACGGAGAGGCGGTGGCGCTCTCAGGCCTGATCAGCGACCACGGTCCCCAGACTGGGGCCGCGTTGTGGGATCGCGTTGGCTGGACCCAGGCCGGGGTGGCCCTGGCGGCCGGGCCGGATGAATTCGACAACGACAGCTCCAAGGTCTACGCCTACCTGCGGGCCGGGCTGCCGGTCTTGTGCGAGGCGCCCATCCGGCAATGGCCCCTGATCGCGGAACTTGGCATGGGCCGCCAGTTCCCCCTGGGCGACACGGCCGCCATGGTGGACCAGGCCCGAGCCCTGTTGACGGATGAGCACCCGCAGCGGGAGGCCGCCATGGCCCGCATGGCCGCCGAGCAGGGCTGGGAGCGCCGGGTGGAGACCTACCTGACGCTGTTCCGCAGCCTGCTGGGGAGGGCCCCGGCGTGAAGCCGCGCGACCGCCGCCTGCTGCTCATCGAGCCGCCCTTCTACCGCCTGTTCGACCCGGCTTACTCGCTGTGCCGCTATCCCCTGGGCCTGGCCTACCTGGCGGCGGCCGCGACCGCGGCCGGCTGGCAGGCGCGAGCCTACAACGCCGATTTCGCCGGACCGGGCCTGCCCTTCTCGGTGCGCCATCTGGCTGGAGAGGGGCACCAGCGCTACCTGGCCTGCCTGGCCGACCCCATTGCCGCCATCTGGTCGGAGGTGGAGGCGGTGCTGCGCCGGGAGGCCCCGGCCGTGGTGGGCCTTTCACTCAAGTCGACCTGCCTGGCTTCCGGCCGCCTTGTGGCCGCCCTGGCCAAGCGCCTGGACCCGGGCGTGCTGGTGGTGGCCGGTGGGCCCCACCCCAGCGCCCGGCCGGAGCAGGTCTTGGCCGATCCCAACTTCGACCTGTGCGTGATCGGCGAGGGCGAGCAGACCTTGACCGACCTGCTGACCTGCCTGGACGCCGGTGGCGAGGCGGCGGCGGTGCCTGGGGTGGCGGCCAGGGTGGCGGGCAAAATCGTTCGCGCCGCGCCCCGGCCGCTCCTGGCCGACCTGGACCGGCTGCCCGATCCGATCCCCGGGATGGCGCAAACCCTGATTGATTACGACTGTTACCCGGCCAAGGCCCTGGGCCATCTCATGGCCACCCGCGGCTGCCCCCAGCGCTGCACTTACTGCGGCTCACACAGCCTGTGGGGTCGCCGACCCCGCTTCCGTTCCCCCGAGCGGGTGGTGGACCAGTTGAGCGCGCTGCGCGCGGCCGGGGTGGAGCGGGTGCACTTTGACGACGACACCTTCGGCGTCACCCCGGCCTACCTGCGCCGCCTCTGCGCGGCCATGGCCCGCGACCTGCCAGGCCTGGGCTTCAGCTGCGAAACCCACGTGCGTCTGATCGACCCGGCCAACCTGGACAGCCTGCAACAGGCCGGCTGCCACACCATCCAGTTGGGCGTCGAGTCGGGCAGCGACGCCATCCTGCAAGCCGTGCGCAAGGGGTTCAGCGTGGCCCAGGCCCGGGAAGCCTGCCGCCTGGTCAAGCGCCAGGGCCTGCGCCTGGAGGTTTTCATCATGGCCGGCTTCTCCCAGGAGACCGAGGCCAGCCTGCGCGAGACCATGGCCCTGGTGGCGGACCTGGACTGCGACAAGGTGATCTACAGCCTCTTCACCCCCCATCCCGGCAGCGAGGCCCACGACCTCTGCCGCTCCCTGGGCCTGATCGCCCCGGACCAGGACTTCAGCCTGCACCACCACCAGAGCCCCCAGAACTACTACGCGCCGGCCATCGCACCGGAGCGCTTCCGGGATCTGGCGGCGGAGATGGAGGCGTTGGTGGATAAGCGGCGGCAGCGGGCAAGCGCCGCCTAGGCCGGCGGGCAGCGGGCCTTGACCATGAGCGACCAGCCCAGGACGTTGCCGGGGGCGCAGCAGCCCAGCCAGCGGTCCACCCGGCTCAGGGGGTCGAAGCGCCAAAACCGGCGGCCGGACCAGGCCGGGGCGGGCAGCTTGTAGGGCAGCAGGAAGGCCCCGCGCCAGGCCACCGGAAAAAGCCCGGCAGCCATGAGCGCCCGGCGCAGGCTGCGCGGGCTATAGAAGCGCAGGTGGGTGGGGTCCCAGCCCCACCAGCCGCGCTCGCGGCGCAGCAGACGGTGATAGCCGCCCTCCAGGATGAAGTTGAGCGACCAGCGGTTCTGGGTGGCAATGACGATGCACCCGCCGGGGGTCAGCAACCGGTGGGCGTCGGCCAGAAAGGCGCGGTCGTCGGGCAGGTGCTCCAGCACGTCCTTGGCGATGATCACCGCGAAGCGGCCGCACTCCTCCGGCTGGGGCAGGTTCGCGCGGCAGGCCAGGCGCAGGCCGGGGCCGGCTCCCCGCCGCCGGGCCAGCAGCCGGGCCGCGGCCAGGATGCCGGGCTCGGCGTCCAATCCCAGCACCGAGGCCCGCGCCCGCGCCGCCGTCACCGCCAGCAGACCGCCGCCGCAGCCAAAGTCCAGCACCCTTTTCCCGGCCAGGTCGCCCAGCAGCTCGATCATAAAGGCGTTTTTTATGCGGCTGTAGGCTTTGGCCTGCTGGTCCAGGTAGCGGTCCAGGGTTGCGGCAGGATCCCGGCCGCGCAACCAGTGGCCTTCTGGATAGACGATGTGCGGCTGGCTCATAGATCCAGGAGTTCGCGGTATACGGCGCGCCAGTCCCGGCCCTCGGCCGAAGCCGAAAAACCCTGCATGGCCTGCCGCGCGGCTTGGCCCATGACTTCAGCGGCCGCGGGGTCGTCCCTGATCTGCCCTAAGGCCGCGGCCAGGGCCGCGCTGTCGCCCCGGGGCACCAGCAGGCCGGAGACGCCGTCGGCGATCAACTCCGGGCAAGCCCCCACCCGGGCGGCCACGCAGGGCAGTCCGCAGGCCATGGCTTCCATGAGGATGTTGGGGCAGCCCTCGGAGAGCGAGGGCAGGGCAAAGGCGTCCAGCCCCCGCAGCCAGTCAAGCACCTGGGCGTGGCTGCCCGGCGCGCTCAGGCGCAGGCGCTCGCCCAGGCCCAGCTCGGCCACCCAGTAATCGAACTGCTCCTGCTGGCCGCGCTTGAACCCGCCCAGCAGGGCCAGTTCCACCGGTTCTTCCTGGCCCAGTCCGGCCACGGCCGTCAGCAGGTAGGGCAGGCCCTTGCTGTATTTGAAGAAGCCGGCGCAACCCACCCGGAAGGGACGCTGGCCTGGCGGATGGGGCCGCCAGGCGGGCTCCACCGGCGCCACTGAATTATGGATCACCCGGACCTTATCGCCCAGCGGAGTCAGGGCATCGGCCGCATCCGCCAGGGCCTGGCTGAGGGTCACCACCCGGTCGGCGGCTTGCAGGGCATAGGTCAGCGGCGCGACCTTGGCCGGGCTGAAGACAAAGCGGTTGCAGTCGTCGCCCACCAGGGTGGTCAGGCAGGGGACCCCGCTGCGCCGGGCCAGCAGCGCGGTGACATAGCCCACCGGAAATAAGAAAAAGGCGTGCAGCAGGTCGAAACGTTCCTGGGCGTGGAGTTGTTCCAGGGACTCGAACATCATGCGCAGGGTCAGGGTGTGCGCGCAGTCCCAAGCCTGGCGGGCGGCCGGGTCGGCGGGCTCCCGGCCCACCGCGATGCGGTGGACCACCAGATGGCCATCGCGGCTGGTCTGGCGGTTGCGGTCCAGGAGAGGAGGGATGCCATCGCGCACGCTCAAATGGGCCACGTGAGTCTCCAGGCCGAAGCCGGCGGCCAGGCGCGCCACCCGCTCCACCGTGCGGGCCAGGCCGCCCAGGTTGGCTGGCGGGAACTCCGGGGTGACCAGGCAGACCTTGAGGGGGCTAAGCGTGGGCATGCTGGCGCGCTCCTAGCCCCAGCCGCCGGCCGGCAGGCGGTGGTTAACAGGCGCGGGAGTTTGGCATATCATGGCTCTCATGGCAGCAAGGCTCGCTCCGCGCGGGAGGTTAGGCATGGCCGGCTCCGACGTTCATCCCGTTCACGTGTTCCAGCCCTGGCAGATCTGGCCGGGC
Source organism: Pseudomonadota bacterium (assembly GCA_043805555.1). Taxonomy (GTDB): domain Bacteria; phylum Desulfobacterota; class Desulfarculia; order Desulfarculales; family Desulfarculaceae; genus JACRDC01. The sequence continues at coordinate 16,204 of JAZDHW010000040.1, forward strand.
TCCTATGACAACCCGCCCGCCGGCGAAGCCTATCCCCTGGCCCCGCCGCCCCGGCTGCGCCTGGACCGGGCCACGCCCATCGCCTCCCTGGGCTCCTGCTTCGCGCGGGAGATCAAGACCGAGCTGCTGGCGCGGGGCTACAACTACATCCAGGAGGAGAGCGGCCATCCCGCCGCCAAGCACGCCAGCGCCGCCTGGGAGCGGATGTACAACACCTTCTCCATGCGCCAGGTCTTCGAGTACACCTTTGGCGACTGGTCGCCCACGCCGCGCTGGTGGGTGGCCCCGCGCACCGGCCAGGTCCAGGACCCCTACCGCCGCATCATACTCTATGACGACCTGGCCCAGGCCGAGGAAGACTTCGCCCGCCACCGCCAGTGCTCCCGCCGCGCCCTGAGCCGGGCCCGGGTCCTGATCCTGACCCTGGGCCTCACCGAGATCTGGCAGGACGCCGCCGGCCAGGTGATCTGCCTGCCCAGCGGGCCCTATGTCAGCCAAGGCGGTGACATGAGCGCCTATGGCTTCCGGGTCAGCCGCTACCAGGAGAACCTGGCCAACCTGGAGCGCATCCACGCCCTGCTGGCGGCCCACAATCCGGCCTGCGAGCTGCTGGTGACGGTGTCGCCGGTGCACCTCTGGGCCACCTTCCGGCCGGACCTGGACGTGATCAGCGCCAGTTGCAACTCCAAGTCCACCCTGCGGGCCGTGGCCGATGAGTTCGCTGCCAGCCATGCCAACGTGCACTACTTCCCGGCCTACGAGATGGCCGCCATCTACCTCCCTGCCCTGCTGGGCCGGCCCATCCTGACCGAGGGCCGCGAGAACTTCCACGTCAACCAGCAGTGCGTGACCTACATCATGGACCAGTTCATGCGCCACTACGACCCCGAGGCCGCCGGCCAGGGCGCAGCCGCCACGCTGTGAGCGACCACCCGGCCGCCGGGCCGGTGCCGGGTAAGGCGCACCTCGCCCTGGCGCAGGCCGCCGGGCTGCCGGGCCGCCAGGCCGGGCCGTCCCAGCTCCAGCTCGTCCCAGCCTCCGTCGACCTGGTTGATCCGCAGGCTCAGCGCCCCGCTGGGGGCCTCGCAGGCGCTCAGGATGGCATCCGGCGCGGCCGCCCCCGGCCAGAGCAGCCAGACCATGGTCAGGGGCAGATCGGCGTTGATGCGGTAGATCAGGCTGGCCGCCGGTGCGTCCCGGCCCGCCGCGGCCACCCAGCCTCCTGGCGGGTCCAACTGACCCTCGCGTTGCTCCACCTCCGGTGTCGGGCCGGGGCCGAGGTAGACCAACCACCCCACTGGGCCGTCCGCCGCCGCCAGCCGGGCCTGGCGGCCATCCGGCGATAACGCGAGGTCGCCGGGCGCGAACTGCCAGTGCACCGCCGCTCGGCGCGTACCGCGCCCCCGGCCCTGGCCCTGGAAGTGGTCACGGACCACGATGTAGTCCCCGCTGACGCTGAGCACACTGCGGAAGATCAGGCCGGCCAGGCCGGGCCGGGACCAGGGCCCCCAGGTCACAGCCGTGGCCGACTCCAGTTCGCCATCCGCGCCAAAGTCCAGGTCCACCTGGGCGGGGCGGAGCCGCTGCCGCCAGGTCCGGCCGGTTGCCGTCCGCGCCCAGCCTTCCAACGTGGGCAGGTTGTGGGCCGGCAGGGAACGGTAGTGGCCGGTCAGGGGGCTGGGGTCGTAGCTGGCGATGCCCGGATCCACCACAAAGGGCCGCCCGGCCAGGCAGACATCCAGGGACAGGGCGTCGGCGTGGGCGTGGGCGACTCCGGCCGGCCCGGCCCGCAGGATAAGCTTGGTCCCCCGGTCGCCCGCCGGCCCACCGCCCAGGACGCAGATCCCGGCTTGACGAAAATGCTGACCGGCCGGGGCAGGCGGCGGTGCAGGAGCATGGCCCGCCGCGGCGGCCGCGTCCAGCACTGCCCCGTGGTCGGCATCGATGCCCCAGGCGTCGTTGAGCGCGGGCCAGGTGCCGTCCGGCCGCCGCAGGGCCCGCAGGAAGGCCAGCCCACGCGCGACGATATCAGCTAAAACCCGGGGGAAAGGCCGGCCCCGCCCGACCAGGGCTTGCCGCACCGCCAGCAGGGCCTCCAGGCAGATGGCCTGGTACAGGGGCGATAGTTCGCAATGGGCCCCATCCGCCAAGAACTGCCGTCGGGCGGCACTGGTCAATCTTTGCAAACCGATCCGGCCCCACTCCCCCGCCTCCGCAAAGCAATCCAGGCGCAGGCCGGCCAGGCACAGGGCGGTGGCCTCCACCAAGGCCCAGTTGGTGGGGTGTCCCTGGTGGTCGCGCAGGTGGCGGGCGTGCTCCCAAGCCGAGCTCAGAATGAGGCTCCGAGGGCAATCGTCAATAGCCCGGCTGGACCACAGTGCGGGGATGACCCCCAGCCATTCTCGCAGCCGCCAGGCCGCGGACAAGGTCTCCCAGGCCGGCGAGGACCCTCCGCCGGAGTTCAGAGGCGCCGGGTGGCGGACGATCCAATCCCTGATTGCCAGAGCCACTGCCGCAGCCAAGGCGTTGTCACGGGTCCGGGCATACTCCAGAGCCAGGGGGCGCAGGAAGTGGTGGCGGTGCAGGAAGTGCAACCACTGCTGGCCGCCCGCGCCTGCGCCACTCCAGGCGGGCGGGAACCCGACCTCGCGGCCCATGATGCGGCCCTGGAGCAGCAGGGCGGGTGGTTCCAGGGGGGCGGCCAGGGGCGGGGCGGCCAACGGGCCGGCGTTGTCGGTCACCGGCGACCAGGCTAGGTCGAGGCCCGTGTTTTGCTCTTTTTGGGGCAGATGCCGGCGCGCCACCAGTCCGAGCAAACCGGCCCGGCTCAGGCGCGGCCCCGCCGGCAGGGCCAGGGCCAGGGCCTCCACCCCGTGCAGGGTCACGTCCAGATCGCCACCCGGGGCGCTGCCTTTGGGCCGGGCCAAGATGACTTCCAACCCGGTGGCCTGGCCCCAATCGCCCAGGGCTCCCGGCCCACCCATGGCCAGAGCAGGGAATTCCACCCAGCGTCGGTCATCGGCGGCCAGAGGCTCCAGGACCCCGGAGGAACACCAGTCCTCGCCCGCGACCGGCGCTGCGTCGTCCCGCAGCAACCGCACCCCCACCAGGCACGCGGCCCGGCCCCGGTTGGCCAGGTCCAGGCGGATGGCATTGGCCCCGGCCAGGGCGGCTGGGGGCAGGGCCAGGCTCAGGGCTTGCGGAAAGGGGGGGGCAAAACTGGCCGTGACCGGCAGGGTGGCGGCCAAAGTTCCCACACTGGCGCCTCTGCTGATCAAATCGCCCGCCAGAGGCCGGCGCCAACGCACCCTGTCCCCGGCGAAGTCCTGCGGCGATAAAGCTGGCGGGTTCAAACTCCATCTTTCCCGGCCGGGCGCGGTCCCGGCCGTGGTCTGCCATATCGCCCCAAGGCTATCATTGCGCCTCGGCGCTCTTCAAGCCGGGCAAACGAATGCAAGCGCCACCGCGTGTTCCTTGAAACCCCTGACCTGACAGGCTCGGACGGTGCGCATTTCTTGGATAGGCATCCTGCGGCAATCAGGGAGCGTCCTGGGATCCACAGCGGCTATCTCTTCCACCAGTGGCGGACATTCATGGGTGCGGTCGTTATCCCTCATCGTCGATTGACTCAGAAAAAAAGGCGAGTTAGTATGCCCCCTAGATTTTGGGGCAAAGCTTTCTGGCGTGATTCCGTGTGGAAAAGGCCACCGGCGCCGGCCCGCAGGCGGGCTGGCTTCCCTGGCCGGGGCCGACCTTGGGTACTGGACTGCGTCGGAGGGCTCAAACAGGGGGAAAACGCGGCGGTAGCCGTGAAAGTTTATATAACAGCCCTCTCATTGTCCGTCTTGAGGGGGTGGCCACGCCAAGGCCACTTCCCCACGTTGCCTGCGCCACACCGTCTCCGTGCCCGTCATTAACCGGCTCCCGGCAAATAGCCATTTGGTCATAACCACATGGGTTCAAACCGCTCGATGCAGGGCATGGCTGACTGGCTCTGGACGATTTTGCTCTGCCTTTGGTCGCTGTTGCTCCTGGTGGGCTTGCTAGGTGGCTGCACCCAGGTGGGGCCGGACTATCAACGCCCTCCGGCCGCTGTCTCCGATGTCTGGTTAGAGGCCCAGCAGACCCGCATCCTGGCCGGTCAACCGGTGAGCAAGCAGTGGTGGAAGGTTTTCAACGACCCGCTGCTGGAGGCTCTGGTGTTGCAGGCCTACCGGCAGAACCTGGACCTGCGCCAGGCCGCGTTAAGGGTAGTGGAGGCCCGCGCCCAGCTGGCCGTGGCCGTGGGCAGCCTTTACCCACAGACCCAGCAGATATCCGCCTCCAACGCCTACTCGGCGCCCAGCCAACGCAGCGCCACCGCCGCCCAAGCGGGCAAGGCCAGCGGGCCCACTTCCTACTGGCAGGACAGCGCCAGTTTCAACCTGGCCTGGGAGCTGGATTTCTGG
>JAZDHW010000041.1:0-41830 GCA_043805555.1 Pseudomonadota bacterium
CCTGTCCTTGACCATCGCTGCCTCCTCGTTGCCGACTACCGTCGGTCTGTTAAGCCAAACCGAGGATGGCCGCGATGGTCTTTCTTATCAACCCCCATTCCGGGGGACCGGCTCGTACACCACGCCTTTGGACTCTAACGGAGTCGGCACGGGCCTGCTGCCGCGCGCGGCGGGTGGGTCGAGGTTTGGGCAGGGGAATTGACTGGAAGGTGGAAAGAACCGCGCATCGCCAGGGGCCACCATTCGCGCCGCCTCAAACCTGCCGCGCCAAAGCGCGCGCGGCCGCCCGGCCGGCGAGCCGCGCCGCGGTGAGCGGTTAATGCGGCCGGCGTGGGCGCGCGGGGGCCAGGAAACAGCCCGCTCCAGACGGGGCCGCATCACCAGGCCGCCTGACGGCCGGCGGGGCGGGCCGCCAAACCATCATCCCACTGACGAGCCTTGTTCCGCCCGGTTTCTTGTCGCTACGCGACCCGGACAACGAGTTGTCCGGGCCACCCGGAATAAGGCAAAAATATTATGGGAAATAGCTGTCATTGCGAGCGTAGCGAAGCAATCTTCCGATGTCTCTCAGTCATCTCCCGCGAAGATGGCAACTGAAGATTGCCGCGTCGCAACCCGGTTGGGTTCTCCTCGCAATGACGGCTGTTGCCTGGATAAGCTCATGCACACCGCGCACGCAGCAACGCGGCGTACAGTCGCCTCGTAGCGACCAACGACGCGAAAGGCCGCTGGCAACGACCAGGGAGCGTCGCCTACATCAGGCCGCGGTAGAGCCCGCCGTCGATGGCCACGCTGGCCCCGGTGATGTAGCTGGCCCGCTCCGAGGCCAGGAACACGGCCAGGTCGGCCAGCTCCTCGGGCCGGCCGATGCGGCCCTGGGGGATCTGGCCCAAGACCTGGGCCTCCAGGGCGTCGCGGCCGATGCCCAGCTTCTCGGAGCGGTAGGCCAGGATCTGCTCCACCCGCTCGGTCATGATCCAGCCCTGGCAGATGTTGTTGACCATGATGCCGTCGGCGGCTACCTCGTCGGCCAGGCTTTTGGCCCAGCCGATGACCGCGGCCCGGATGCTGTTGCTCAGGATCATGGCCGGCAGGGGCTGCTTGTTGGAGATGCTGCTCAGGTTGACGATGCGCCCCCATTTCTGCCGGCGCATGGCCGGCAGCGCGCCGCGGGCCAGGCCCTGGGCCGAGAGCAGGGTCAGGCGCACGGCTGCCAGCCACTCCTCCTCGCTGAAATCGGCGAAAGTGCCGGCCGGCGGGCCGCCGGCGTTGACGATGAGCACGTCCAGGCGGCCCATCTGGGCGGCCATCTCGCTGACAAAGGCCTCGGCCTGGCCCGGCTGGGCCAGGTCCACCCCGCGCCAGGCCACCCGCACGCCAAAGCGCTCGGCGGCCTCGGCGGCCAGGCTTGTCAGCTTGTCCTGGTTGCGCGCGCACACCGCCAGGTCGCAGCCCTCGGCGGCCAGGCCCAGGGCCACCGCCCGGCCCAGGCCCTGGCTGGCCCCGGCCACGCAGGCCACCCGTCCCTTGAGTCCCATGTCCATGGTCGGTCCTCGCACTAATGCAGGTTTTAGGGGGCTATCGAACTGATTATGCCCCGGCCGGGCCGGGCTCGGCAACGCTTTGCCGCAACTGTTGCAGGCGCACCAGGCGGGCGTAGACCCCGGCCGAGGCCATCAGGTCCTCGTGGCGGCCCTCTTCCACGATGCGGCCCTTCTGCATGACCAGGATGTGGTCGGCGTGGCGCACGGTGGTCAGGCGGTGGGCGATGACCAGGGAGGTGCGCCCGGCCATGAGCCGGGGCAGGGCGGCCTGGATCAGGCGCTCGGACTCCGGGTCCACGCTGCTGGTGGCCTCGTCCAACACCACCAGGGACGGGTCGCCGGCCAGGGCCCGGGCCAGGGAGAGCAACTGGCGCTGGCCGGCGCTGAGGCTGCGGCCGCCCTCGCCCAGGGGCGTTTCCAGGCCCTGGGGGAGCTGCGCCACCACGTGGGCCGCGCCGCTGACGGCCAGCGCGGCCTCCAGGCGCGCGGGCGTCACCTCCGGCCGGCCCAGGGTCAGGTTGTCGCGCACGGTGCCGGAGAACAGGAGCACGTCCTGGTCCACCAGGGCCACCCGCCGGGCCAGCTCGGCCGGGTCGGCCGCGCGCAGGTCCACTCCGTCGATGAGCACCCGGCCGGCGTCGGGGTCGTAGAGGCGCAGCAACAGCGCGGCCAGGCTGGTCTTGCCCGCGCCGGTGGGCCCCACCACCGCCCAAGTCCGCCCCGGCGGGATGGTCAGGTCGATATCCCGCAGCACCGGGCGGGCCGGGTCGTAGCCAAAGCTGACGTTCTCCAGGCGCACCGCCGCGCCGCCGGCGGGCGGGGGCAGGGGCCGGGGCTCCTTGGGCTCCGGCAGGGCGCGGCTGTCGTCCAGCAGCACGAAGATGCGCTCGGCGCTGGCCATGGCGGCCTGGAGGATGTTGTACTTCTCGGCCAGGTCGCGCATGGGGCGGAAGAACATCTGCATGTAGGCCATGAAGGCCACCAGGGTGCCCAGGCTGAGTCGCTCCTGCACCACCTGGCCGCCGCCGTACCACAGGATCAGCGCCACGGCCAGGCTGCCCAGCAGCTCGGTGACGGGCAGGAAGATGGTCATCACCCAGACCTGGCGCATGCCGGCCCGGTAGTAGTCGTCGTTGAGGCGGCCGAATTCGGCCTCGCCGCGGGACTCGGCCCGCAGGAGCTTGACCACCTTCAGCCCTCCCAGGGTCTCGCTCAAGCGGGCGTTGATGCGCCCCAGGTGGCCTTGCAGGTCGCGGAAGGCCTCTCGGGCCAGGCGCGAGAAGAGCCAGGCCACGCCGGCCACCAGCGGGGCCAGGCCCAGGCAGACCAGGGCCAGGCGCGCGTCCAGCCACAGGAGCACCACCACGATGCCGGCCAGGAGGAAGAAATCCTGGAAAAAGGCCACCAGGGTGGAGGTGAACAGCTCGTTGATGTTCTGCACGTCGTTGGTCAGCCGGGTGACCAGCTTGCCCACCGGGTTTTTGGCGTGGAAGGCCAGGCTGCGCGAGAGCAGGTGGCCGAACAGGTGCTGGCGGATGGCCAGCATCATGGCCTGGCCGGTGCGCTCCAGCAGGATCTGCTGGCCCAGGCCCAGGCCGTAGGCCAGGCCCGCGGCCAGGCAGAAGAGCAGGGCCAGGCTGATGAGGCCGCTCAGGTCCGGGCCGCGCAGGGCCTGGCGCTGCTCGGCGCTGAGCTTGGCCAGGTCCGCGCTGGCGATGAACCAGCGGCCTTCCACCGGCCTGAAGAGCTCCGGCCGGGCGGCGGCCAAGGCGGCGGCCGGGGCCTGGGGGCGGGCCAGGTACCAGGCGGCCGGGTCCAGGGCGCCGGCATCCTTGAGCCGGGCGGTCAGGCGGGGGTCCAGCCCGCGCCAGGCCGCGGCGGGTGCGAAAAGCGATCCGTCGGCGTCTTTGAGCATGCTCGGCCCGGCCTGGGCCTGGAACTCGGCGACCAGCGCGGCCGGGGTGCGGCCGGGCAGCACCCGGCGGGCCTCGGGCACGATGTAGCCGTCGATGCCGCTGCGGGTGAGGTAGGGCAAGAGCAGGTCCAGGCCGGTGCTGAGCAGGATCAGGGCCACGGCCAGGAGCACCACCCGCAGATGGGGCCGGGCGTAGGCCATGAGCCGGGTTAACAGGCGCAGGTCGTAGGGCTTGCCCAGGGCCTCGCCTTCCATGTAGCCGTACTCATAGGGCGGCATGGGGCTAGCCCTCCAGTTCGGCCAGGAGGGCCTGCTCGGCAAAGAGCCGGGCGTAGAGGCCCTCGCGGCCGTCGGGGCCTGGTTGGGCCAGCAGCTCGGCGTGTTGGCCGCTCTGCACCAGCCGGCCCTGGTCCAGCACGTGGATGCGCCGGGCGAAGGCCACGCTTTTGAGGCGGTGGCTGACCACGATGGTGGTGCGCCCGGCGCGCAGGCGGTCCAGGTTGGCCAGGATGCGCTGCTCGGTCTCGGTGTCCACGGCCGAGAGGGGATCGTCCAGCAAGAGCACCGGCGGGTCGGCCAAGAGCGCCCGGGCCAGGGCCAGGCGCTGGCGCTGGCCGCCGCTCAGGGTGTGGCCGCGCTCGCCCAGCTCGGTGTCCAGGCCCTGGGGCAGGGCGCGGGCCTCGCCGGCCAGCTCGGCCGCGGTGAGCGCCGCCCACATGGCCGCCTCATTGGCCTCGGGCCGGGCCAGCAAGAGGTTCTCGCGCAGGCTGGCCGAGAAGACGAAAGCCTCCTGGGGCACCATGCCCACCAGCGCGCGCAGGTCGGCCTGGCGCAGGCGGCGCACGTCCACGCCCTCCAGGCGCAGGCTGTCCGGCGGCGGGTCGTAGAGCCGGGTGGCCAGCAGCAGCAGGGTGGATTTGCCGCTGGCGATGGGACCCACCAGGGCGGTGGTGGCCCCCGGTTCGGCCGCGAGGCTTACGTTGTCCAGGGCCGGCCGGGCGGCGCCGGGATAGGCGAAGCTGAGATCGTGCAGGCTCAGGCCCGGTGCGGCGGATATGGGCGGGGGCAGGGGGGCGGCCGGGTCGGCGATGGCCGGCCGGGCCGAGAGCACCGCGTCCACCCGCTCCAGGCTGGAGCGCGCCCGCTGCACCAGGCTGACCACCCAGCCCAGGGCCATCATGGGCCAGGCGAGCATGCCCAGGTAGGCCGAGAAGGCCACGAAATCGCCGGCGGTGATGTCGCCCAGCACCGTGAACCAGCCGCCGGCCCCCAGCACCAGGGCCAGGCTGAGATTGGTCAGCAGCATGGTCAGGGGGAAGAACAGGGCCAGGTCCCAGGCCAGGCGCACGTTGACGTCCAGGTAGGCCCGGCCGCTGTCGTTGAGGCGGGCGGTCTCGCGGCCGGCCAGACCGTAGGTCTTGACCAGGCGCAGCCCGCCCAGGGCCTCGCGGGCCTGCTCGGTCAGGCGGCCGAAGGCGTCCTGCACCTGGTTGTAGCGCCGGTGCAGGGTGCGCGACTTGCGCCGGGTGAGCACCACCACCAGGGGCATGGGGGTGAGCGCCAGGAGGGTCAGGAGCGGGCTGATGTAGAGCATGAAGCCCACCGCGGCGCAGCCCATGATCAGGCCGTCCACCGCCGCTACCAGGCCGATGCCGCTGGCCATGCGGATGCTGTTGAGGTCGTTGGTGGCCCGGGCCATGAGCTCGCCCACCGGGTGATCGGCCAGGTAGCCCAGGTGCATGCGTTGCAGGTGGGAGAAGAGGCGCATGCGCAGGTCGCGCTCCACCTGGCGGGAGAAGCCCATGATCAAGGGCCGCCAGATCATGCGCATGAGCGCCACGGCCAGGGCCAGGCCCAGAACCAGGCCGGCCTGGCCGAGCAGGGTGGCCGGCGAGGCGCGGCCCTGGGTGAGGTCGTCCACCGCGTGCTTGACGATGCGCGGCACGTAGAGCTGCAGCGCGTCCACCGCCAGCAGGGCCATGAGCCCGGCGGCGATGGCCCAGGCCTGGCGGACCAGCACGCCCCGCAGCAGGTGCAATCCGGTCATGCCGCAGTCACGGCCCTGCTCAGCGGCCGCGCGTCGCCGGGGCGCAGGAGGCAGGGATTACGAAGTCGCCGCTCTTCTCGATGGGCTTGAGCCCTTCGCCCAGCACCGCCACCCAGGTGCGGTAGGCCCCAGCGCCGTTCAGGGGGGGCAACTGGTCGCAGTGGATGAACAGGTTGAAGTAGGGGCGGCGGGGATCGTCCACCTTGAGGTAGAGCGTCTTGGGCTTGCCGGCCGCCTCCAGGCCGGAGCCGCGGCGCAGCTCGGGTTGCAGGGTCACCTGGAGCCAGAGATCCCTGGCCCGGATGCCGCCAAGCTCGGTGACCACGTGCACCGACACGCCGGGCTTGCCGCCCACCTCCGGGCTCTCGGTCACCCAGACCTGCTTGATGCGGGCGTCCGGCGCGGTGTTGTGCACGCCGTTGTCCGGCACCGGCACCGAGGCCTCGTCCCGGCCGGCGGGCTCGGCCGGCGGGGCGGCGTTTTCGGCCCGCTCCACCGGCGAGCGGCGCTCGCGGAAACGGGCCCCGGCCACGGAGCAGGGGGACTCGATGCTCAGCTCGCCGCTGGTCTCCACCGGCTTGAGCTTGGCCCCCAGGATGGCCAGGCTGGCCTTGAGGCCGGCGCTGGAGCCGGCCGGGAGCTGGTCGCAGGCCACGAACAGGATATGGCGGTTCTTGGTGGCGTCGTCGACCCGCTGGTAGAGGCTCTTGGCCGGGCCGTCGGCCGGCTGCATCTTCAGCTCCAGCCACAGGCCCTGCTCGGGCGGCAGGTCGGCCAGGTCGGCGCGCACATAGAAGGCCAGGCCGCGCTTGCCGCCCAGCTCGTGGTTGTCGCTGGTGTGGATGGAGGTGAAGCGCTTCTCCGCGGGCTTGCGCAGGGTGACGGTGGCGATGGCCGGCGCGGGCGGGGCGGTGCTGCGCAGATAGGGCCGCACCGCGGCCAGGAGGGCTTCCTCGCCGGTCAGGCCCTCGAAACGCCCCACCACCCGGCCCTCGGGGTCGATGACCAGGGTGGTGGGCAGCACCCGCACCTGGCCCAGGCGGCGGGACTGCTCGGTGCTGCCCAGCACCACCGGGAACTCCACCCCGTTGCGCACCACAAAGGGCTTCATGGCGTGCAGGCCGCCGGTGTCCACTGAATAGCCGATGACCGACAGGCCCTTGCCGCCCAACTCGTGCTGGAGCTGGTTGAGCCTGGGGATGGCGTCCTTGCAGGGCCGGCACCAGGAGGCCAGGAAGTCCAGGAGCACCACCCGGCCCCGGAAATCCGATAGGCGCAGATCCCCGCCCATGACGGTGGGCAGATCGAAATCCTCGATGGTCTGGGCCGGGGCGACGGCGGGTAGAATAAGCATAATCGTCAGGCAGATTGCAAGGTTCCTGATTTTGGCGGCCATGCCAGACTCCCCTTGTGGGCATTGCCCCCATATTACCACTTCGTGGACATTTTGCCGCCAGGCTGCGCTTTGGGTCTGTTCCCGCGGCGCGCGCGCGGGGCCGTCGCCAAGTTGACACCCTTTGGCCAGGCCTGTATGCTAACGGAGCCCAAGCCATCGTAAGCCCCTGCGTTTTTGGCCGAGGCCCGGCCGCAGCCGACCGCACAGCACCCCAGTGCCGAGGACGCACCGCTCCATGACCGACCCCGTTGGACATCTGGTCGAGTTCATCGACAAAAACCGCATCGCCCTGGGGTTGGTGCTTTCCAACAAAAAAGGCCGCCTGGGACTCTGGACCGCCCAGGACCGCCAGGTGGCCCTGCCCCAAGGCCGGGTGTTGCTGATGACCCCGGCCGCCGTCTCGCCCGAGGCCCCCCGCGCCATCCAGGTCGAATACATGCAGAAGATCGAGGCCCGGCGCGAGGACCTGGCCGGCACGGTGGACGTGGACGGGCTCTGGGAGCTGGTGCACGCCGAGGCCGAGCCCCTGGGCCTCAAGGACCTGTGCGACCTGTGCTTCGGCGACGGCCAGGACGGCGACCGCCTCTCGGCGACCCTGCGCGCCTTGTTCAATGAACACACGCACTTCCGCCTGGCGGGCAACGACTTCGTGCCGCTGAGCGCCGACCAGTTGGAACAGAAGGCGGTGCAGCAGGAACGCGAGAACGCCCACCGCGGCGAAGTGGACGCGGCCGTGGCCTACCTGAAGGCCCTGCCGGCCAAGGGGCCGCTGCCGCCGGCCCCGCCGGGCCTGGCCGAGCTGCTGGCCGAGCTGACGATCTTTGAGGACGACGCGCCCCAGGCCAAGAAGGCCAAGGAGGTCGTGGCCCTGGCCGAGCTGGGCGGCCGGCGCCAGGTCTATAACCTTTTGATTCGCATGGGGCATTTCCGCCCCCACGAGAACCTGGACCTCCTGCGCGCCGACCACCCGGCCGAGTTCGGCCCCACCCTGGAGGCCGAGGCGGCGGCCATCTCGCCCTTTGCCGCATCCGCTAACCAGCGCGAGGACCTGACCGGGCTCTACACCTTCACCATCGACGGCCCCTACACCACCGACTTTGACGATGCGCTGAGCTTCGACCCTGACCCGGCCGGCGGCGGGCTCCTGGGCGTGCACATCACCGACGCCGCCGCCACCCTGCCCCAGGGCGGGGGGCTGGACCGCGAGGCCATGGCCCGGGGCAGTAGCCTCTATTTGCCCGACCAGCGCATCCCCATGCTGCCGCCCAAGCTCAGCGAGGACGCGCTGTCCCTGCGCGAGGGCGAGCTGCGCCCGGCCATAAGCTGCCTGGCCCGCATCGACGCGGCGGGCCAGGTGGTGGAATACCGCCTGAGCCGCAGCCTCTTGCGGGTGACCAAGCGGCTGACCTATGACGAGGCCGACGCCATGATCGAGGCCGACCCCCACCTGGGCGGCCTCTATCGCACCTGCGACACCCTGCGCCAGCGCCGGGGCGAGAACGGGGCCTATTTCCTGCCCCTGCCCGAGGTGATCATCGGCGTGGACGAGCAGGGCCAGGTCTGGGTGCGGCGCATCGACCGCGACGGCCCGGCCCGGGAGATGGTGGCCGAGACCGCCATCCTGGCCAACACGCTCAGCGGGCAATACCTGGCCGAGATGGGGGTGCCGGCCCTGTTCCGCACCCAGGCCCCGCCCCGCGAGCCCTTCCAGGAAGGCGACCCGTCCGACCTGTTCCTGCACTTCCGCCAGCGCCGCCTGCTCAACCGGGTGGAGCTGACCACCGAGCCGGGCCAGCACGCCAGCCTGGGGGTGCAGCACTACACCCACGCCACCAGCCCCATCCGGCGCTACCTGGACCTGGTGGTGCAGCGCCAGTTGGGCGCCGCCCTGGCCGGGCAGCCCTGCCCCTATGCCCTGGACGAACTGAAGCGGGTGGCCATGGAGGTGGAGCCGGCGGTGCGGCGCGGGATGAAGCTGCGCCAGGCCCGCCAACGCTACTGGCTGCTGCGCTGGCTGGAGGCCAAGGGCTCCGAGCCCCTGGAGGCCCTGGTGATGGAGTACCAGGTGCGGCGCTGGCAGCTCCTCATCCCCGAGATCATGCTGATCACCACCATTCCCACCCAGCCGGACCTGGTCCTGGAGCCGGGGCAGAGGGTGATGATCAAGGTGCAGAAGGCTGACGCCTTCTACGACATCCTGCGGGTGGGCCTGGCCTAGACCGACCGCCGATCCCCGTTAATCAGGCAATAATTCAGCGAGCGCCGCGCGCCAGGCTTCGGCCTGGGCCGGCCAGGTCATGGTCAACGCGGCCTGGCGGCAGGCGTCGTGGGGCTGGCGGGCCTTTTCCGGCGCGGCGGCCAGGGCGGCCAGGGCCGGGGCCAGTTGGCCGGGCTCGTAGAGGCAATCGGCGGGATACAGCTCGGGATAGACCAGGGTCCGGGGCAAGAGCAGGCGGCAGCCGGCTGCGGCGGCCTCGGCCACGCTGAGGCCCTGATACTCCTGCACGGCGGTGCTCACCGCCCCATCGGCCCACCAGAGCCAGCGCCAGTAGTCGGCCCGCGCGGCCGCCGCGCCCCACTGCGCGATGCGGCCGGCCAGGCGCGGCCGGGCCTCAGTGAACACCGCCGGCGGCTTTCCCGAGGCCGGGCCCAGCACGGCCAGCTCATAGGCCAGCCCGGTCCGGTCCAGCTCCATCAGCGCGGCGAAAAAGGCCTCGGGGTCCTTGTCGTGGTGCCAGCGGTGGTTCCACAGGATGCGTAGGGGGCCGGAGCGCGGGGCGCGGGTCTGGCCCTGGGCCTGATCCAGGTCGATGGGCACCGCCAGCACCCGGCTCTTTTGTGCGATGGCCTCCAACAGGCCGCTGGGGGCGGCGTCGGGCAGGCGGCCGACCAGCGCGCGGCCGGCGCTCAGGAACTCGCTGCGGTGGTGCCCGGAGTTGAAGGCCACGATCTTGGCCGCGGCGGCGGTGGTCAGGTTGGACCAAGCCAGGAACAGGTCGCGCTCCTGCTGGCGGGCGTCGGCCCGGCCCGGCGCGGGATAGGCGAGCTGGTTCTCGTGGAAATAGGCCAGGGCCGGCGCGGCGGCCAGGGCGGGCGTGAGACCCTTGAGTTCGGCCAGGTTGAGCATGGCCGAGCAGATGAGCCCGTCCCAGGGCTGGGCCAGCACCTGGGCCGCGGCCTCGGCCAGATAGGCCGCCGCGCCCCGGAGCCGCCAGCGGAAATGCCGGCCGGGCAGCAGCAGCGCGGTCCAGCGGGCGGGCAGGTGGTCCATTAGCCCCGCCACCAGGGCGCGGTGGCTGGCGTTGGCATAGGGCTCGATGATGACCAGGCGGGGGCCGGTCTCGCCCCGGCGCAGGATGGTCAGATCGTTGGCGGCCACGGCCGGGCTCAGCCGCGGTGGTAGGGCAGGCCGGCCAGGATGGTGTGGGCGCGGTAGAGCTGCTCCAGGCCCACCAGGGCGGCCAGCTCGTGGGCCATGACCATGGGGCCCAGGCTCACCTTGGCCTCGGAGCGGGCCAGGATGACCGGGTCCAGGCCCTCGGCCCCGCCCACCACCAGGACCAGCCGCCGGGCCCCGGTCTCGCGAGCCAGTTCCAGCCGCCGCGCCCACCAGGGGCTGGACCAGCCCTCGCCGCCGCGGTCCAGGGCCCAGACCTGGTCGCGGGGGTCCAGCCGGGCCAGGAGGCGCTGGCCCTCCTCGGCCATCAGCTCCACCGGGCCGCGGCCCTTGGCCGCCCGGGCCGGGCGCACGCTCTCCACCGCGCACCCGCCCCAGGCCTTGAGCCGGCCGGCGTAGTCGCCGAGCCCCTGGGCCACGTAGGCGGCCTTGGGTTTGCCCACGGTCAGCAGCAGATGGGTCATGCTTCGGGCCGCCCCGCCTCCGGCCAGGGGTTAGAAATACACCACCCGGTCGCTGGCGGTGATGAGCCGGTACAGCTCCTGCTGGGTGGACTTCTTGACCTGCGCGTCCTCATCCACGCCGTGGATGCCCATGGACTTGCCTCAGGCCAGCAGCACGCCCTCGCTGAGCACGAAGGTCTTGGCCAGGACGTTCAGGGGGAACTCGGCGCAGTCGCCGCGGCGGAACTCCACCGCCGGGCCGTTGAGAAAGATGCTTACTTCATCTTCCGCGTTGAGCATCAGGTTGGCAAGCCGGAAGGCGTTCCAGAGCACCTCCGGTTCGCCGCTGGAGATGACCAGGGCCAGGTTCATGACCGTTCCTACGTTTCGGATTAAACGATAATATCGCCAAATCCTATCATCGGAACGGATTCAAATCCAAAACAACAATATCGTCCCCCACCACGGCGGCGCGGCGGAAGGCTGGCTCAGGCCGGCGGCTGGCCGGGGCCGTTGCCCAGCATCTCTTCCAGAATCCGGGCCGCGGTGGCCACGAAGCTGCCGCAGCGGGCCTTGAAGTTGCCCTTGTCGATGGCCCCGTCAAAGGCGTCCTTGTCGTTGGGGTCCACCCCCAGCAACTCGCGGCAGACGATGGTGCCGTGCACCGCCCGGAAGCGGCGCTGGAATTCGCGGTTTTGCTCCTTGACCCGTCGCCTGGTGTCAGGGTCGTCCGGACCCAGCGGCCCCTGCACCAGGCCCAGCACCATGCCCCCGGCGTTGACCGCGCCGCAGATGTCGCCGGCGCTCATGCCGCTGCCCAGGGCGCGGGCCAGGCGCAGGGCGGTCTCCCGCTCCAGGCCCCAGGGCTCGCCGCAACCGGCGAGCACGGACTGGCCTCAATTAAGCTTTTGGGTGAACAACCAACCGGCTTGCTCGGCGATGCCCATGCTGTCTCTCCCATGATGTTTGGCGATGCCTGGCGCCATTCCGAGAACTTGCCAAAATTAACTTTTGGCAAGTTCCAAGAGGAGAAAGCCATGGATGGCTTTCTCCGACACACACCTAGATGCCGGCGGAGACGGGCTGGCCGTCCGGGCCCAGCTTGAGCAGCCAGCGGGCGTTGGCCTCGGCCAGAAGGCTTTCGTCGGCGGCCAGGCGCAGCTCGGCGGCGGCCTTGGCCTGGCGGCTTTTGTGCTCCACCACCCAGCCGCTCACCACCAGGTCCTGGCCCAGGGGCACCTGCTTGCGGAAGCGGCTCTCCATGCCGATGGTCACGCCCTGGCCCAGGAAGTGGATCACGGCGTAGGCCATGATCTCGTCCATGAGGGTCAGCACCACCCCGCCGTGGGCGATGTCGGCCCAGCCCTGGAAGTGGGCCGGCAGGTTGATGCGGCACACCGCGCGCTCGCCCTGGTAGACCACCCGCATGTGCAGGCCGTGGGGGTTGTCCGGCCCGCAGGCGAAACAGCGGCCGTCGATGTTCAGCTCGTCGCCGGCCAGCCGGCTCATTTGGCCTGCTCCAGGCCCAGGCGGCGGGCGATCTCGCGCGCGGTGGCGGCCACGAAGCGCTGGAAGGCCTCGCCCGCGAGCGGCCTGCCCGGCGCGGGCAGCTCGGTGAGCCCCGGCGCGACCACGGCCTGGGGGTGGTTGACCAGCTCCGGCCGGGGGGTGACCCCGAAGCCGGGCGGGAAGCTGTTGTCAAAGTACATCTGCTGGAAGCCGATGAACTTCAGGTGGTGGGCGGTGGCGTCCAGGACGCAGTATTCATCCGGCCCCACGATGCCCAGCGCCCGGGCCCGCACCATGCCGGCCAGGCTCTCGCCGCCCTGGGTGCAGACGATGTGGCCGTGGCGGTTGGCCAGGAGCATATGGTCCATGATGGCCTGCTCGTCCACCTGCACCACGAAGAAGGCCGGCCGGCCGGCCAGGGCGTCGTAGCGCCGGGCCAGCTCGATGACGCGCGGCATGGAGACCGGGTTGCCGATCATGGCCGCCTGGGCCACCGAGTCTTGCACCGTCATTGGCTGCCAGACCCGCTTGGCCGGGTCGCTTTCTTGGTAATAGCGGAAGACCGGGTCGGCGTGGTGGCTCTGCACGCCCACCACCTTGGGCAGGCTGGTGATGATGCCCAACTCGTGGAGCTTCATCAGGCCGGCCATGATGGCGCTGACGTTGCCGGCGTTGCCGATGGGCACGAAAAGCGCCCGGCCGGTCAGGTCCCAGTCGCAGTCCTGGGCGACCTCGTAGGAGTACGACTCCTGGCCCCGGATGCGCCAGGCGTTCTTGGAGTTGAGTAGCGCCACCGGGTAGTGCTCGGCCAGGTGCTCGACCACCTTCATGCAGTCGTCGAACACGCCGGGCACCTCGAAGACCGCCGCGCCCGAGCCCAGGGGCTGGGCCAGTTGCTGCGGGGTCACCTTGCCCTGGGGCAGCAGCACCGCCGAGGCCACGGCCGGGGCCAGGTAGGCGGCGTAGAGCGCGGCCGAGGCGCTGGTGTCGCCGGTGCTGGCGCAGACGCTCAACACCCGCTCCAGGCCCTGGCTCTTGATCAGGTGGTTGAGGAAGGACAGCGCCACGGCCATGCCCCGGTCCTTGAAGGACGCGCTGGGGTTCTGGCCGTCGTTCTTGAAGCAGAAGTCCTGGCCCAGGGCCGCGCGCAGGCGGGGCGGGGCCTCCACCAGGGGGGTGTGCCCCTCGCCCAGGTAAACCACGGCCTCCAAGGGCACCACCGGGGCCACCAGCTCGTGATAGCGGAAGATGCCCTTCAGGGCCGGCAGGTTGAGCATGCGGCGCAGGTCAAAGGCCCGCCGCCACTCGGCCCCGCTGCGGGCCTTGAGGCGGCCGAAGTCGCGGTCCTCGATCAACAGCACCTCGCCGCAGGCCGGGCAGGTGTAGAGCAGGCTGGCGATGCCGTGGGCCTGGCCGCAGCCCAGGCAGCGGTACTCCAGCTCGCCGCCCACCGCGGGCAGCACCAGGGCGCGGTCGGCCGGCGCGAATTCCTCTAGCCGCATTGGGCCTCTCCCCAAAGGGTTATCACAAAGGCTTGAACTATATCCCGGCCTTGGCAAGGCTGTCAATTTGGGCCGGGCCGCGCCAGACGGGCCGGCCGGAGCGGGGAGAATTTGCGCAAATCATACCAGGACCGTATAAAATCTACCCGGTCTGGCCTCCGGCCGGCTGGCGGGGCTTGCAGAGGGGGCGGTGATAACCTACTTTAAACGTAGGCAAACGCGCGGTGCGGCGCAGGCCCGGGTGGGTTGGCACGGGGCATGCTGTATTAGAGGCCAACCGACAAACACCACGGGAGGGAAAAATGCGACGCACCGTAACGATAGTGATGACCTTGGGTCTGGTCCTGGGCGTGGCGGCCTTTGCCATGGCCTGGGGCGGTGGCTACGGCTTTGGCGGCATGGGCCGCGGCTTTGGCGGCGGCTGCGGCGGCGGTCCGGCCCGCATGGCCTGGAACGCGGACGCGGACGGCGGCTGGACCATGGGCCCCGGCATGATGGCCGGTGGCGGTCGGGGTGGTTGGGGTCCGGGCTACTGCCCCGGCTGGGACGGCGCTTACGGCCCGCAGGGCGAGGCAGCCTCGCAGGCCGAGGCGGCCCCGCAGGGCGAGGCGGCCCCGCAGGGCGAGGCAGCCCCGCAGGGCGAGGCAGCCCCGCAGGGCGGCGCGACCAGCCGCTAGGAGCCTGTCGGAGTAATCCTCCGGCACACACCTAGCGATCCGGCCCAGGCCGAGCTTCGGTGGGGGTTGCCTTTCGCGCCACCGAAGCCCGGCCGGGCGGCCGAGGCAAGGAAAGGAGACTGGCCGTGGCGGCCGAGATTAATGGCGAGGCCGAGCGCAGGGTGATGGACCCGGTCTGCGGCATGACGGTGACCGCCGGCCACAGCGCCGGCCCCAGCCGGCACGGCGGCCGCGACTATTGGTTCTGCTGCCCCGGCTGCCAAAAGAGCTTCGAGCGCGACCCGGCCCGCTTTCTGCGGCCGGTGACGATTCGGCCCAAGGGCTGGTTCGGCCGCTGGCTGGACCGCATGGGCCGGGCAAACGCCCAGGCCTTTGGCCAGGCCGGCCCGCGCTGTCATTAGGCTGGCATCCGCTCCGGCTGGCGATATGAACCGAGGCGGTCTAAGCCAAATAAAATAGGGCGGGGATAAACACCGCCCCTTGTATGTTAAGACATGGCTGCTACGGGAGCGGGCGAGGCGGGTGCGAGGCCGGGCGTCTCCCGACCCGCGATGGCCGTCGCGGCACGCGACCCCCGCCCCTACGAAGAACTGGCCACGTTTGCTTTGGTTTTCGTAGGGGCGGGGTTTACCCCCGCCCGTCTGGTCTTCTTGGACCCGCCGGCGCCCTAATCCACCACCGGCCGGGGCAAGAGCCCCGCGCCCTCGATGATCTCCTTGGCCCGGTGCTCCCATTCGATGGCCATGCAGTGGATGCCGGCCACGCCGGGCATGGTCTCCCGGATCTCCTGGATCATCTCGATGGAGATCTTGATGCCCTCGTCGCCCTGCTGCTTCTTGTCCACGCCCTGCAGGCGCTTGACCAGGTGCTCGGGCACGTCCATGCCGGGCACGAACTTGGCCATGTACTTGGCCATGCCCACGCTTTTCAGCGGGGTGATGCCGGCCAGGATGTAGCATTTTTCGTGCAGGCCCTTGTCCACCGCCCGCTTCATGTATTCGCGGAACTTGGGCAGGTTGTAGATGCACTGGGTCTGGATGAAATCGGCCCCGGCCGCGATCTTCTTGGCCAGGCGGGGGACCCGGTAATCAAAGGGATCGGCGAAGGGGTTGGCCGCCGCGCCGATGAAGATGCCCGGCGCGCCGTCCAGCTCCTTGTCGTTCAGGTACTTCCGCTCGTCGCGCATCTTCTTGAACACGCTGATGAGCTGCACCGAGTCCAGGTCGTAGACGTTCTTGCCCTCGGGATGGTCGCCAAAACGCTGGTGGTCGCCCGACAGGCAGAGCACGTTCTTGATGCCCAGCGCGGTGGCGCCCAGGATGTCGCTCTGCAAGGCGATGCGGTTGCGGTCGCGGCAGACCATCTGAAAGTTGGGCTCCAGGCCCTCGTCGATGAGGATCTTGCAGGCCGCCCAGGAGGCCATGCGCACCACCGCGGTCTGGTTGTCGGTGATGTTCACCGACTCCACGATGCCCTTCAGAAAATGGGCCTTGTGGCGCACCTCCTCCACGTTGTTGCCGCGCGGGGGACCCAGCTCGCCGGTGACCGCGAAATGGCCGGCGCTCAGAACCTTCTCCAGCTTGCTGCCCGCTTTCATTGCTTCAGATCCTCCCTCACCCGCCGACGCGGGCCGCCGTCGCGGCTGGTGATCCAATTCTTCACCGGCCAGACCCGCTCCAACTCGTCGAGGCGGCCCATGGCGGCCATCTTCTCCACGATCAGGTGCCAGACGCAGTCCACCTCCGGGCTGATTTCGCACTTCTTGTTGGCCGAGCCGCCGCAGGGGCCGTTCATCAGGCTCTTGGAGCAGCGGGCGATGGGGCACAGCCCGCCGAAGTGGTGCACCAGGCAGTTGCCGCAGCTCTGGCAGCGCTCGCTCCACACGCCGTGCTCCAGGGCCCCGCCGATGAAGGTGGTGTTGATGCCGGGGAAGACGGTGGCCGTGGGGTAGCGCTCGGAGACGAACTGGGGCCCCACCCCGCAGGCGATGGAGATGATGGCGTCATAGCCGCCCACCACCTCGTTCAGCTCCTCGACGTACTCCGGGTCGCACTGGCGTTCCAGGGTCATCTCGCTGATGTCGGGCGCCCGGCCGGCTTTCTTGCGGGCGATGCGCAAGGCGGTGGCCAGGATGCCGACTTCCTTTTCGCCGCCCACGTTGCAGACCGTGACGCAGCCGCGGCAGCCCAGGACCAGGACCTTGTCCTTGTCCTCGATCATCTCCAGGATTTCTTCCAGAGGCTTGCTGTCACCTACGATCATTGGATTACCTCGCAGCTAGCGGGCCGGGAGCCTGAGATCAGGCCGCCTGGGCCGTGTTCACCGGGCTGGGTCCCAGCTCCTTGATCCTTTGGGTGAACTCGCGGGCCACCTCCGCGAAGCGCGGGCCTTGCGCCGAGCTCATGTTGTACATCTCGATGCGCTCGGGCTCCAGCCCCAAGGCGGCCAGCACCTGCTTGACGTAATTGACCTTGCGCCGGGCCTTGAAGTTGCCGGTCAGGAAATGGCAATCGCCCTCCATGCAGCCGGCCACGTAGACCCCGTCGGCGCCGTCCTCAAAGGCCCGAAGCAGGTGGATGGTGTCCACCCGGCCCGAGCAGGGGAGTTGGATAACCTTGATACTGGTGGGGTACTGCAACCTCATCGAACCTGCCAGGTCCGCCGCGGAGTACGCTCAGTACTTGCAGCAGAAGGCGACGATCGTCGGCTCGAAGTTCTCCGCCACTTGAGTCCTCCCTGCTCGAGATTTTTAGCCACCGCCGGACAAACGTGCTCCCGGCCGGGGTCCGCCCCCGGCCGGGCATGCTTGCGCCTAACCGAACGCGGCCCGCTCCTTGGCCAGGATCTGGGCGTCGGTGAAGTGTTGCAGGGTGATGGCCTTGCCGGGGCATTCGGCCGCGCAGGCCCCGCAGCCGTAGCAACTGGCCACCTCGATGTAGGCCGCGTGGTCCTTGATGCGCGGCACCCCGTAGGGGCAGGTGCGCACGCAGGTCAGGCAGACCGCGCACTTGCTGGGGTCCACCGTGGCCACCACGCCGCCGACGCGGATGGTGTCCTTGGCCAGCACGGTCAGCGCCCGGCCCACGGCCGCGTTGGCCTGGGCGATGGCCTCGTCCATGGGCTTGGGATAGTGGGCCAGGCCGGCCAGGTAGAGCCCCTCGCTGGCGAAGTCCACCGGCCGCAGCTTCATGTGGGCCTCCAGGAAGAAGCCCTCGGCGTTGAGCGGGGTCTTGAAGGCCTCGGCCAGCTCGGTCACCTGGTTGGGCAGGATGGCCGCGGCCAGCACCAGGCGGTCCACGCTGAAGGTCACCGGCCGGCCCAGCACGTGGTCGGTGGCGGTGATCTTGATGCGCTCGCCGTCGGCCTCCACCACCGGCTTGTCGTCCAGGTTATAGCGGATGAACAGCACCCCCAGCTCGCGGGCCTTCTTGTACAGGTCCTCGCGCACGCCATAGGTGCGCACGTCGCGGTAGAGGATGAAGACCTGGGCCTCGGGGTTGGCCTCCTTGACCTTGATGGCGCTCTCCACCGAGTGGGTGCAGCACAGGCGCGAGCAATAGGGGCGCTCGGGCTCGCGGCTGCCCACGCACTGGATGAAGGCCGCGGCCTCGAAGGCCTTGGGCGCCTCGGGGTCGCCCTTCAGCTCCATGTCGAACTCCAGGCTGGTGATGACCGCCTGGTGCTCGCCGTAGAGGTACTCGCTGGGCCGGAGCTCCTTGCCGCCGGTGGCCAGCACCGCCACGCCGTGCTCCACCGACACCTCCTGGCCGGCGTGGGACTTGATGGTGCTGACGAAGTTGCCCACGAAGCCCTTGGCCGCGGTCAGTTCGCTGTCGAGATGCAGCCTGATGCCGGCGTGGCCCTTGACCTTGGCGATCAGCTCGTCCAGGTAGGGGGCCACGGCCTCGCCCTTCCAGGTGTTGAGCAGATAATGGGCGTTGCCGCCCAGGGTGTCGGTCTTCTCCACCAGGTGCACCGGGTAGCCGCTGTCGGCCAGGTTCAGGGCCGCGTTCATGCCGGCCACGCCGCCGCCCACCACCACCGCGGTCTTGTTGAGGCTCAGGTCCACCTGGTGCAGGGGCTCGATCAGCGCGGCCTTGGCCACGGCCATGCGCACCAGATCCTTGGCCTTGGCGGTGGCCTTGGCCGGCTCCTGCTGGTGCACCCAGGAATCCTGGTCGCGGATGTTGGCCATCTCGAAGAGGTACTTGTTCAGGCCGGCCTCGCGGATGGTCTCCTGGAAGAGCGGCTCGTGGGTGCGCGGGGAGCAGGAGGCCACCACCACCCGGTTCAGCCCGTTCTCCTCGATGGCGGTCTTGATCTTGTTCTGGGTGTCCTGGGAGCAGGTGAACAGGTTGTCGTCAACGAAGGCCACGTAGGGCAGGGTGGCGGCGTATTCGCGCACCGCCGGCACGTCCACGATGCCGCCGATGTTGATGCCGCAGTTGCAGACGAACACGCCCACCCGGGGCTGCTGGCCGCTGATGTCCTTCTCCATGGGGTAGACCACTTCCTTGGTCAGGCTGCCCCGGCTGTCGGAGAGATCGATGCTGGCGGCGCAGGCGGCGGCGGAGGCCTCCATCACCGCCTGGGGGATGTCCTTGGGCCCGGCGAAGGAGCCGCAGGCGAAGACGCCCGGCCGGGTGGTGCCCACCGGCGCGAACGAACTGGTCTCACTGAAGTTGTACTTGGTCAGCCCGATGTCGAGGCGCTTGGCCGACTCGATGGCCAGCGGGCCGGTCTGCAGGCCCACCGAAAGCACCACCATGTCGAAGTGCTCTTCCTTGGCCTGGCCGTCGTCGGTGGCGTACTCGATGCGCAGCAGGCCGTCGGGCGCCGGATCGATGGTGTGCACCCGGCTGCGGATGAAGCGCACGCCGTGCTCGTCCCGGGCGCGGTCGTAGTACTTCTCGAAGTCCTTGCCGTAGGTGCGCATGTCCATGTAGAAGATCGCGGTGTCCAGGGGCTCGTGGCTGTGCTCCTTGGCGATCACCGCTTCCTTGATGGCGTACATGCAGCAGACCGCCGAGCAGTAGCCGTGGTCGCAGTGGTGGATGTCGCGGCTGCCCACGCATTGCAGCCAGGCGATCTTCTTGGGCTCCTTGCCGTCGCTGGGCCGCTGGAGATGGCCCTGGTAGGGGCCGGAGGCGCTCAAGACCCGCTCGAACTCCATGGCCGTAATCACGTTGGGGTGGTTGGCGTAGGCGTAGGAGTCGAACAGGGTGGGGTCGAAGGGATCAAAGCCCGGGGCCAGCACCACGCTGCCCACGTTCAGGGTGAGATCCTGGGGCTGTTGGTCATGGGCCGGGGCCTTGGCCTTGCAGGCCTCCACGCACTGGTAGCACTCGCAGCAGATGCCGCAGTTCAGGCAGCGCTCGCCCTCGGCCGCCACTTGCTCCGGGGTCAGGCCCAGCTCGAACTGGGCGAAGTCGCGCTTGCGGGACTCGGCCTCGCGCAGGGCCATGTGGGCGCGCGGGCTCTGCCGGATGTCCGCCGGGATGGGGTTGTAGAACTGCTCGTCCTCGGGCTTCAGGACCAGTTTCTCGCGGCCGGCGGCCAGGTCCTCGCCCTTGAAGCTGCGCTCGATGCTGACGGCGGCCTCGCGGCCGGCGGCCACCGCGCCGATGGCGATCCAGGGGCCGGTGACCACGTCGCCGCCGGCGAAGACGCCGGGCAGGTTGGTGGCCATGGTCAGGGGATCGGCCTTGATGGTGCCGCGCGGGGTCAGCTCCAGGGGGTGGTTCTCGCCCAGGAAGGAGAGATCGGTGCGCTGGCCGATGGCCTTGATGATCATGTCGGCGGCGACCTCGTTGAGCACGCACTCGTCAAAGGCCGGCGCGAAGCGGTGGTTCTCGTCAAAGACCGCGGTGCACTGCTTGAGCACCAGGCCGGTGGCCTGGCCGCCGTCCTGCCTGATCTGCATCACGCCCTGGCGGTGGATGAAGGTGACGCCCTCCTCCAGGGCTTCCGTGATCTCCCAGGGGCTGGCCGGCTGCTCCTCGGCCGACTCCAGCATGACCATGGTGACCTGGGCCGCGCCCTTCCGGAGCGCGGTGCGGGCCGCGTCGATGGCCACGTTGCCGCCGCCCACCACCACCACGTTCTGGCCCGCGGGCACGGGCTGGCCCAGCGACACCCCGCGCAGGTAGTCCAGGGCGCTGATCACGTTGGGGCAGTCCTCGCCGGGCACGCGCAGGTCGAAGCTCTTGGGCGCGCCGGTGCCCAGGAAGATGGCGGCATAGCCCTGGGCCTTCAGGTCGTCCAGGGTGAGCGCCGGGCCGATGGGGGAGTTGAGCTTGATCTCCACCCCCAGGCTCGCGATGTAGTCGATCTCGCCTTGCAGCACCTCGGCCGGCAGGCGGTAGGAGGGCACGCCCACGGCCAGGGCGCCGCCGGCCTTGGGCAGGGCCTCGAAGATGGTGCTCTTGATGCCCCGGCGGGCCAGGTGGTAGGCGCAGGCCAGCCCGGCCGGGCCCGAGCCCACGATGGCCACCCGCTCGCTCCGGGGCTCCACCTCGGGCTGGGCCACGTTGGCCACGCCCACCTCGTCGACCACGAAGCGCTTGATGTCGCGGATGGCCACGGCCTCGTCCACGCTGAGCCGGCGGCACTCGCCCTCGCAGGGGTGGGGGCAGATGCGGCCTTTGACGCCGGGCAGGGGCAGGTCCTGCATGATGATGTAAAGCGACTCGGCGTATTTGCCCACCTTGGCCATCGGCACGTAGCCCTGCACGTTCAGGTTGGCCCGGCAGGTGATCTTGCAGGGGGCGCGGTCCAGCGTGGTGATGCAGTAGGAGTTGGGGAAGGCCTGGGCATAGCGCTTGAAGGTGGCCTTGCGCTTGCTTAGGCCCTGGTCGAACTCGTTGGGCACATCCACCGGACAGGCCTTGATGCAGTCGCCGCAGGCGGTGCACTTGTCCGCGTCCACGTAGCGCGGCTCCTGGTGCACCTGCACCATGAAGTTGCCCGGCTCGCCGGCGATGGACTGCACCTCGGCGTTGGTGACGATCTCGATGTTGAGATGGCGGCCGCACTCCACCAACTTGGGCGAGATGATGCACATGGCGCAGTCGTTGGTGGGGAAGGTCTTGTCAAGCTGGGCCATGCGTCCGCCGATGGCGGAGGTCTTCTCCACCAGGTAGACGTAGTAGCCGGCGTTGGCCAGGTCCAGGGACGCCTGCACTCCGGCGATGCCGGCGCCCACAACCATCACCGCTCCAACCTTGCTGTCCTTTTGTGCTGCCATTTCCTCGTCCTTCGGCGCAGGCCGCGCGCGGACCAGAACCCGCCCGAGACCCGGTGGGGTGGTTTAGCCGCGGCGCTGGCGCGCCAGCGGCATGGCTTGCATCAAGAGGGCTGCGGCGGCCGCGGGGCCGTCGGCCAAGACCCGGCGTCACGGTCAAGTGGGTTTGACCGGCGCGGAGCTAGAGGGCTTGTGAAAAAGATCATTAAGCCCACCATTCAGATCAACTTGGTACCTGTTGCGACGATACACAAAAAAAATTAAAGGGGCAAGCCTGCTATGGCTTGACCAGGCGCCAAGGGCGCTTTTCAGGGGGATAATCAGGGCGCAAGCGAACAAGCGGGCGGAGGGGGCGCAAAAAGTCCGGGGGCCTTGCGGCCCCCGGACTGACAGTAACGTAACTGGCGGATGCCTAGAAGATGCCCTTGACCTTGCCGGTCTTGACGTCCACGTCCACGCGGCGGTAGGCCGGGTCGGAGGCGGTGCCGGGCATGAGGGTGATGGTGCCGGCCACCGGGACCACGAAGCCCGCGCCGCCGTAGACCAGGATGTCGCGCACGAAGAGCTTCCAGTCCTTGGGCACGCCCTTCTTGTTGGGATTGTCCGACAGCGACAGGTGGGTCTTCACCATGCAGGTGGCCAGCTTGCTCAGCTCGGGGTCCTTCTCGATCTTCTGGGCCTTGGCCAGGGCGTCGCCCGAATAATCCACGCCGTCGGCGCCGTAGATCTCGACGGCAATCTTCTCGATGCGCTCGCGCAGGGGCATCTTGAGGTCGTAGAGGAGCTTGAAGTCGTTCTTCTCCTCGCAGGCCTCGACCACCGCGTCGGCGAACTCCAGGGCGCCGTCGCCGCCTTTCTCCCAATGCTTGGACAGGGCCACGCGGGCGCCGGCCTCTTCGGCCAGGCGGCGCACGGCCGCGATCTCGTCCTTGGTGTCGGAGTAGAAGGCGTTGATGCAGACCACCGGGTTGATGCCGGCCTTCTTCACGTTGTTGATGTGGTGCACCAGGTTGGCGCAGCCCTTCTCGACCCAGCCCACGTTCTCGGTGCCGTACTCAGGCGGCATGGGCTTGCCGGGCACCGGGATGGGGGCGCCGCCGTGGCACTTCAGGGCCCGGATGGTGGCCACGACCACCGCGCAGTTGGGCTTCAGGCCGCTGAAGCGGCACTTCAGGTTCCAGAACTTCTCGAAGCCGATGTCCGCGCCGAAGCCGGACTCGGTCACGTGGTAGTCGCCCAGCTTCAGGCCCACGCGGTCGGCGATGATGGAGCTCTGGCCGATGGCGATGTTGGCGAACGGGCCGGCGTGCACGAAGACCGGCTGGCCCTCGAGGGTCTGGAGCAGGTTCGGGTTCAGGGCCTCGACCATCCAGGCGGTCATGGCGCCGGCCACGTTCAGGTCCTCGGTGGTCACCGGCTCGCTGGTGTGCTTGTTGTAGCCGACGATGATCTTGCCCATGCGCTCGCGCATGTCCTTGAGGTCCTTGGCCACGGCCAGGATGGCCATGATCTCAGACGACACGGCGATGCCGAAGCGGGAGGCCATCATGAAGCCGTCGGACTTGCCGCCCAGGCCGATGATGATGTTGCGCAGGCTCTGGGCGCAGAAGTCGATGATCCAGCCCATCTCCGGGCGGCGGGGGTCGATGTCCAGGCGCTTCAGGTTGCGCTTGGCCAACTGGGCGTCGGTGTAGTTGAACTCGTGCTGCATGCGCGAGGTCATGGCCACCATGGCCAGGTTGTGGGCGTTCATTATGGCGTTGATGTCGCCGGTGAGCCCCAGGCTGAAGGGGGTGAGCGGGATGCACTGGGCCAGGCCGCCGCCGGCCGCGGAGCCCTTGATGTTCATGGTGGGGCCGCCACTGGGCTGGCGGATGGCCGCGGTCACGCTCTTGCCGCGCTTGCCCAGGCCCTCGACCAGGCCCATGGAGGAGGTGGACTTGCCCTCGCCCAGGGGGGTGGGGGTGATGGCGGTGACGTCGATGTACTTGCCGTCGGGCTTCTTGCCCAGGCGCTTGAGGACCTTCATGAAGTCGACCTTGGCCACGTAGTGGCCATAGGGCAGAAGCTCCTCGTCGGTGATGCCCAGCTCCTCGGCGATCTGCCGGATGGGCTTCATGTACTTTTCGGCGGCTTCCGCGATCTCAAAATCCTTGGCACCTTTGGCCGGATCCGGCAGCTTGGGCATATCTTTCCTCCTCCAAAACCGAGCTTAAAGCAAAGTTACACTTTATCGGCGCGAGCCGGCACCCCCGGCCCCGCCGCTCCAACTCTCTACCAAGCCCGCGCACCGCGGGCTGGCGCTCTTTGGGAAGCGTTCCGCTGGGGCAATTGCTTTGCTGAGCGGACTATTTACCAATCGGCGAATAACATGCTTTACTGACGCCGTCAAGCGAATAACAGCACAAGGGCCTCCCCTTGGGGAGGCCCCTGGCCGGTTACGATTGCTTGTCCGGGGTCAGGCCGGCGGAGCCTGCTTGCGGCGGCGGCGCCAGCCCAGGCCGGCGGCCACGGCCGATCCGAAGAGCAGCAGCGAGCCCGGCTCCGGGGTGCCGCCCACCACCAGGTCCTGCACGCTGCCGCTGCGGGCCACCGCGCCGAAGTTCAGGCCGGTGTCGGTGATGTTGGTGGGCAGCGAGGCCAGGTACTGGCTGGCCAGGGCCTGCACCTGGGCCGTGGAGCCGTTGTACACGCTCTGCAGCACGAAGCTGCCGCTGCCCAGGTCGAGGTTGGCGTGGTCGTAGATGACCTCCCAGATAGCCACCTGCAGGGCGGTAATGTTGGTCTGCAGGTTGTAGCCGGAGGTGGCCAGGCCGAAGCCGGGGGCGTAGTGGCCCATCAGCCAGGCCGCCTGCAGGGTGGAGACCGGGTTGGTCTGTAGCGGGTCCACGCTGACCGTGTAGGTCTGGCCCTGGTTGATGGTCTGGCCCAGGTCCACGCAGAAGGCCAGCATGTCGCTGAAATCGTCCAGATTAACATGCATCTGGGCGGTCCAGGCCGACTTGGTGCTGGAGTTGAGGGTGTACTCCACCTGGTAACCCAGGGTCCAGTTGAGCACCTCCATCTGGGACGCCTCGGCCTTGGGCGTCAGGCCCAGGAGCCCCGTCAGCAGGAGCGCCGCCAGAATAGTTACCACAACTGTGCGTCTTTGCTTTCCACTGCTGCGGCTGTCCATCTTGATCCTCCCAGGGGCACGCTGTTATCTGCATATAATATGCAACATCATCCCTAAGCAGTCAAATTGCATTTCACGCACTTGGCCACACAAATCCGGTCGCATGGCCCCGGCGGTGGGGCCGGGCGCCCGCCGCCTGAAATCGATTTAATACTACAAACCATAGGTTATTTGCACAATCCGGCGGCACATTGGGGATTGCACAAAAAACATTAACTAATTGACAGCCTTAGGACCGAGTGGTATTTGAAAGGTGCTTGCTCGGCAGGCCCGTGGGCGCGTCGTCCAGGCCAGGCTGCCAGGCCAGGGCCCTGTTTGTTTTCATATTTCGGAACACCCGGTATCCAGGGAGGCAACATGTTCCAAATCCTGTCCAAAACTGAGCTGGCCCAGGGCACGGTGGTGGCCAACGAGATCATGGCCCCCAAGATTGCGGCCAAGGCCCGGCCGGGCCAGTTCGTGATCCTCAGGGTCAATGAGACCGGCGAGCGCATCCCCCTGACCATGGCTGACAGCGACCCCAAGCGGGGCACCATCACCATTATCTATCAAGTGGTGGGCAAGTCCACGGCGCTCTTGAAGAGCCTGGGCGTGATGGACTACATCCAGGACATCGCCGGGCCCCTGGGACGACCCACGCCCATCGAGAAGAAGGGCACCATCATCTGCGTGGGCGGCGGCACCGGCGTGGCCGTGCTGCACCCCATCACCCGCGGGTTCAAAGAGGCCGGCAACAAGGTGATCGGCATCATCGGCGCGCGCACCAAGAACCTGCTCATCCTGGAAGACAAGATGCGCGCCGCCACCGATGAGCTCTACGTCTGCACCGATGACGGCTCCTACGGCCACCACGGCTTTGTCACCGACGTGCTGCGCGCGCAACTGACCAAGCTGGGCAGCGAGGTCAAGGAGGCGGTGACCATCGGGCCGGTGCCCATGATGAAGTTCTGCGCCAAGACCACCGCCGAGTTCGGCGTGCCCACCATGGTCAGCCTGAACGCCATCATGGTTGACGGCACCGGCATGTGCGGCTGCTGCCGGGTCAGCGTGGGCGGCAAGACCGAATTCGCCTGCGTGGACGGTCCGGAGTTCGACGCCCACCAGGTCGATTTCGAAGAACTGGGCCGCCGCCTGACCGCCTACCAGAAGCAGGAGAAGGAGGCCATGGACCTCTACCAGCATAAGTGCTCCTGCGCCGCCAACCAGTAGCCGCCAAGACGGGAGATGCCGACCATGGCCGACGATAAGAAGAAGGAGAAAGTCGCGCGCCAGCCCATGCCCGAGCAGGCCGCCGAGGTGCGCCGGCGCAACTTCAAGGAAGTGCCCATGGGCTACAGCCCGGAGGCCGCCCAGTTGGAGGCCAGCCGCTGCCTGCAATGCAAGAAGCCCGCCTGCGTGGAGGGCTGCCCGGTGGGCGTGCCGATCCCGGAGTTCATCAACCGCATCCATGAAGGCGACTATGTGGGCGCCATCCTGAAGCTGTGGGAGAAGAACAGCCTGCCGGCGGTCTGCGGCCGGGTCTGCCCCCAGGAGAACCAGTGCGAGGGCAACTGCATCGTGGGCAAGAAGGACCGGCCGGTGGCCATCGGCAACCTGGAGCGCTTCGTCGCCGACTGGTCCCGGGGCCGCCCCGACATCCCCATGCCCCCGGTGGCCCCCAAGACCGGCAAGAAGGTGGCCGTGGTGGGCTCCGGCCCCGGCAGCCTCACCGTGGCCGGCGACCTGATCCGCAAGGGCCACGAGGTGACCATCTACGAGGCCTTCCACAAGCCCGGCGGCGTGCTGGTCTACGGCATCCCGGAGTTTCGCCTGCCCAAGGAGATCGTGGCCGCCGAGGTCAACTTCCTGGAGCGCCTGGGCGTGAAGGTGGAGTGCAACACGGTGGTGGGCCGCACGATCACCGTGGACGAGCTGCTGGAAAAGGAAGGCTTCGACGCCATCTACCTGGGCGTGGGCGCCGGCCTGCCCCGCTTCCTGGGCATCCCGGGCGAGAACCTCATGGGCGTCTACAGCGCCAACGAGTACCTCACCCGCTCTAACCTCATGAAGGCCTACCTCTTCCCCGAGTACGACACCCCGCTGGTCAAGGGCCAGCACGTGTGCGTCTTCGGCGGCGGCAACGTGGCCATGGACTCGCTGCGCACGGCCATGCGCATGGGCTGCGACGACGTGAAATGCGTCTACCGCCGCAGCCACGAGGAGATGCCCTGCCGGGCCGAGGAGCTGCACCACGCCGAGCAGGAGGGCATCCAGTTCTTCTACCTGCACAACCCCATCCGCTTCATCGGCGACGAGCAGGGCTGGCTCAAGCAGGTGGAGCTGCAGGAGATGGAGCTGGGCGAGCCCGACGACAGCGGCCGCCGCCGCCCGGTGGTCAAGCCCGGCAGCACCCGCACCATCGACTGCGACATGGCCATCATCGCGGTGGGCTCCGGGGCCAACCCCCTGGTCACCGCCACCACCCCCGGCTTGGCCGTGAACAAGTGGGGCTACATCGAGGCCGACGAGGCCGGCAAGACCAAGAAGCCCAAGGTCTGGGCCGGCGGCGACATCGTCACCGGCGCGGCCACGGTCATCCTGGCCGCCGGCGCCGGCCGCAAGGCCGCCGACAGCATGCACCAGCACCTGAGCTGGGGCTGGTAGGCCCGCGCGGCGTCAAGCGATTGTGCA
Organism: Pseudomonadota bacterium; assembly: GCA_043805555.1. Lineage (GTDB taxonomy): Bacteria > Desulfobacterota > Desulfarculia > Desulfarculales > Desulfarculaceae > JACRDC01. Next base: position 27,519 of record JAZDHW010000041.1, read on the forward strand.
ATCCGGAGCGGGAGGGGTTGTGGCCCCTCCCGTTCCGCTTTATAATTCACCCTGCCCACAGCGACCAGCCACGACCCACTTGACCGACCGGCGAATATGTACTAGTATATGGTTGCGGTTGGGAGGGCTGCGGTCAGAGCGGTCCGTTGGAGGAAACTCCACCCGGCTGCATTTTATTTTGGGGGGATATGTATCTTTTATATTTGGATGATTCCGGCTCCTCACTCAACCCCCAAGAGACCCATTTCGTCTTGGGCGGCGTCGCCTGCTTCGAACGCCAGGTGCATTGGGTGAACGCGGGGTTGGAACAACTGGCCCTAGAAGTGGCCCCTGAAGGAGTTGATCCAAGCGCCTTCGAGTTCCATGCTTCCAGCTTGAGACGTGGCCGCGAAGCTCCCTGGAAGGGTGTGACTAAGCCCGAGCGAATCGCAGTCAGCCAAAAAGTGCTGGCGGTGTTGGCGCGGGCAAACAGAGGGGTGATCGCCTTCGCCTGTGCGGTGCACAAGGCATCGTTTCCCGGCCAAGATCCGGTGGAGCTTGCTTTCGAAGAATTATGTAACTGATTTGACTTGTTTTTAACGCGGATTTACCATCAAGAGAGTGACCCGCAGCGTGGGTTGTTGATTATCGACAATACCACCCGGGAGACCAGCCTGCGCGAGTTGGCTGTTAATTTCCGGACCAACGGGACTTGTTGGCGCAACGTCCGCAACCTGACAGAAGTCCCCTTATTCATGGATTCTAGAGCCTCGCGCCTGATGCAGCTTGCCGATCATGTTGCCTACGCCACCTTTCGCAGGTATCAATATGGCGATACTTCCTTGTTGGACATCGTAGCCCACAGGTTCGACGCTGAGGGGCATAGAATTCATGGGTTGGTTCACAAACACACTAGCCTGCCCACCTGCCGGTGCATTGCCTGCATTGCGCGACAATTGTAGCGAGGATTGCCCACATCCATGATCGACGTGCAAAGCCAGCTTGACGACCGCAACATCGCCATCGACAAGGTGGGGGTGAAGAACATCCGTTATCCCATCACGGTGCTGGACCGCATGAACGGCACCCAGCAGACCGTGGCCTCCATCAACATGTACGTGGACCTGCCCCACCAATACAAGGGCACCCACATGTCCCGCTTCATCGAACTGCTCTCGGAGCACTCCAACAACATCAACATCCGCAACCTGCAGGGCATCCTGGAGGAGATGAAGACCCGCCTGGACGCGGCCAGCGCCCACATGGAGGTGATCTTCCCCTACTTCATCAACAAGGCCGCCCCGGTCAGCGGGGCCCAGGGCCTGATGGAGTACGGCGTCAGCTTCCGGGGCAGCCTGGACGCCCGCGGCTACGACCTGGTGGTGGATGTGGCGGTGCCGGTGACCACGCTCTGCCCCTGCTCGCGGGAGATCAGCGCCAGCGGGGCCCACAACCAGCGCGGCATGGTGCGCCTGGCGGTGCGCTTCACCCGCTTCATCTGGATCGAGGACCTGATCAAGCTGGTGGAGGAATCGGCCAGCAGCGAGGTCTTCAGCGTGCTCAAGCGCGAGGACGAGAAGTTCGTCACCGAGCGGGCCTACGCCACGCCCATGTTCGTGGAGGACGTGGTGCGCGAGGTGGCCCGCAAGCTCCTGGAAGACCCCAACATCCTCTGGTTCACCGTGGACAGCGAGAACTTCGAGTCCATCCACAACCACAGCGCTTACGCCTTCATCGAGCGCGACCGCCGCCAGCCCAGGGCGTAGCCATGCCCATCGGCGAACCCCCCCCGGACCATGAGCTGAGCTGGGAATTTTTCCGGGCCACCGGCCCCGGCGGCCAGCACCGCAACAAGGTGGAGACCGGCGTGCGGCTCACCCACCTGCCCACCGGGGTGGTGGTCACCGCCACCGAGCGCCGTTCGCGGGAGCAGAACCGCCAGGCCGCCCTGCTGCGCCTGACCCGCCGCCTGGCCGACCTCAACGCCCCGCCCCCGCCGCCCCGGCGGCCCACCAAACCCGGCCGGGCCGCCCGCCAGCGCCGCCTGGACGCCAAGCGCCAGCGCAGCGGCGTGAAAAGCCTGCGCCGCGCGCCCAGCTCCAGCGACTAGCCCCGACCCCAGGCCCCAAAAGAACGACGGCGGACGCTTAACGCCCGCCGTCACGGTGATTACAGGCGTGGCCGACCTTATTTGCGCGCGAAATAGCCCGGCTGGTAGGTGAACTTCTCCAGGGGTATCTCCGGCTCGTCATAGCCCAGCACGTCGGCCAGGGGCAGGGTGGCGGCGGCCAGGGGCAGCTTGTCCAGGATGTGGTGGATCTCCTCGGCGGTCATCTCCACGCCGCGGGTCTTGCCGCGGGGCTTGATGGTCAGGCCCAGCGGCTGGAACAGGTTGACGTAGCTCTGCAGATCGTCGTCATAGAGGTCGATGAAGATGCCGGTGAAGCTGACGAAGTCATAGGCCATGAACTGGCTGGCGCGCACCGCGTCGGTCAGATTGTTGTGGTTCAGGCAGGTGTTGATGATGGCGGCCTTCAGCGGCTCCGGGCTGTGCTGGGCCGAGAGTATGTGTTTCATGTAGGGCAGGAGTTTCTGCCTGGGCAGTCCGGCCTCGTCCAAGGGGGCGGCGCTGTCAAAGATGTTGAAGTACTCGTGGGTCAGGGCCCGGCCGATGGGCGTGGTCTGGGAGGAGTTGAAGATGCGGGCCTGGTCCTGGGTGAGCTTGGCGAAAAAGTCCGGGTGCAGGCAGAACAGCGAACGGCCCACCAGGGTGTGGGTGTGGGCCTGGTCGGCTTTGTAGTCCACCTCGCTGCTGGTCAGGGCCTCCAGGTCCATCAGGAGCTTGATGGCGTGGGCCGACCAGTCCGGGTGCAGGAACTCGTTGGGGATGCTCACCAGCGCGCAGTCGCCGCCGGGGTTGTGGATAAGTATGTTGTCGCAGGCGTCGTCGTAGACCTTGCGGAATGGCTCCAGCACCTTCATCAGGTAGCCGCAGTCGGTGGAGTATTCCTGGTGCAGGGGCCGCCAGATGGAGCCGAAGCGACCGCCGTTCTCGCCGGGCACATAGCCCACGTGGCTGCCGCCGAAGTCCAGGTTGATGCCGCCGTGGTGCACCGCCGCGCCCAGGGAGGCCTCGTTGAACATGGCCCCGATGGCGCCCTTGTCAAAGGGGTACTGGCCGGTGTAGGCGTAAAGGCACAGATCCACGCCGAAGACCGATTCGTCGGAGCATTTCCACTTGCAGGGCAGGGCCGAGTCCGGGTCATACTTGAAACCCATCTTGCGCACCATGTCGCTTTGCAAGAACGACATGGCCTTGCCCATGAAATCCTGGAACAGGTAGGGCCGCTCCTTGAACAGCACCCGGGTCTCGGGCACCCGGGGCAAAAAGGAGCCTGGCCGGCAATAGGCGGGCAGCCAATTGCGGTTGCTCTTCTGCATGATCACCTCCTGCGGGGGGTGGGGGGTGACAGACTTGTGCGGATTTGCGCAAGCGATCGCGCGGGCCACTATAGCACATTATTTCCCCAGGTGTTACCAAAGGCGCAAGCGGGGAACAAAGTCATGGACTGCGCCTGGTTGCGTTGCTAAAGTCTAATTTGGCTGTTTTGGGGGGATTAACCCGGAGGCGCTCGCCTTGGCCAAACGGATCGTGCCGATAATCCTGGTGCTGGCCCTGGCCGGCGGCGGCTGGTGGGCCTGGCGCCACTTTGGCGCGGCGCCCGCGGCCCCGGTCACCGAACTGCGGCTGGCCGGCCACGTGGAGACCACCGAGACTGACCTGGCCTTCAAGCTGGCCGGCAAGGTCAAGGCGGTCTACTTCGAGGAGGGCCAGATGGTCAAGGCTGGCCAACTGGTGGCCGAGCTGGAGGACGAGGACCTGGCCCAGGAGGTGAGCCTGCGCCAGGCCGCCCTGGCCGCGGCCGCGGCCAGCCTGGCTAAGCTCACCACCGGCTACCGGCCCCAGGAGCTGAAGGAGGCCGAGGCCGCCCTGGCCGCGGCCCTGGCCGACCTCACGGACAAGGCCCGCGACCTCAAACGCCAGCAGGAGCTGGCCGCGCGCGGGGCCAGCCCCCAGGCCACCCTGGACAAGGCCCGCCTGGCCCAGCAGGTCGCCGCCGAGAACGCCGTGCGCGCCCGCCAGCAGCTCAGCCTGATCCGCGAGGGCTTCCGCAGCGAGGACATCGCCGCGGCCCGGGCCCAGGTGGACCAGGCCCAGGCCGCCCTGGACCTGGCCCGCACCCGGCTGGGCTATGCCAAGCTCCTGGCGCCGGTGGACGGCGTGGTGCTGGTGCGCGAGGGCGAGCCCGGCGAGGTGCTGGCCGTGGGCGCGCCGGTGGTGACCACCGGCGACCTCAATGGCGTCTGGCTGGAGGTCTACCTGCCCGAGACCTGCCTGGCCGCGGTGCGCCTGGGCATGCAGGCCTGGGTGACCACCGACACCTGGCCCGACAAGCGCTATCCCGGCCGCATCGCCTACGTGAGCGCCAAGGCCGAGTTCACCCCCAAGACCGTGGAGACGCCCAAGGAGCGGGTCACCCTGGTCTACCGGGTCAAGGTCCGGGCCGAGAACCCGGACGGCGAACTGAAGCCCGGCATGCCCGGCGTGGCCACCATCCCCCTGGAGAACCCGCCGGCCGGCCATGGCCAATAGCGAGCCCGTCATCCGGGCCGAGGGCCTGGCCAAGAGTTTTGGGCCCCAAAAGGCCGTGGACGGCCTGAACCTGGCGGTGGAGCCGGGCGAGGTCTTCGCCCTGGTGGGGCCCGACGGCGCGGGCAAGACCACCACCCTGCGCATGCTCTGCGGGGTGATGGACCCGGATGCCGGCCGGGCCGAGGTGCTGGGCCACGACAGCGTGGCCGAGGCCGAGGCCATCAAGGAGTCCATCGGCTACATGCCCCAGCGCTTCGGGCTCTACGACGACCTGAGCGTGAACGAGAACATCGCTTTCTACGCCGACCTCTACCGGGTGCCCAAGGCCGAGCGCGCCCAGCGGGTGCCGGAGCTGCTGGCCTTCAGCAACCTGACGCCCTTTCAGGACCGCCTGGCCGGGGCTCTCTCCGGCGGCATGCGCCAGAAGCTGGGCCTGGCTTGCGCCCTGGTGCACACCCCGCAACTGCTTATCCTGGACGAGCCCACCTGCGGGGTGGACCCGGTCAGCCGCCGCGAGTTCTGGCAGATCCTCTATCACCTCCAGGCCGGGGGCATGACCATCCTGGTCTCCACCGCCTACCTGGACGAGGCCGAGCGCGCCCACCGGGTGGGCCTGATGCACCGGGGCCGCCTGCTCAAGGCGGACGAGCCCCGCCAGTTGCGCAAAAGCTTCGTGGGCGAACTGCTGGAGGTGGAACTCGATGACCAGCGGGCCGGGCAACAGGCCCTGGCCGGCCTGGCCCAGGCCCAGCGGGTGCTGGTGCGCGGCGACCGAATCATGGTCACCGTGGCCGACCGCGCCCGGGACTGGCCGCCGCTGGAGCAGGCGCTCAAGGCCGCGGGCATCGACGCCACCACCGCCCGGTCGGCCGAGCCCAGCCTGGAGGACGTCTTCGTGCAGATCATGGACCAGGACCAGGCGGCATGACCAGCGGCGAGGCCATCGTGGTGGAGGACCTCTGCCGGGACTTCGGCAAGTTCCGCGCCGTGGACCGGGTGAGCTTCCGGGTGGCCAAGGGCGAGATCTTCGGCTTTTTGGGCCCCAACGGCGCGGGCAAGTCCACCACCATCCGCATGCTCTGCGGCCTCTTGCTGCCCACTGGCGGCCGGGGCAGCGTGGCCGGCCTGGACATCGTGCGCGAGAACCGGCGCATCAAGCAGGTCATCGGCTACATGTCCCAGAAGTTTTCGCTCTACGACGACCTGACCGTGCAGGAGAACCTGGATTTCTTCGGCGGGGTCTATGGCCTGAGCCCCCAGCGGGTGCGCGCCCGCTCCGGGGAGCTGTTGGCCACGGTGGGCCTGAGCGAGCGCCGCCGCGACCTCACCGCCACCCTGGTGGGCGGCCTTCGCCAGCGCCTGGCCCTGGCCGCGGCCATCCTGCACCAACCCCAGGTCATTTTCCTGGACGAGCCCACCAGCGGGGTGGACCCCACCAGCCGGCGCAATTTCTGGGACATCATCGGCGAGTTGGCCGGCCAGGGGGTGACGATCCTGGTCACCACCCACTACCTGGACGAGGCCGAGTACTGCGACCGCCTGGTGCTCATCTACCAGGGCCGGGTGGTGGCCGCCGGCGCGCCCCAGGAGCTCAAGCGCGCCCTACCGGGCCAGGTCTGGAGCCTCAGGCCCGAGCCCCTGGGCGCGGCCCTGGAGGCGGCCCGCACCGTGCCGGGGGTGGTGGAGGCCAACATCTTCGGCGACAGCCTGCACGTCACCGTGGCCGCCCACTACGAGATCGCCGAGCCCCTGGCCCAGGCCCTGCGCGCCGAGGGCATCGCCTTCGGCGACATCCAGCCCATCCAGGCCAGCCTGGAGGACGCCTTCATCCGCTACATCCAGGCCGAGCGCGGCCACAAGCAGGCCAAACGCTAACCCCGCCGCCCGCCACAACAGCCCGTAACTAGGCGCGTAATCCAATCCGATCCCGGCTGGGGCCGGCCCGCGGCGCGGTGGTGCGCATTTTCAGCGCCGGCCGGGCTTGACATCCGTGTTAATTTGGCTATATTGCCAAATAGTGGTGAATGCCAAGCGGAACCCGGCGGGCCAGGCCTGGCCGGGGCGGAAAGGCAAGGGCGAGATCATGAAGCAAAACCCGGAGATGGCCTGCGCCTGCCAGACCCCGCCCGCCGCCACGGCCGCGGACGGGCTGATGCGCTATGTGCTGCTGGGCCTGCCGCTGTTGGCCGCCTGGTGGCTGATCTACGGCCAGTTGGAGCGCTTCTCCAATTGGCTGACCCACGGCGTGCTGGGCCTGGACCTGGCCGGCCACCTGGGCGCGGCCGTGCAGTTCTTCCTCTACGACACGCCCAAGGTCTTCATGCTGCTGACCCTGGTGGTCTTCGGCGTGGGCGTGGTGCGCAGCTTCTTCAGCCCGGAGCGCACCCGCGCCCTCCTGGCCGGCCGGCGCGAGGCCGCCGGCAACGTCATGGCCGCCGGCCTGGGCGTCTTCACTCCTTTCTGCTCCTGCTCGGCGGTGCCGCTGTTCATCGGCTTCGTCACCGCCGGGGTGCCCCTGGGCGTCACCTTCTCCTTCCTCATCGCCGCGCCCATGGTCAACGAGGTGGCCCTGGTGCTGCTCTACGGCCTGTTCGGCTGGCGGGTGGCGGCCCTCTACCTGGGCTTCGGCCTCTTGGTGGCCATGGCGGCCGGCTGGGTCATCGGCCGCCTGGGCCTGGAGGGTTGGATGGAGGACTGGGTGCGCCAGATGCGCGCGGCCCCGGCCGATGTGCCCGAGGAGCGCCCGAGCCCGGCCGATCGGGTGCGCTACGGCATCGAGGCCGTGCGCGAGATCGTGGGCAAGGTCTGGCTCTACGTGGTGGCCGGCCTGGCGGTGGGGGCCTTCATCCACGGCTACGTGCCCGAGGACTTCCTGGCCGGCATGATGGGCCGCCATGCCTGGTGGGCGGTGCCGTTGTCGGTGCTCCTGGGGGTGCCCATGTACGCCAACGCCGCCGGCATCGTGCCGGTGGTGCAGGCGCTCATGGAAAAGGGCGCGGCCCTGGGCACGGTGCTGGCCTTTATGATGTCGGTCATCGCCCTGTCGTTGCCGGAGATGCTCATCCTGCGCAAGGTGCTCAAGCCGCGGCTGATCGCGGTCTTCGCCGGCGTGGTGGGCGCGGGCATCTTGGTGGTGGGCTATCTGTTCAACCTGCTGGTCTAGCGAGGACAACGCCATGGAAATCAAGATATTGGGCCCCGGCTGCGCCAAATGCCACCGGGCCGAGGACGTGGTGCGCACCGCGGTGGCCAGCTCCGGCGCGGCCGCCAAGGTGGTCAAGGTCAGCGACATGATGGAGATCGCGGCCCACGGGGTGATGAAGACCCCGGCGGTGGTGGTGGACGGCCGCGTGGTCTGCGCCGGCAAGGTGCCCACTCCGGCCGAGGTGCTGGGCTGGCTCAAGGCCTAGGTGTGTGTCGGAGAAAGCCATCCATGGCTTTCTCCTCTTGGAACGTGCCAAAAGTGAATTTTGGCAAGTTCTCGGAATGGCGCCAAAAATTAATTTGGCGCCACTCCGGGCGGGCCGTCCATGGCCCGCCCGGAAGCCTGTTGGAGGATTACTCCGACAGGCTCCTAGCCCCGGCGGTGGCCTGGCAGCCGGCTGCCGCCCTCTAGCTCCCCACCTCCGCCGCCGCCAACGCCGCCGTGACTTTCAGCCCGAGCCGGGCTGGCCGGGGGCGGGCGTCTTGCGCCTTGGGCCGGCCGCCAAATTATTGTAGAATCTGCACGGTTATCTCAGTGGAGGCCTGGATGGCGGCCCAGCCGCACAACCCGGAAGCAAACCCGGCCCCGGCCCCGGCCCCGGCCCCGGCGCGGGCCAGCGCCCAGGGTCGCGGCCTGCCCGCCCCCCTGCGGCTCAGCCTGGTCATCCACGGCCTGAGCGCCGGCGGGGCCGAGCGGGTGATGAACGTGCTGGCCGACGGCTGGGCCGCCCGCGGCGAGGCGGTGACGCTGATCACCCTGGACACCGTGGCCAGCGACTTCTACTTTTGCGACGCGCGGGTCACGCGCGTGGGCCTGGGGGTCAAGGCCGAGTCCGTTGGCGCGGCCAGCGCTGTTTATAACAACTTCGGCCGGGTCATGGCCCTGCGCCGAGCCCTGCGGGCCAGCCGGCCCCAGGTGATCATAAGCTTCACCGACCGCACCAACGTGCTGGCCATCCTGGCCGCGGCCGGCCTGGGCGCGCCGGTCATCGCCTGCGAGCACATCGACCCCTTCCGCCACGCCATCGGCCCGCTCTGGGGCGGCCTGCGCCGGCTGACCTACCCCCATGCCGGCGCGGTGGTGGGGGTGACCCGTGCGGCCGAGGACTTCGTGCGCCGCTTCGTGCGCCGCCGGCCGGTGCTCACCCTGCCCAATCCCATCGAGCCGCCGCCGCCGCCGGCCGACCTGCCCCGGCTCTGGCCGGCCGGCCCGGCGCTGATCGCCATGGGCCGCCTGGACCCCCAGAAGAACTTCCCCCTGCTCATCCGCGTCTTTGCCCGGGTGGCGGCCGCGCACCCGGACTGGCGCCTGGTCATCCTGGGCGAGGGCCCCCTGCGCGCCGAGCTCACGGCCCTGGCCGCCGGCCTGGGCCTGGCCGGGCGGGTGCACCTGGCCGGCCGGGTGGCCGATCCCTTCACCCACCTGCGCCGGGCCGATGTCTTCGTGATGAGTTCGGACTACGAGGGCTTCCCCATGAGCCTGCTGGAGGCCATGAGCTGCGGCCTGCCGGTGGTGGCCACCGACTGCTGCACGGGCATGCGCGAGATCGTGCGGCCGGGGGAGGACGGCCTGCTCACCCCGGTGGGCGACGCCGACGCCCTGGCCCTGGCCCTGGCCGGCCTGATGCAGGACCCGGCCCAACGGGCAAAGCTGGCCGCGGCCGTGCCGCAGGTCTGCCAACGCTTCGGGCTCATACGCATCCTGGGCTTGTGGGACCAGCTTTTCGGGCGGGTGCTGGCCGGCCGGGGCCGACGAGCCGAAAGGAAAGTTAGTTAGAAACGTTTACCGGCTCATCGGCGATCATATAATTTCAGTGAAGAGATAAGATGCGGGCGAGGTTTATCCCCGCCCGTGTCTTTCAAGCCCAGAAACAGCGGACAATATCACCACGATCTAATAACGGAAGCCGGGCGGGGCGCTCAGCTTGCGCTTGTCGAAGATCCAGATGTAGCCCCGCGCCGGGCCCAGGGGCGCGGGCGCGTCCCAGCCGGACCGCAGGTAGGTGCGGTGGACCTTGAAAATCGGCAGGAAGAACCGCTGCAAATGGGGCATGGTGACCACGGGCTTTTCGCGGGCCATGAAGGCCAGCAGGCCCGGTGCGTCGGTCTGGCTGCCCAGCCACATGTCGTTGATGAACAGATAGTCGCCGTGCACACCGGGCTGGAAGCTGATGCGGCCGGGGAAGCCGTCCGGCAACCCGGCCTTGGCCAGGCCCAGGTAGAAGCGCAGGGGCGGGTGGGCGTGCACGCTCTGGTCGTACAGGGCGAAGGTGCCGCCGTTTTGGGCCATGTAGTCCACCAGCGCCGCCACCGCCGGCCGGTAGCCGTTCTGGTGTTGCAGCACCGGCGCGCTGCGCGAGCCGCCGGCCCAGGCCAACAACCCCACCAACGCCACCAGGCCCAGGGTGGCCAGGCCCGGCCCGCGCCGCCTGGCCGCGGCCTCGATGAGGGCCTGTCCCAGCAGCCCGGCCGCCAGGGCCAGCAGGGGATAGACCACGGTGACGGTCTTCAGGGTGGTGTAGGCCAGGGACCAGAAGGCCATCTGCCCCAAGGGCACCCCGGCCAGGACCAGGTATTTGGCCTGGCGGGTGCGGGCGAAGCGCCACAGGGTCCAAGCCAGGCCGGCCCAGACCAGCAGGGCGAAGGCCGGGCCTTCCAGATGCCAGAAGTTGTTGGGAAAAAACCACAGGTCCGCCAGGCTGAGGCGGAACTGGCTGGCCACCACCGTGTCCCCGCCGCGCACGAAATAGCCCAGGGTGGTCTCCACCCCGTTGCCCAGGGCGGCGCGCATCAGCGCCTCCACCATGAGCGCCGGCCAGGGGGCCAGGCAGGCCAGCAGGCCCAGGCGCTTCATGGCCAGGCGCCAGGGCCAGGGCCGCGGCGCGCTGATGAAGAGCCAGGCCTCGCCCATCAGCAGCAGGCCGGCCGCGCTCAGGAGGCTGGGGTGCAGGGTGGCGGCGATGCCCAGGAAGAGCGAGGTGAAGAGCAACGGCCGCTTGGCCAAGCCGGCGGCCTGGCCGGGGCCGGGCAGGCTGGCCAGGTAGCAGTAGAACGCCGCCAGGAAGGCCAGGGCGGTGTCCACCTGGGGGTAGGCCGAGCGGGAGTAACCCACCATCACCACCGAGACGGCCAGCAGGGTCACGGCGATAACCGCGGCCAGGGGGCCGAAGAAGCGCCGGCCCAGCCGCCAGGTGAGCGCCAGCGCCCCGAACCCGCACAGGGCCGAGACCGTCAGGGGGGCGTAGTCCTTCAGGCCGAAAACGAGGAAGCCCAGGGCCAACAGCGCCAGGTGGCCGGCCTTCTGGGCCGAATACTCCGCGCCCATCTCGGCCAGGTGTTCCCTGATGGCGGCCAGGTCGCCGGGGCCGGGCAGCCAGCGGCCGTGCTCGCGCAGCCAGTCCAGGATCATGGCCGGGGTGCGGGCCACGTTGGCGTACAGGGCCCCGTCCCAGGAGGTGATGCCCTGCTCGGTCAGCCCCCAGAAGCGCAGGCCCAGGCCCAGGAAAAGCGCGGCCAGGGTGAGCACCAGGCACCAGCCGGCCAGTCCGTCGCCGCCGGCATTGCCGGGGCCGGGGCCGCCGCCGGCTGGCGGGGCCGCGGGGGCGGGTTCGGGCCAGGCGGGTTGGGCCATGGGCGACCTCAGGCCTGGGCGGTCAGGAGAAGGCTGCCGGACAAGGCCCGCAACAGGGGCAGCCCCTCCAGCACCCGGCCCAGGCGGTCCACGGTGTCGATCAGGCTGTCGGGGATGCGCGGGAACAGGAAGTCGAAGTGCTCCACCCGCACCGCCCGGTAGCCCAGGCCGGTGAGCACGCCGGTGAGCTGGCCGCGGGTGAAGGCGATCTCGTCCTCGCTGAACTCCAGGCGCTTGCGCAGGGCCGGGATTTTCAGGCCGAAGAAGTTGAGCGGGTTGACCAGGTTGGGCTCGGAGAAAAAGATCGACCCGCCGGGGGCCAGCAAACGGCGATAGTTGGCCAGGGCGCGGCGAAAGTCTATGTGGTGCAGGATGGACTTGCCGAAGACCACGTCGAAGGAGCCGGCCGGCAGGTCGGGGGCGGTGGCGTCCATGACCAGGAAGCGCATGTGCTCGCCGGGTATGGTGCGCCGGGCGTTGTCCACCAGCACCGGGGTGATGTCGATGGCCGTGATGGGGCAGCCCAGGCGGGCCAGGCGGCGGGTGTATTCGCCCGCGCCGCAGCCGACCTCCAGGATGCGGGTGGCCGGCGTGATGCTAAGGCGCTCTTGCAACAGCTCCAGGCGGCGGTCGTTGCGCCGCTGGCCGGCGGCGGTCAGGTTGCCCCACCAGGTGTGGCCGCTCTCGTTGTAGAGCTGGGTAAAGTGATCGGCCTCGCGCTGGGGGCGGTCATCCGGGGGGACGGGGGTCATGCTCTCTCCTGGCCATGCGGCAACCTGCGGACAATGGCTGCCATTTTAGCCACGGGGGCCGGGTTGTCAACCGCGCCGGACCGCCGTCGCCGCCAGCCGGCCCCGGCTGTCCCTGGCCTGGCTCTGGTGTCCGTTTGCAGGTATGCTAGCCCAGCTCAGTTGACGATCCGGGAGGTTCATGCAGCCAAGCGGCGAAAAAAAGGCCAGGAGCGGTTTCGGGGCGCTGGCGCGCACCTGGGGCGTGCGCCTGATCGGCCCGGCGCTGCTCATCTACCTGGTGGTGCGGGCCGATTTCGGCCGCATCCTGGCCGAGCTGGGCCAGGCCCGGCCCCTGCCGCTCATCATCGCCCTGCTGGTGCTCACCTGGCCGCCGATCCTGGCCCGCTGGTGGCGCTGGCGGGTGCTCAACCGCGCCCTGGGGGTGCGCATCGCGCCGGGGCGCGAGTGGCTCACCCACCTGGCCGCCGCCGCCCTGGGCCTGGTCACGCCGGGCCGGGCCGGCGAGTTCGTCAAGCTGCACTTGCTGGAGCGCCTGGGGGTGCCCACCAGCCGCTCCTTCGCCTCGGTGGTGGGCGACCGCCTGGCCGACGCCGTCTGGCTGCTCACGGCCGGGGCCGCGGCCCTGGCCTGGCACCTGGCCCGCATCGGCCGCGACGCAGCCTGGGTCTGGTGGGGGCTGGGGGCGCTGATCATGGCCGGGGCGGCCGGGGGCTGGCTGGCGCTGGGGCTGGCCCGGCGGCTCAAGACCCGTTTGCACGGCCGCCTGGCCCCGGATTCGCGCCGGGGCAAGCTCCTGGGCTGGTTGGGCGAGGCCTGGTCGGGCTTCAGCGCCCTGGGCTGGCGGGCCTGGACCGCCGCCGGGGTGCTGACCGTGCTGGCCTGGCTGCTGCAAATGCTGCAAGGCTGGGTGTTCTTGCAGGCCCTGGGCCTGGCCATCGGCCCGCTGGACCTGGTGGCGGCCCTGACCCTGGCCGCGCTCCTGGCCCTGTTGCCGGTGAGCGTGGCCGGCATAGGCTCCCGGGACCTGGCCCTGGTCTACTTCTTCGGCCTGGCCGGGGTGGCCCCCAGCGGGGCCCTGGCCTATTCCTTCTGCATCATCCTCACCGTGCTGGTCTGCCTGGCCGGCGGGGCCCTGGCCGCCTGGCGGCTGCCCAGCCGGGACTAAGCCGAAGCCTGCTTCCCACCCCAGGGCATGTTCTCCCGCACCGCGGCAAAGGTCTCATTGATGTGCGCGGGCGAGGAAGTCCCCACCACCACCGCCTCCACCTTGGGCACCGTGGCCAGGTAGGCGTAGGCCTCGGCCGGCTTCAGGTAGCCCGAGGCCAGGGTGCCCATGGCCAGGATGCTGACCTCGTGGGCCGCGGCGGCGGCCTCGCAGGCGGCGCGGTCGGGGTTCATGAAGTAGCCCATGCGGTTGACGTGGGTCATCACCACCGGCGGGTTCAGCCCCCAGGTCTTGAACTTGGCCAGCAGCACCGGCAGGTTCTTGGTGGCAAAGGCCCCCTGGCAGCCGTAGAGGCGCTTGATCTCGGAGCTGTAGAAATCGAAAACCTCCGGCAGCTCCAGGCCCAGGGCCAGGTCGGTGAGCACGTCGTGCAAAAACACCGCCTGGAGCTTGAGCTTCTCCAGGTGCTTCAGCTCCAGCCGGATCAGCGCGCCCAGGATGGCGTTCACGTCGCGGGCCAGCACGCCCTTGGCCCCCTGGAACATCATGGCCAGCCCGCCCATGAGCCCGGAGCCGCTCAAGGACTCCAGCACCAGGTTAATCAGGCCGACCTCGTTGGCCCGGGTGACGTACTTCTGGGCGTAGGGCAAGAGCGGATACAGGCGCAGGCTGCCGGCCAGGTCGCGGTCCTTGGCGATGAGCTCGGCCACCGGGATGGAGCGCTCGTGGGTGGACATCATCATGCCCGAGCAGCCGGCGGCTTTGGCCGCGTGGACCACCTCCAGTATGCGTTGCGGATCGGCGAAAAAGGCCGCGCGCTCGGCCCCCCGGGCGGCCGAGAGATGATCCACGCCGAAAAAGGCGTTGTGGCCCAGGACGATGCGGTCGATGAGCACGTTTTCCATGGCTAGACGCTTTCCAGGCTCA
>JAZDHW010000042.1:0-3145 GCA_043805555.1 Pseudomonadota bacterium
CCTGGACGCCGTCCAGGTTGAACCTGGACGCGCTCCCGCCCAACGGGGGTGCGGGGGGCGCTGGCTGCGCACCGGGCCACCTCCGAAGGCACCAAATCAGGCCCATTGCCCTTGACCGCCCTGGTCAAGGCAATGCCCTGCCGCCGCCGCGCGCGGGCTCCTTCCGTCCCGTGCCGGCTTTCAAGGCGGGCCGAAGCCAGTGCCATGGGCACCGGCGCCAGCCCAATGGGGGTGCGGGGGGCGCTGGCTGCGCCCCAAGCCACCCCCGTCTGCCTACGATCAGGCCGCATTACCCTCGGCCTCCATGGTCAGGGCAACGCCCTCCAGCCAGCGCTCGCGGGCTCCATTGGCGCCGCGCCTGGTTTCCTTGTGGGCCGGAGCCACCGCCTTGAACTCCACCATGAATTTGTTCACCGCCAGAGGCTGATAGCCGTTGGCGCGGCAGTAAGCCTGGTAAGCCTTGAACAAGGCCGCCTTCTGCACCGACACCTCTGCGTTGAACTCCTGAGCCTCCGTGGTGATGCACTCCTCCACGAAGCCAATCACCGGGTTGTTCTCCCGGCGGTAGTGCTCCACCGCCGCCTGGGACTTCAGCGACCTGCGGAAACGGCCGCGCCTGCGCAGGCGGTAGAGCCCCACCATGGCCCAGGCGAAGATGCCCTGCAGTTCGGCCGCCAGGCGCGCCTTGAGGCCGGCATCGCGCTCTTCAGCCGGTATCTGGCGGGTCATCTCGATCACCAGCAGACGGCGATAAAAGGCGTCGCTGTAGTCGTTGACCCGGGGGAAGCGGTTGCAGGCAAAGGCCAGCTTGCCGCGGTAGACCAGGTCAAATGGGTTGCGGTGCTTGAAGGCCGCGCTCACCGGCTCGCCGGTGCTGATGGCCTTGAGATACTGCGAGCTGAAGATGCGGCTGTCGGCCTCGGTGAAGATGTTCAGGTGCTTGTTGTGCAGGGCCGAGCGCAGGAACTGATCCTCCAGGTCCGAGACGCTGACGCTGCTGGTGTTCTCGGCGCCCACCATCTCCCTCAGGATGTGCAGGACAGTGGACTTGCCGGTGCTGCCCGGGCCCACCAGGAAGAGGACCATCTCGTAATCGCAACTGGGCCACAGGCAGTAGCCGAAGAACTCCTGCAGCTCCCGGATCACGCCCCAGTCGCCGATGGAATCATGCAGGAAAGCCTTCCAGTGCGGGCAGTCGCAGGGCTGGTTGGGGTCGAAGCTCCAGGGGAACTGATAGGTGCAGAGCAGCTCGCGGGCGTGCACCTGGATGGCCTGGTCCGGCCGGCGCAGGTCCGGATCGAACATGCCGTTGGTGACGCAGAGCAGACGTTCCTTGGGGTTCATGAACATGCCCTCGGCTAAGAAGCTCTTGGTCAAAACCTGGCCCACGGCATCCTTGGCCCGGGCCAGGGTGGCGAGGTCCCGGAGCTTGCCCAGGGCCACCTTCTCCAGGTCCTCGACCTCCACCGGCCGGAAATACTGGCCGGTCCAGCGGTAGGGCACCTTGGTGGCGCGGTCGGTCACCAGATCCAGCTCAGCCAGGATTTCGGCCGCCAGGCGTGCCGGCCGGAAGGACTTGCGGCCATCGGCGCCGCGGGACCAGAAGCGGCCCGGACTGTCGGGGCGGTCGTCATCATCATCCGGCGCCCCGCCGTCCTCGTTGGTGTCGTCGTTGGCCTCCTCGGGGTGGAAGGCCTCGGCTTCTGCCGCCAGGGCCTCCAGGTCGGCCCGGGCGCGGCCGTGCTTCGCGATGAAATCGGTCAGGTCCTGGCCGCCCTTCTTGGGCAGCTCGCCTTTCTGGAGCATGTACTCCGGCCAGGCGATGATCTTGACCTCGGCCGCAGTGCCAGTGATGCGCTGGGCCACCTTGCGGGCGCCCTTCTGGCCGGCGTGGTCGGCGTCGTAAGCGATGATCACATGCCGGCCGGCCATGACCTCAGTCCAGGCCGGCTTCCAGTTGCCGGCGCCGCCGGTGACCGTGGCCGCGTTCAGGCCCAGAGACAGGGCGCACAGGCAGTCCGGTTCGCCCTCGCACAGCCAGAGCGGCTCCGGGCCCCAGGACTCGGCCGGCGGGAACAGGCGGGCCTCGCCAAAAAGCACGAACTCGCCCGCGCGCTCCTCCCACCAGGACTTGATCTTCTGGCCCTCGCCCGCGCCGGGCAGATACTTGCGGATGTTCCGCAGTCGGCCCTGGCCGTCCCGCACCGGGATGGCCACCCGCTCCTCGCCGCTGACCGCATGGCGCCACAGGCGCAGGCCCTGGGCCTGGATGGTTTCCCTTGACCAGGACCGTTGCGTCTCCAGCTTCTGCAGCCAGGCTTCAGAAAGCTTGGGCAGGGCGGACCAGGTCTCCTCGGCTATGAATTCATCGGTCCGGGCCGGCCGATTGGGTTTCTCGGTTTTGCCGTTGCCGCTGCCGCCAGAACCGCCTGAGCCGGCCCCTGCCGGGCGATTGTCCCGCCGGCCAGCGGTGGTGTAGCCCTCCTGGCCAAAGCGCGCCTTGAAGGCCTTGAAGCCGCTGCGCTTGTCGTGGCCGTTGATGGCCGACCACAGGTCGATCAGGTCGCCGCCGTCATAGCCGTTGCAGGCCGGGGTCAGGCACTTGAACTTGTCGTTGGCGAAGTCGTAGCCAAAGGACGGGTTCTTGTCCTCGTGGCCGGGTAATGGACAATGCCCCCGCAGCCAGTTGCCGTTGCACTGCTCCTCTCGCACTCGGAAAAGTGAAGCCGCGATATCGCGGCAGCGGTCGGGACCCAAATTATCAAGCGCCCAGCTCATATCAGAGCACCTCTCCTGATTTGACTAAACTTAAACCTGGATGCCGTCATCACTGGTGGAGCGGCGGCGCCGGCCGATAGCCCAGGCGTCCAGGTCGGTCCTCAGGTAGAGGCAACGGCGACCGAACTTGTAGAAGGCCGGACCTTCCCCACTGAGTCGGAACTTTTCCAAGGTTCGTGGGGAGAGACCCAAGAGGCTGGCCGCTTCGCGGGTGGGCAGATACTGACGGTTAGAGTCCAAAGGCGTGGTGTACGAGCCGGTCCCCCGGAATGGGGGTTGATAAGAAAGACCATCGCGGCCATCCTCGGTTTGGCTTAACAGACCGACGGTAGTCGGCAACGAGGAGGCAGCGATGGTCAAGGACAGG
>JAZDHW010000043.1:0-3081 GCA_043805555.1 Pseudomonadota bacterium
TATGCGCACCATGGAAACCAAGAGAGAAGACCCACTGGGCATCGGTGTAATGCCCATGGATTTGTCGCCCGACTTCAACCAGGTTTTCTTGACCACTGAAGCCGAGCCTTCCCAAGGCCCCAAGTACCCCGCCTACTTCTCTAACCTCTGGCTCTAGCGCCGCGACACCGGCGAGGTGCGCCGCTTTTTCATCGACTTTTCCCACCTGGCGCCCAAGCCGGAACCGGCGGCCAAGCCCCGTCTGGAACCAGCACCAGCCGGACATCCAAACCCTAGCCGCCAGCCCAACCTCAATACAGGAAGTGGTCATGAATCGGCAAAACCAAACGGCCATGCGCGTCATTGAGACGGGTCTGCGCAACCACCTGCGCGCCAGCCACAACCGGCTGAGCGGGACCATCGAGCCCCAGGCCGTGGCCGCCATGGCCGCGGTTGCGGGGGGGCTGGCCAAGGCCTTGGGTCTGGCGCTGACCAGCCCGGCCGGCGGCCGCTTGCGCGCCGGCGAGCTGACCCTGCTGCGCCCCTGGCTGGCGCGGACCACCGCGACGGCTTTGGCCCAGAGCCAGGGCATCCTCGCACCCCTGGCCCTGGCCGCAGCCCAGGATCAAATCCAGGCCATGCTGCATGCGGTGACCGTGGCGGGGCTGGCCGGCGGGGAGTGGACAGGCGCGCGGACCGCCCCGCGCCCGAGCGCCCTGGTGGCGAGTGAATGGCGGGAGCTGGCAGTGGCCGAGGCCCTGGCGCAGGCCGGGGAGCGCTTCAACCGCAGGGCGCTGGACGCCCTGGAGCACGCCGCAGCCGCCGGCGAGGACCGGGCCCAGACCGGCAAACGCCTGGGGCCGGCCCTGGCCGCCCTGGCCGCAGACCTGGCCACCATCGCCCGCACCCTGGTGCAGGCCGCGGCCACCGCCGCCCGTTTGGCGGCCATGGCCGCGCTCAAAACCCGGATCAGGCCGCCATGAGCCTAACCTGCCCGCGCCGCCCGGACGCGGCCGGCCGGCAGGTTCAGACCTGCTTGTCCTTGAACAGCTTGTAGCGGATGGAGTCGCCCAGGGCCTGCCAGGAGGCCTCCAGCACGTCGAAGCTCACCCCCACCGTGCCCCAGGAGCCCCGGCCGTCGCTGCTCTCGATGAGCACCCGCACCAGGCTGGCGGTGCCGTCGGCCCCGGTGAGCACCCGCACCTTGTAGTCCACCAGGCGCACCTCGGCCAAGCGGGGGAAGAAGCGCGCCAGCGCCTTGCGCAGGGCGCGGTCCAGTGCGTTGACCGGGCCGTGGCCGCTGGCGGCGGTGTGCTCCTCCACGCCGCCCACCCGCACCCGCACCGTGGCCTCGGCCAGGGGCAGCTCGCCCTCGGCGGCCTTGAAGTCCATGACCCTAAAGCCGATCAGCTCGAAGTAGCGGTGGCGGTGGCCCAGGGCGCGGTTCATCAACAGCTCGAAGCTGGCCTCGGCCCCCTCGTAGAGATAGCCCTCGCTCTCGCGCGCCTTGAGCTCGTTCAGGATCGACTGCACCTCGGGGTCCTCGGCCGAGAGGTTCAGGCCCCACTGGCGGGCGCGCTGCAAGATGGCCGCGCGGCCGGCCAGGTCGCTGACCAAGTAGCGGCGCTCGTTGCCCACGGTCTCCGGGGGCAGGTGCTCATAGAGGGCCGGGTCTTTTTCCACCGCGCTGATGTGCAGCCCGCCCTTGTGGCTGAAGGCGGCCTGGCCCACGTAGGGCAGGTGGCGGTTGGGGGGCAGGTTGGCCAGCTCGTAGACCAGGCGGGCCGTCTCGCTGAGCTGGGTCATCTGCTCCGGGCTCAGGCAGGGCAGGTCCATCTTGAATTGCAGGGCCGGGATGATGGAGCAGAGGTTGGCGTTGCCGCAGCGCTCGCCAAAGCCGCACAGGGTGCCCTGCACCTGGCGCGCGCCGGCCTCCAGCGCGGCCAGGCTGTTGGCCACGGCCAGCTCGCCGTCGTTGTGGCAGTGGATGCCGATGGTCAGCTCAGGGTGGCGCTCCCGCACAAGGGCCACCTGCCGGGCCACCGCCCAGGGCAGGGAGCCGCCGTTGGTGTCGCAGAGCACCAGGGCCTCGGCCCCGCCCTCGGCCGCGGCGGTCAGGCAGGCCAGGCTGTACTCGGGGTCCTCCTGCATGCCGTCAAAGAAGTGCTCGGCGTCGAAGAAAACCCGCCGGCCCTGGCTTTTCAGGAAGGCCACCGAGCCCAGGATCATCTCCAGGTTGCGGGCCGGGGGGATGTCCAGCTGGGCGGTGACGTGGCGGCCCCAGCTCTTGCCCACGATGGTCACCACCGGGGTCTGGGCGGTCAAAAGCTCGGCCAGGTTGGTGTCCTGGCCCGGCTCGCGGCTGGGGTGGTGGGTGGAGCCGAAGGCCACCACCGTGGCCCGCTTGAGCCCCAGCCCGCCCACGGAGGCGAAGAACTCGCGGTCGCGGGGGTTGCTGCCCGGCCAGCCGCCCTCGATGAAGGTCACGCCCAGGCGGTCCAACTGGCGGGCCACCCGCAGTTTGTCCTCCACCGACAGCGACAGGCCCTCGGACTGGGTGCCGTCGCGCAGGGTGGTGTCGTAAAGCTGCACCGGCTGGGATGGGTTGGGGCTCATGACCTCTGCTCTCCTTTCGTCGCCCCCGGCGGGGGCAAAAAACACCAATCCACCACCCCGGTTATCCGGGGGGCGTGGCCGGCGGGCGCAAACGCTGCGCTACGCGCCGGCCGGGAGTTAAATTCGAATAATTGCGATTAGGCTGATGATGCGGGCGCACGCCGCCGCGGATGCGGCTGCGCGCTTATGGGCGGCGCCAGGGGCGCTATGTATGGTCTGAGGGGTCATATGAACCAATATACCCATTGTCGGGGCACTTGTCACCAAGGTTATGGAACGTTCACTCCCTGGTCTTCGATAAACCGCCTAAGATGTTGCCAATCTCGTCGTTGGTCAGATTCTTTCCGGTTAGAGTCCAAAGGCGTGGTGTACGAGCCGGTCCCCCGGAATGGGGGTTGATAAGAAAGACCATCGCGGCCATCCTCGGTTTGGCTTAACAGACCGACGGTAGTCGGCAACGAGGAGGCAGCGATGGTCAAGGACAGG
>JAZDHW010000044.1:0-30611 GCA_043805555.1 Pseudomonadota bacterium
GGTGCCGGCGGCCCGGCCCCTTTCGACCACCCCGGCGGCCACGGCCAAGGCCGGCCGCAGCTACACGGTCAAATCCGGCGACAGCCTGGCCGCCATCGCCCGCAAGCACGGGGTCAAGCTCACCGCGCTCAGGCAGGCCAACGGCCTGCGCCAGGACAAGATCAAGCCGGGCCAGGTCCTGGTCATCCCCTGACGGGGCCGGGGCCCGGCATCCCAGGAGGCGTGAAAATGGCGAAGTGCAGCCGAGCCGGTCGGCCTTGGGTTCTGGTGACGATCCTGGCGGCCTGGGCCTGGGGCCTGACCATGTGCCCGCCGGCCGCGGCCGAGGCCTTCCACCAATCCCTGGGCCAGACCCTCTACGTGCCGGCCTACACCCAGGTCTACTATTCGGACAAGGGCGACGTCTTCCCCCTCACCGCCACGCTCCTGGTGCACAACACCGACGCGGCCACCGCCATCACGGTGGAGAGCGCCAAGCTCTATGACACCAACGGCAAGCTGGTCAAGGAGTACCTGGCCGCGCCCAGGGTGCTGGTGCCCTTCGGGGCCCTGGACATCCTGGCCGTGCGCCTGAGCAAGAGCGCCGGGGTGGGGGCCTGCTTCGTGGTGCAGTGGCGGGCCGAACGCAAGGTGGCCCAGCCCATCGTGGAGTGCGTGATGATCGGGGCCTCCGGCCAGCAGGGCATCAGCTTCAGCAGCCAGGGCCGGGTCATCGCCGAGCGCGGCAAATAGTCCGCGGCCGGGAGCGCCGGCCGGCCCCTCCTTGCGCCGGGCCTTGCTAAAGCCTATAGTTGTACGAGCGATAGGCGACAACTTTACCCAGCCAAGGCGCGAGGTTGGCCATGAGCGAGCAGGACCAGGGCTTCACTGTCAAAGACCGGCGTTTCTTCACCGACGAGGGCGAACCCCGCCCGGACGAGGCCGAGCCGGCCCCCCAGGCCGACGCTGGCCCCAAGGCCGACGCCGGGCCCCAGGCCGAGCCGGCCCCCCGGGCCGAGCCGGCCCCCCGGGCCGATGCAACCGCCGACGCCGGGCCAAAAGCCCAGGCCCGGCCCCAGCAACTGCCGCCGGTGGACTTCAGCGGCCTGATCCTGTCGCTCAGCCACACCGCCGCCCTGCACCTGGGGCTCATCCCGGACATGCACGACGGCGAAACCCATTTCGAGCCGGCCCTGGCCCGCCACGCCATCGACACCATCGCCATGCTCAAGGAAAAGACCCAGGGCAACCTGACCCAGGACGAGGAGCGCCTGATCACCGGCGCACTCACCGAGCTGCGCCTGGCCTTCGTCCAGCTCACCAAATGAGCCGGGCCTGCCTGCGGAGGATAATGACCATGCCCAAGACCCAGAGAGTGGCCGGGCTGACGGCGCTTTTGGCGCTGGCGCTGGCCCTGGCCTCCCCGGCCCCGGCCGCGGCCCAGGCCCGGCCCGACAGCTTCGCCGACCTGGTGGTGCAGGTCTCGCCGGCGGTGGTGAACATCCGCACGGTCAAGACCGTCAAACGCGGCCAACTGCCGGACATTTTCCAGAGCCCCGGCCGCGGCGGGCGCGAAAACGGCCCGGACGAGGAGCTGCCCGACCTGCACGAGTTCTTCCGCCGCTTCTTCGGCGGCGGCCCCGGCGGCCCCGGCGGCCCCGGCGGGCCGGGCGGGCCCGGCATGCCCAAGGAGTTCAAGCAGCGCTCTCTGGGCAGCGGCGTCATCGTGGACCCGGCCGGCTATCTGCTGACCAACAACCACGTCATCAGCGAGGCCGACGAGATCGTGGCCGTGCTCAAGGACGGCGAGGAGGTCAAGGCCGAGATCGTGGGCCGCGACAAGAAGACCGACCTGGCCCTGCTGAAGCTCCACGCCAAGAAGGAGCTGCCCTTCCTGCCGCTCGGCAACTCCGACGAGATGCGGGTGGGCGACTGGGTGCTGGCGGTGGGCAACCCCTTCGGCCTGGAGAACACCGTCACCGCCGGCATCATCAGCGCCAAGGGGCGCATCATCGGCGCCGGCCCCTATGACGATTTCATCCAGACCGACGCCAGCATCAATCCCGGCAACTCCGGCGGCCCGCTCATCAACCTCAAGGGCGAGGTGGTGGGCATCAACACCGCCATCGTGGCCCAGGGCCAGGGCATCGGCTTCGCCATCCCGGTGAACATGGCCCGCGAGGTGATGCAGCAGTTGCGCAGCAAGGGCAAGGTGGTGCGCGGCTGGCTGGGCGTCTACATCCAGCCGGTGACCAGGGAGCTGGCCGAGAAGTTCAAGCTGGACGGCACCGACGGGGTGCTGGTGGCCGACGTGGTCAAGGACGGCCCGGCCGACAAGGCCGGCATCCAGCGCGGCGACGTGATCCTGGACTACGAGGGCAAGGCGCTCAAGGACTGGCACTCCCTGCCCCGGCTGGTGGCCGAGACCCCGGTGGGCAAGAACGTCAAGCTCAAGCTGGTGCGCGAGGGCAAGGCCCGCACCATCACCGCAGTGGTGGGCGAGCTCAAGGACGAGGTGGCCGAGGCCCCGGCCGAGCAGCACGCCAAGACCACCCTGGGCCTGACCCTGCAGAAGCTGACCCCGGACCTGGCCAAGGAGCTGGGCCTGAACCTCAAGAAGGGCCTGGTGGTCACCGGCGTGGCCGCCGGCAGCCCGGCCGACGAGGCCGGCCTGCGCCGGGGCGACGTGATCCTGGAGGCGGCCCAGAAGCCGGTGAGCAGCGTGGGCGATTTCGCCACCCTGGCCGGCCGGCTCAAGCCCGGCGAGGGCCTGCTGCTCTTGATCCAGCGCGCGGAGGCCACCCAGTTCGTGGTCATCAAGGCGGCGAAAAAGTAACCACCCGCGCTCCGGGGGGCCGTCCGGCCCCCCGGCGTTTTTGGGGGCCCGGCCCTGGGCCCCGGCGATGAAGCCATGCAGATCACCCTTCCCGCTCCGGCCAAGGTCAACCTGCACCTGAAGGTCCTGGGCCGCCGCGCCGACGGCTTTCACGAGCTCCTGACCCTGATGCAGCCCCTGGACCTGGCCGACCGGGTGACGGTGGGCCTGGGCGGCCCCGGCCTGGCGCTCACCTGCGACCACCCCGAGCTGAACGGGCCGGACAACCTGGCGCTGAAGGCGGCCGCGGCCTGGTACGCCGCGGCCGGGCGGCCGCCGGCGGCCTGGATCGGGCTGGAGAAGAAGGTGCCCCTGGCCGCCGGGCTGGGCGGGGGCTCCTCGGACGCCGCCGCGGTGCTGCTGGCCCTGAACGCCCTGCACCAGGGCCTGCTGGCCCCGGAGCGCCTGGCGGAGCTGGCGGCCGGGCTGGGCGCGGACGTGGCATTTTTCCTGGCCGGGGAGACGGCCCTGTGCACCGGCAAGGGCGAGCGGGTGCGGCCGTGGCCGGATTTCCCGCTCCTGGACTACGTGCTGGTCAACCCCGGCTTCCCGGTCTCCACCGCCTGGGTCTACGCCCAATTGGATTTGGCGTGGACAAACAATGGCGGGCGAACTAAAATGGATTGCTCATCGGGCAGTTCCTTGACATTGGCGCAGATTTTGGTTAACGACCTGGAGCGGGCGACCCTGCCGGCCCACCCGGAGTTGATCACGATCAAAGAGCGGCTGATGGAACTGGGGGCCCGGGGAGCGCTCATGTCTGGCAGCGGGCCCACGGTGTTCGGGGTCTTCGCGGGACCGGAGGCGGCCTGGTTGGCCGCCAGCCAGCTGTCGCACCAGGATCGGTGGTGGGTTCAGGCCTGTCGGGGGTATAGGGCCTGACCACCGCATCGTCAGGGGGGCTGATTTATGGAGGTCACGGAAGTCAGGGTGTTCCCCGTTGAGGAGGACCGGCTCAAGGCCTACGCCACCATCACCTTGGATCGCTGCTTTTTGGTGCGGGACCTCAAGGTCATCCAAGGCAACAAGGGGCTGTTCGTGGCCATGCCCAGCAAACGGCGCAAGGACGGCACCTACCAGGACACGGCGCACCCCCTG
Source organism: Pseudomonadota bacterium (assembly GCA_043805555.1). Taxonomy (GTDB): domain Bacteria; phylum Desulfobacterota; class Desulfarculia; order Desulfarculales; family Desulfarculaceae; genus JACRDC01. The sequence continues at coordinate 3,953 of JAZDHW010000044.1, forward strand.
AACAGCGACACCCGTCGCATGATCGAGGAAGCGGTGCTAGGCGAGTACAACCGGGTCTTGGAGCAGGGAGGCGAGCCTCTGGCCAGCCTTAATTCCTAGCCGGGCAGGGCCCGCGGGCCGGGCCACGCATGCCGCCTCCGGGGCAGGACCCCCGCCGGGGAAGGTCACCCCTGCCCATGCCACAGTTTTTGCTGGGGTGTCGTCAAGTGGTAAGACACGGGTCTTTGGAACCCGCATTCGCAGGTTCGAATCCTGCCACCCCAGCCAAACCCGGCCGGGAGGCGCACGGCTGCGCCCCCGGCAACAGCGGCCGCCGGCGGGCGGCGCGGGGCGCGTAGGGACATGTTCAACAAACTGAAGGTATTCACCGGCAACTCCAATCCGCTCCTGGCCGAGGAGATCTGCCACTACCTGCACCTCCCGCTCAGCCAGGCCGTGGTGCGCCGCTTCAGCGACGGCGAGGTCTTCGTGGAGGTGGGCGAAAACGTGCGCGGCGCGGACGTCTTCGTCATCCAGTCCACCAGTCCGCCGGTCAACGACCACCTGATGGAGCTTCTGATCATGCTGGACGCCTTCCGGCGCTCCAGCGCGCGGCGCATCACCGCGGTGGTGCCCTACTACGGCTACGCCCGCCAGGACCGCAAGGTGGCCCCGCGGGTGCCCATCACCGCCAAGCTGGTGGCCGATCTGATCACCACCGCCGGGGCGGGCCGGGTGCTGTGCATCGACCTGCACGCGGGCCAGATCGGCGGCTTCTTCAACATCCCGGTGGACCACCTTTTCGCCTCGCCGGTGATCCTGGACTACCTGCGCCGCCACCTGGAGGGCGACGCAGTGATCGTCAGCCCGGACGCCGGGGGCGTGGAGCGGGCGCGGGCCATCGCCAAGCGCCTGCAGGCCGGCCTGGCCATCATCGACAAGCGCCGCGAGATGGCCAACGTGGCCCAGGCCATGAACATCATCGGCGAGGTGGAGGGCCGCCTGGCCGTGGTGGTCGACGACATGATCGACACCGCCGGCACCCTGACCGAGGCCGCCCGGGCGCTGATGGAAAACGGCGCGCGGGAGGTCTGGGCCTGCGCCAGCCACGCGGTGCTCTCCGGACCGGCCATCGGCCGCCTCAAGGACAGCCCCATCACCAAGGTGGTGGCCACCAACACCATCCCCTTGAGCGAGGAGGCGGCCGGCAGCGGCAAGATCGTGGCCCTGTCGGTGGCCCGCCTGCTGGGCGAGGCCATCCGTCGCATCCACATGGAGGATTCGGTAAGCTCTTTGTTCGTCTGATGCCGATGGGCCGCCCCCGCCCGCCGGCCGCCAGGGCGGGCCGGAACCGAGGCGGGGCCGTGGCCGTTAATGCGGGGCAAATCAGGCGCTTTGCCGCTGCGGATCGAGCCGTGCAGGGGTGAAGAAAGGTTTGCCTTTTGTGAAAAACTGCATTATTATGCCCTGACTTTACCGGCCGGACTCGGAACCGGCCGGGGAGAGGCGACTGGACGTTATGGAACAGATACCGCTTTCGGCCACCCTGCGTGAAAGCACCGGCAAGGGTGTGAACCGCAAGCTGCGCGCGACCGGCCAGATTCCGGCGGTGCTTTATGGCGCGGGCAAAGAGGCCCAGAGCCTGACCTTGGCCGCCACCGACCTGGAAAAGGTGCTCAAGCAGGTCAGCGGCGAGAGCGCCTTCCTGGCCCTGAGCCTGGGCCAGGGCGCCCCGCGCATGGCCGTGCTCAAGACCATGCAGCGCGACTACCTGGGCAAGAAGGTCCTGCACGTGGACTTCCTGGAGGTCAAGGCCGACCAGAAGCTGGTGCTGGAAGTGCCCATCGAGTACGTGGGCGAGGCCAAGGGCGTGAACCTGGGCGGCGTGCTGAACATCGCCCACCACGCGCTGCGCCTGGAGGGCCTGGTCAGCGCCCTGCCCGGGGTGGTGCAGGTGGACGTCTCCGGCCTGGAGGTGGGCGATGCCATCTACCTGGCCGACCTGGTCCTGCCCGAGGGCGTGACCGCGGTATACGAAGAGAACGACGCGGTGGTGACCTGCGCCGAGCCGGCCGGGCCCGCGGCGGCAGAGGCCGCTGGCGGGGAGACCGAGGGCGAGGCCTAAGCGCCTGCGCCGCGGATGATGGACACATTACCGGAAGGTCCGGTGTTGATGGCGGGGCTGGGCAACCCCGGCCCGCGCTACGCGGCCACGCGCCATAACCTGGGTTTTATGGCGGTGGAGGAATTGGCGGCCCGGCTGGGGGTGGGGATCACCCGGAAAGGCCACCAGAGCTTGTGGGGCGAGGCCCGCCTGGGCGACCGGCGGCTGATCCTGGCCCTGCCCCAGACGTATATGAACCTGAGTGGTCAGGCCGTGGCCAGCCTGGTGCACTACTTCGACCTGGAGCCCCAACGGGTGGTGGTGGTGCATGACGATTTGGACCAGGAGCCCGGCCGTTTCAAGGTGGCCCTCAAGGGAGGGGCCGGCGGCCACAAGGGCGTGGCCTCCATCGCGGAGCACCTGGAGAGCGACCGTTTCGTGCGCTTGAAGCTGGGCATCGGGCGGCCGCGCTATGGCGAGAACATCGAGGATTACGTGCTGTGCGGCGTCTACGCCGACCAGCGCGGCGTGTTTGTCAACGTGGTGAGGGCGGCGGCCGAGTGCCTGGAGGTGATCATCACCGAGGGGCCCCAGGCGGCCATGCAGCGTTACCACAGGGTTTCTCTTAAGGAGGAGGTAGAGGGGTAATGAGAGGTCTTACTGTTTATGCGCCTTGGTTGGCGGTCATTGGCTTGCTGGTAGCCTACCTGATCTACCAGTACGTCAAGAAACAGCCCAACGGCAACGAGACCATGCAGAAGCTGGAAGGCATGATCAACGCCGGCGCCATGGCCTTCCTGCGCAAAGAGTACTCGGTGCTCACCATCTTCATCGCGGTCGTGTTCGTCCTGCTTTGGTTCGTGGTCGACAGCAAGCTGCCCGCGACCATTCCCTGGACCGCCATCGCCTTCGTCACCGGCGCCCTGTGCTCCATGGCCGCCGGCTTCTCGGGCATGAGCGCGGCCACCAAGGGCAACAGCCGCACCGCCGAGGCCGCCAACAAGTGGGGCCAGGCCAGGGCCCTGAACGTGTCCTACTTCTCCGGTTCGGTCATGGGTCTGGCCGTGGCCAGCCTGGGCCTCTTGGGCGTTGGCTTCTGGTTCTGGATGTTCGGCGGCAGCCCTGACACCGCCATGTACATCAACGGCTTCGCCATGGGCGCCAGCTCCATCGCGCTGTTCGCGCGCGTGGGCGGCGGCATCTACACCAAGGCCGCCGACGTCGGCGCCGACCTGGTGGGCAAGGTCGAGGCGGGCATCCCCGAGGACGACCCCCGCAACCCCGGCGTCATCGCCGACAACGTGGGCGACAACGTGGGTGACATCGCCGGCATGGGCGCCGACATCTTCGAATCCTACGTGGGCTCCATCATCGCCACCATCGCCATCGCCGCCACCATCGGCGCCGAGGACCTCAAGCTGATGGGCATCGCCGATGGCGGCCTGGACACCAAGCTCCAGCTCATGGCCTACCCGATCCTGGTGGCCATGTGCGGTCTCTTGAGCTCCTTCGTGGGCGTCTTCTCGATCAAGATCTTCGAGAAGGGCAGCCCGGCCGGCGCCCTGCGCTACACCACCTTCGTGGCGGCCATCCTGCTGGCGGTCCTGTCCTACGTGGTGATCGCGGCCCTGCCCGCGGTGCCCAACGGCGCCTGGTGGGCCATCATCAGCGGTCTGATCTGCGGCATCATCATCGGTCTGCTGGCCGAGTACTACACCAGCGCCGCTCCGGTTAAGCACATCGCCAACAACAGCGAGACCGGCCCGGCCACCGTCATCATCGCCGGTCTGGCCATCGGCATGCGGTCCACCTACCTGCCCATCCTGGGCATCTGCGTGGCCACCTACATCGCCTACAAGGTCGCCGGCATCTACGGCATCGGCCTGAGCGCGGTGGGCATGCTGGCCACCGTCGGCGCCACCATGACCGTCGACGCCTACGGCCCCATCGCCGACAACGCCGGCGGCATCAGCGAGATGGCGGGCCTGGGACCGGAGACCCGCAAGATCACCGACAGCCTGGACTCGCTGGGCAACACCACCGCGGCCATCGGCAAGGGCTTCGCCATCGGCTCCGCCGCCCTGACCGCCCTGGCCCTCTTCGTGGCCTTCACCCAGGGCGCCAAGATCGACTCCATCGACATGACCAACCCCATGGTGGTCATCGGCGTGTTCCTGGGCGCCATCGTCCCCATGATGGCCGCCGCCATGACCATGGAGGCCGTGGGCCGCGCCGCGTTCATGATGGTGGAGGAAATCCGCCGTCAGTTCCGCGAGATCCCCGGTCTGCTCGAAGGCAAGCCTGGCGCCGAGCCTGACCCGGCCACCTGCGTGTCCATCGCCACCGGCGCCGCCATCAAGGAGATGATGGCCCCCGGTCTGATGGCCGTGCTGGCCCCGGTCGTGGTCGGCTTCCTGCTCGGCCCGAAATCCCTGGGCGGCATGCTGCTGGGCGCCACCGTGATGGGCGCGTTCCTGGCCCTGTTCATGGCCAACGCCGGCGGCGCCTGGGACAACGCCAAGAAGTACATCGAGCAGGGCAACCACGGCGGCAAGGGCTCCGACTGCCACAAGGCCGCAGTCGTGGGCGACACCGTCGGCGACCCCTTCAAGGACACCTCGGGCCCGGCCATGAACATCCTCATCAAGCTGATGAGCGTCGTGAGCCTGGTCATCGCCCCGGTGCTGGCCGGCTACAGCGGCCTGCTGCACTAAGTCGGTAATTCCGCGCTGATAGGGGCCGGCCGCATGGCCGGCCCCTTTTTTATGCGCCGCGGGGGGTGTGGATTGTTGTTGACTTCGAACTGTCACGTGATAAAATATCTAACAATTTAAGTTTATTAACCAGCACGTCCCGGTCCAGGAGCCTCCCGATGTTCAAGGTGGGTCAACTAGCTGTCTATCCCGCCCACGGTGTTGGGATCATTGAATCGGTGGAAGAGCGCCAAATCGGCGGGCTGAACCACAAATTCTATATCCTGCGCGTCCTGGAAAACGACATGATCATCATGATCCCGGTGGACAACGCCGAGGCGGTGGGCCTGCGGCCGGTGATCAACGCCAAGGACGTGCGCGACGTCTACGCCATCCTGCGCGAGCGCGACGTGGTGATCGAGAACCAGACCTGGAACCGACGCTACCGGGACTACATGAAGAAGATCAAGACCGGCTCGGTCTTCGAGGTGGCCGAGGTGCTGCGCGACCTGTTCCTGCTGCGCCTGGACAAGGATCTCTCCTTTGGCGAGCGCAAGATGCTCGACACCGCCCGCAGCCTGCTGGTCAAGGAGATCTCCATCGCCAAGAAATCCAGCGAGGAGACGGTCACCGCCGAGGTGGAAGCCTTCTTCATGGCCTAGCCGCCGCGCCCAGCCCGAGTTAAGCCCACGCCCCGCGCCTGACCCGCGCGGGGTTGTGTCATAAAGGCCCTGAGCCGCGCCGCGGACGCCTTGGCATGGCTTTTTGCACCAAGAAAGTGCAAAAACGCATGCCAAGGCGTCCGCCCCCAAAGACCGCCCCCTCAACAAGGAACGCGCCCTTGCCCGACCAGACCCCCAGCGATGCGCCCGCCAGGGTTGAGCCGCGCCGCCTGCGCCTGCCGGCCGCGGCCGCCGGCCGCCGCCTGGACCAGGCCGCGGCCGAACTGCTGGGCCCGGAGCTGAGCCGGGTGCAGGTGCAACGCCTGGTGGAGGAGGGCTGGCTCACCATCGCAGGCCGGCCGGCCAAGCCCGGCCAGCGGGTGCGGGGCGGCGAGGTGCTGGAGTTGATCCTGCCCCCGCCCGAGCCCCTGGAACTCATCCCCGAGGCCATGGATTTGCAGGTGCTCTACGAGGACGCCCACCTGATCGTGGTCAACAAGGCCCCCGGCGTGGTGGTGCACCCGGCCGCCGGCCACGCCACCGGCACCCTGGTCCACGGCCTGCTGCACCACTGCGGCGATCTGGCCGGGGTGGGGGGCAAACTGCGGCCGGGCATCGTCCACCGCCTGGACAAGGACACCTCCGGGGCCCTGGTGGCGGCCAAGAGCGACCAGGCCCACCGCGGCCTGGTGGCGGCCTTTGCCGCCGGCCGGGTGGACAAGCGCTACCTGGCCCTGGTCTGGGGAGCGCCGCCCGTGAGCGGCAAGGTCGAGGCCGGCATCGGCCGCCACCCCCAGGACCGCAAGCGCATGTCCAGCCAGTCCCGCAATGCCAAGGCCGCGCTTTCAAAATGGAAATTGGTGCGTCGCTTCCCGGCCGCCGGGGTCAGCCTGCTCAAGGTGGCCATCCACACCGGCCGCACCCACCAGATCCGGGTCCACCTGGCCGAGGCCGGCTGGCCGGTGCTGGGCGATATGGTCTACGGCGGCCGCCGCGCCCGGCGCACGCTGCCCGGCCCGGCCGACGCGGCGCTCAAGGCCGCCGGCCGCCAGCTCCTGCACGCCCTGGCGCTGGGCTTCGACCACCCGGTCACCGGCGCGCGGGTGGTGGTGACGGCCCCGCTGCCCCCGGATTTCCGGGCTGTGCTGCACGCCCTGGCCGCGCTGGAGGAGGCCCAAGGTGCTTGAGGTGGGGCTCACCGGCGGCATCGCCAGCGGCAAATCCACCGTGGCGGCCATGTTCGTGGAACTGGGCGCGCACCTGGTGGACACCGACCAACTGGCCCGCCAGGTGGTGGAGCCGGGCTCGGCCGGCCTCAACGAGATCGTGGCCGCCTTCGGGACCGGGGTCTTGGGGCCGGACGGCGGCCTGGACCGCCGCCGGGTGCGGGAGATCGTTTTCGCCGACCCGGCCGCCAGGGCCCGGATCAACGCCATCACCCACCCCCGCATCGGGGTTCTGGCCGCGGCCGAGCTGAAGCGCTGGGCCGCGGCCGATCCAGCGGGCGTGGCCCTGGTGGACGTGCCCCTGCTCTTCGAGTCCGGCTGGCAGGCGCGCCACCCGGTGACGGTGCTGGTCTACGTGCCGGCGGCGGTGCAGGTGGCGCGGCTGATGGCCCGCGACCAGGTGGACCGGGCCGCGGCTTTGGCGGCCCTGTCTGCCCAAATGGACATCGAACAAAAGCGGGCTATGGCCCAATTTGTGGTTGACAATTCCGGCAGCTTGGCAGACACTCACAGGCAGGTAAAGGCCGTATGGGCCGAGCTAAAAGCCTTGGCCAGCGCCGCCTCCAGCCGGTAAAGCGCCGCTCCCCGTTAACCAGCCTTCACAAGTACGCGGACCCTGATTGGGCGCGGTGCGGCTCCCGGATAATTCTGGTGTAATTGAATCCTCCCTAAACTTTGGGATCTCACTAAGTCCAAGCAAAGCCTTGCGTTCACCCGTTCAGGGCAGCAAACGTCCGGCCGGAGGGCCGGCCGGGGGGAAAGCACCCCAGCCCTGTCATCATCCGACCACTGCCAGGTAGTTAAGCAAACTATGCCAGAGAACAATCACAAGCCCCGGAGCGCCGAGAAGCGCCCACCGCGCGCCAAACGCGAAAACTTCGACGACGGCGGTAGCATGAACATTGTCGAACTGAAGGAAAAGCCGATCGCCGAGCTGACGGCCCTGGCCCGCGACCTCAACATCGAGGGCGCGGCCGGCCTGCGCCGCCAGGAGCTGATCTTCGCGCTCTTAACCGCCCAGGCCGAGCGCAACGGCGCCATCTACGGCGAGGGCGTGCTGGAGATATTGCCCGACGGCTTCGGCTTCCTGCGGGCGCCGGACTACAACTATCTGCCCGGCCCGGACGACATCTACGTCTCCCCCAGCCAGATTCGCCGCTTCAACCTGCGCACCGGCGACACCATCTCCGGCCAGATCCGGCCCCCCAAGGAGGGCGAGCGCTATTTCGCCCTCTTGAAGGTGGAGTCGATCAACATGGAGCCGCCGGAGGTGGCGCGCGACAAGATCCTCTTCGACAACCTGGTGCCGCTGTATCCCGAGGAGCGCTTCAAGCTGGAGGTGGAGGGCGAGTCCAAGAACTACTCGGCCCGCATCATGGACCTGATGACCCCGGTGGGCAAGGGCCAGCGCGGCCTGATCGTGGCCCCGCCCCGCACCGGCAAGACCATGCTGCTGCAGAACATCGCCAACAGCGTGACCAAGAACCACCCCGAGGTGGTGCTCATCGTGCTCTTGATCGACGAGCGCCCCGAAGAGGTGACCGACATGCAGCGCTCGGTCAAGGGCGAGGTCATCTCCTCCACCTTTGACGAGCCGGCCCAGCGCCACGTGCAGGTGGCCGAGATGGTCATCGAGAAGGCCAAGCGCCTGGTGGAGCACAAGCGCGACGTGGTGATCCTGCTGGATTCAATCACCCGCCTGGCCCGGGCCTACAACACCGTGGTGCCCCCCAGCGGCAAGATCCTCTCCGGCGGCGTGGATAGCAACGCCCTGCACCGGCCCAAGCGCTTTTTCGGCGCGGCCCGCAACATCGAAGACGGCGGCAGCCTCACCATCATCGCCACCGCGCTGGTCGACACCGGCAGCCGCATGGACGAGGTGATCTTCGAGGAGTTCAAGGGCACCGGCAACATGGAGATCCATCTGGACCGCAAGCTCAGCGACAAGCGCGTCTTCCCAGCCATCGACATCAACCGCTCCGGAACCCGCAAGGAGGAGCTGCTGGTGCCCGAGGACGTGCTCAACCGCATCTGGATCATGCGCAAGCTCCTGAGCCCGCTCACCCCGGTGGACGCCATGGAGTTCCTGCTGGAGAAGATGCACGGCACCAAGGACAACCCGGACTTCATGAACTCCATGAGCAGATAGGGCGGAAAGAGGCTGACAACGCCGGCCACAGAACGAAGTGTTAAAACACCCGCTCAACAGGATTGTTTCGCGCTGAAATACACGGGCGGGGATAAACCCCGCCCCTACGAAATACCAAGAAAAAACCGCTTGTTTCTTCGTTGGGGTGGGTTTTATCCCCGCCCGTGTTTTGCCTTTTACAGAAAAACTATATGGTTGGAGCTGAAACCCGCCATCGCACCCTGGCCTTAGGCGCTTGCGCGCACCCGGTTGCAAATAGCGGGCGCGAGGGTATACTTCCCATCTCAGCCCTTTGAATTTCAGGAGCTTACGCCATGAAAGAAGGCATCCATCCCAATTACGACGTAGTCAAGGTGCGCTGTGCCTGCGGAGCCGAATTTGAAGCCGGCTCCACCAAGCCCGAGATTCGGGTGGAAATTTGCTCGCAGTGCCACCCGTTCTTCACCGGCAAGCAAAAGCTGGTGGACACCGCCGGACGCGTCGAGCGTTTCTACAAGAAGTACTCGCACCTGGACAAGTTCCGGGGCAAGGCCGACGAGATGGAGGCCGCCCGCCGCGCCGCCGCCGAGTCGGAGCCCGGAAAGGAATAGGCGGCCCGCCTGGGTTCGGCCATGAGCGAAATGACCGTTGGCGGACAGGCGGTGATCGAGGGGGTCATGATGAAGGCCCCCCGCCGTCTTTGTGTGGCGGTGCGCCGTCCCTCCGGGGCGGTGGTGCTCAAGAACGACCCCTTCCGGCCGCTCTCCGCCCGCTGGCCCTTCCTGGCCTGGCCTTTTCTGCGCGGGCCGGTGGTGCTCATCGAGACCCTGGTCCACGGCATGCAAGCCCTGTCCTTCTCGGCCAACCAGGCCCTGGAGGAGGAAGAGGGCGACTCCGAGCTGAGCCCCTGGGCCCTGGGGCTGACCATGCTGGCCGCGGTGGCGGCGGGCATGGGGCTCTTCGTGGCGGTGCCGCACCTGCTCTCCCTGTGGCTGGGCAGCTTCCCGGCCCTGGGCTATGACGAGAACAGCCTGGCCTTCCACCTCATCGACGGCGTGATCAAGGTGGCCATCTTCGTGGCCTACCTGTGGATCATCTCGCTCATGCGCGACATCAAGCGGGTCTTCGAGTATCACGGGGCCGAGCACAAGTCCATCTACTGCTTCGAGGCCGGCATGCCGCTGACCGTGGAGAACGCCCGCGCCTTCTCCCGGCTGCACCCGCGCTGCGGCACCGCCTTTTTGCTGGTGGTGCTGGCGGTTTCCATCGCGGCCTTTGCCATGATCTTCCCGCTGCTGCCCAAGTTCTCGCCCCAGGCCTGGCTGAACCAGGTCGTCCAGATCGGCCTGAAGATCCTGCTCATGCTGCCCATCGCCGGCATCTCCTACGAGGTGATCCGCGCGGCCGGCAAGCGGGGCGGCCAGGGCGTCTGGGGGGTGCTGCTCTGGCCCGGCCTGCAGATGCAGCGGCTCACCACCCGCGAGCCGGACGACGCCCAGATCGAGGTGGCCCTGGCCGCGCTCCGGGCGGCGGTGAACACCGGCGAGTGCGAGGCCTCCTCGCTGACCTGCCTCTAGGCCTTTTCGCTCCCCCTCAGCCGCGCCGCGCGCAGGCCCGCCACCCGGCGGGTTCTTTGTTTTGGCGTGAGTCTTCCTGGCCTGGGTCATTGCGAGGCCCCGCTTCTCTCCCTGGTCATTGCGAGGAGCGCCAGCGACGAAGCAATCGCGCCCAAAACCGCCTGCACGTCACGCTCTTTCTTGTCATTGCAAGGAGCGTAAGCGACCTGGCAATCTCTCCTTGCTTCTCCTCCCAGCCTCCCCCAGACACCAGCCAAATCACCAATTATTATTATATATGTAAGTTAATATTTTTGGACATGACCCGGCCGCCGTCCTATACTGCCCCCAAGCGCCCCACCGCACGCCCTTGGAGACTTTCCACATGTTCAACGAAGTGCGCCCCAAAAAGGCCGCCCTGGAGATCATCGGCCAGATCCGTCAGGCCATCCTGACCGGCCAGCTCCTGCCCGGCGACCGCCTGCCGCCCGAGAAGGACCTGATCGTCAGCTTCGGGGTGAGCAAGAACACCATGCGCGAGGCCTTGCGGGTGCTGGAGGTGATGGGCTTCCTGGCCATCCGCCAGGGGCCCGGCGGTGGGGCCGAGGTCATGGCCCCGGACATGCAAACCACCCAGGACTCCATCGTCAACTTCCTGCATTTCCAGAATACTTCCATCACAGACCTCTCCGAGGCCCGCCGCGTGGTGGAGCCCTACCTGGCCCGCCTGGCCGCCGGCCGCCTGCGCCAGGGCGAGTTCGAGCGCCTGGAATCCCTGAACCAGGCCTGCCGCCTGGCCCTGGGCCGGGGCGAGAGCCTGGTGGGCTGCCCGGACGAGGTCAACTTCCATCGCACCCTGGCCCACGTCAGCGAAAACCCGGTGCTGATCCTCATCACAGACCTGGTCAACTCGCTGTTGGTGGACAACAAGTTGCACCTGCGCCCCGGCCTGGATTTCTCGCGCCGGGTGCTGGAGGCCCACGAGCGCATCCTGGCCGCTTTGAAGGCCCGGGACGGCGTCGCGGCCGAGCGCGAGATGCTCAACCATATCGAAGATGTGGAGCACGAGCTCCTGCGCCTGCGCCAGGACCTGGACCTGCCCGCCGCCAGCCGCCGGGCTTGAGATCCGGACCAAACCCCCGGCCGCAAGTCGTTATATCATAACTATGTACATATTAAGCTTGACGCGAACCTCCCGCCTGGGCCAGGGTTTGCCCAGCGCCAGCAAAAATTACCGGCCGGCCGGGATGCCGGTCCTGCCTGCCCGAATCCCTGGGGGGGGTGCCTGCGAAAGGGCCGGGCAGGCGCGCCATTCCGGTCGGCCCTCGCCCCGCCCGGCCGGCGGGCCCCGCCGCCCGCGAGGTAGTCATGCCCTTAGGAAACTTCGGCAGCATCCTGGCCTTCGCCGCCGAGCTGGAGCAGGCCGACCAGGCCTTCTACGCCGCCCTGGCCCAGGCCCCCGGCCTGGCCGGCCAGGCCGCGGTTTTCGCCCGCTTCGCCGCCGACGAGGCCAAGAACGTAGAGGCCGTGCTGCGCGCCCGGCGCGAGAACGTCACCGAGATGATCCTGGAGCCCGTCGAGGGCTTCTTCCGCGCGCCGTTCGTGTGCCAGCGCGGCGACTGCGCCAGCCTGGACCAGGCCCAGGCCGTGGCCACGGCCCGCGAGGCCGAGGAGAAGGCGGCCGCCTTCTACCGCCAGGCCGCCGAGAAGCTCATGGCCATGCCCGAGCTGGCCCGCGCGCTCAAGAACCTGGCCAAGAAGCGCCAGAAACACCTGGACGAGCTGGCCGGCTTGTAAGGCGATGAGTTTGGCCGCCGGGATAACCACTGCTACCGATTTGGCTTTTCTTGTCATTGCGAGGCGCGTAGCGCCGTGGCAATCTCCTAAAAAACCGGTGATTGAAGAGATTGCTTCGCTGCGCTCGCAATGACATGAAAATGAAAAGCAGGCTGATTTGTCATTGCGAGGTGCGTAGCGCCGTGGCAATCTCTTGAAAATCCGGCAATTGAAGAGACTGCTTCGCTACGCTCGCAATGACATGGAAATGAAAAGCAGGCTGATCTGTCATTGCGAGGAGCTGCCAGGCGACGCGGCAATCTCTTGATACTTTAAAAATTGAAGAGATTGCTTCGCTGCGCTCGCAATGACGGGGAATTTCCCGCGGCGGTGAGTGCAAGGCCGCCCAAACCGGAGGCGCGAACAGCCTTCCAACCCAAGGAGATCCCGCATGGACAAGTCCACGGTTTGGTTCATGGACGCGCGCGCGCGCCGCTTTTTGGAATCCACCGCCATCAAGGGCCGCGAGCTGATGGAAAGCTCCGGCTGGCTGGACAACCTCTCGCGCGGGGACCTGGTGGCGGTCAAGACCCACATGGGCGAGGCCTACAACGTGGGCTACCTGCGCCCGATCATCGTGCGCACCCTGGTGGAGGCGCTCAAGGACCGCGGCTGCCGGCCCTTTGTCACCGACACCACCACCATGAGCTACCACCCCTGGATCAGCCGCACCCTGGCCATCGACCACCTGGAGACGGCCGAGCAGAACGGCTTCACCTCGGCCACCATGGGCTGCCCGGTGGTCATCGCCGACGGCTGGCTGGGCACCGACGACGTGGTGGTGGACCTGGGCGGACGCGGCAACTACCTGAACAAGCAGTTCATCAGCCGGGCCATCGCCGACGCCGACGCGCTGCTTTCGGTGGCCCACTTCAAGGGCCATCCGGCCGGCGGCTACGGCGGCGCGCTCAAGAACATCGGCGTGGGCGGGGCCAGCAAGCGGGGCAAGATGAACCTGCACGGCGGCCTAGCCGGCGACAAGCCTGTCATCAACTACGGGGCCTGTCCGGGGCTCAACTGCGAGTGGCACGAGCTGTGCGAGGCCTGCTGCCCCGAGGGTGGCATCAAGATCACCGAAAAGGGCCTGGAGGTGGACACCGAGGGCTGCGTCTATTGCTTCGCCTGCGCCAACCTGTGCATCAACATGGCCGGGGTGGGGGCCATCCAGCGCAACGACCAGATGGACATCCTGGGCCGGCGCATCGCCGACTCGGCCCTGGCCACCTGGCTGACCAAGGACCCGGGCAAGAGCTTCTTTCTCAACTACGCCGTGGACATCACCCCCATCTGCAACTGCTACGGCTGGACCGACACCCCCATCGTCAACGGCATCGGGGTGCTGGCCTCCCTGGACCCGGTGGCGGTGGACAAGGCCTGCATCGACCTGATGAACGCCGCGCCGGGCCTGCACAACTCGGCCGCCGAGGAGTGCGGCTGCATGGCCTCCGGCGACAAGAAGCTGAACCTGATCAAGGGCAAGGACGTGGAGCAGCAGATCTACGGCGCGGTCAACAACGGCCTGGGAAGCGACCAGTACGAGATCGTGCCCGTGGAGCAGGACCGCAGCCAGGCCACCATCGCCAAGTACTACCCTCACGTGCCGGCCCGCTACCTCAAGAAGATGTACGCCAAGAGCCACCCCCTCAAGGGCGTGGACTGCGCCAGCTTCGGCCGGCCCAGCGAGGGGGTGGAAAACCCCCAGAGCCCCCGCAAGTAACCCGCCGCCCAACCGCGCACCTCTGCCTCGCCCGACTCCGCCCGGCCGACCCCCAGGGGGCCGGGCGGGGCCGCCGGCGGGGAAGCCCGCCAGTATGTATTTGCATATCCATTATTATTCATGGTATTTTGACCATATTTTCGGCCTATTGTGCGATCAAGCCTGATCAAGTCCATCATCCTGGCCGATAAGACGCCGAGACCATTGCATATGCCCCATGCAAGCGGAGGTTCCCCGATGGCGTTTTTGGGCTGGTTGAACCAGGGCGGGAAGGCCAAGTGCCAACCGGAGCCGGCCGTCCGGCCGCCCCGGCGGCGCGCCTGTGCGCCCACGCCCCTGGACCTGGACGAGGTGACCCCGGCCCTGGCGGCCGAGGTGCTGGGCGTGGCCAAGGTGGAGGGCACCGCCCTGGCGGTGGTGGATTGCCGCAAGCTGGTGCGGGCCTATCTGGAGCGCTTCGGCATGCTGGAGGCCACCGAGAAGCGCAGCCTGCTCCTGCGCGAATGCCGCCGCATCGACGGCCTGGTGCTGCGCTCCTGAGCCGCCGCCGATCCGCCTCGGTTAGTTCCTCAAAGTTATAAGGACAATAGTCAGCCGCGCCGTGGGCTTGGCCCAGCGCCGGAAGGGCGGGGCGCGTCCGGGCTGGCTCAGGCGTTCAGGCTGGAGGCCGGGCGCAGGGGGCTGTTGGCGTAGTAGGCGCTGACCGCGCTCTTGGCGCTGGCGCTGGAGGCGGTGGTGGCGCCTCCGTTGGGGATGAGGTCCGCGGCCCGGCCCACGCTGATGCGCTCGCTGTAGGAATAGCTCTCGCCGCCGGTCAGGGCCTCGGGGATGTCGTAGTTGGAGTCGATGTAGCGCCGGTCGCCGGCGATGGAGCTGAACTCCAGGGTGCGGTCGGTGTGGCCGGCGGCGTTGCGCCACAGGTTCACCTGGGCCAGGTTGCCGCCGGTGACCTGGCGCACGATGGCCGGCCCGCCTTCGCGGTAGAGCGCCGCGGTGGGCGCGTCTTCCATCATCTCCGGCAGGCTGGTGAGGCCCCAGTTGCTCTGGCCGGCCGGCCGGCCGGGGATTATGCCCTGGTCGGCCCCGGAGGGCTGGTAGGTCCACTGGTTGGCCACCCCCTCCCAGGAGCCCTCGGCGTTCCAGTAATAGTTGGGCAGGTTGGCGTCCAGGGGGTTGGCCCAGACGTAGAAGCGGGCGGGGTCGGTGCCGAAGTCCTCCTGGGCCGCGGTCACGTCGCCGGCGTCCACCCACATCTCGTTGGTCACCTCGAAGCTGCCCTGCTGGTCGAAGTCATAGGTGCGGCGGTAGCGGTGGCCGGCGTATTCGCCCGAGCCGTTGGATTGCTCCAGACGGCCCTCCACGATGACCTGGTTGCCCTCGATGCGCACGCTGGGCAGGGTGTTGGCGGCCATATCATAGCCCTGGCCGCTGCCGTCGGCCGCGCCCTCGGGGCTGGAGTGCATCCAAAGGCCGTTGCCGCACAAAAGCTGCTCGTCGCCGCTATAGAGCTCGGTCAGGGCCCCACCCCGGGCCAGGTCGATGCCGGCCACGTACTCCTGGGCCCGGAAATAGACCATGTCGCCCACCCGGGTGAGCCCCTCGGCCACGTCCGGGGCCTTGACCTTGTTGATGATAGTCTCATCGCCCAGGAGGTCGGTGGAGCCGATGGCCGGCGCGGCGGCGGTGTAACTGGCGTTCACCCCGGCCGGCATCATCTTCTCGACCAGGATGTCGTCGAAATTCAGCGTCTGCCAGCCCTGGCCGCTCTGCCACGCCGACTGGCCCACCTGGCCCAGGCGCTGGCTCTGGAGCAGCGGGCTGGCGGCCAGGGAGGAGGCCGGGCTCTGGTTGACGCTGTTGAGGTCCATTTCGACTCCTGAGAATCCACCCCACGGGAAAGCAAGAGCCGTGCCTGTACGGGGTCTGGCGAGATATGCAAGTAAAATCAATGTGAAGACTATCTTGGCCGCCGGCCGGCCGCGGGCCGGGCCGGCAAACTTGGCCCAGCGGGGGTTGGGATTGGGCAAGGCCTGCCGGGGGCGGGGCCGGCCCGTTGTGCAAAAAATGGTCTAGGCTCTTGACAGAAGGCGCGGAAAGCTTTTCTTAATAGGGGCTGGCTGTGCAACCGCCGTGGGAGGCCGTGCTTGGAGCTATACCTTATGCAACACGGGCCCAGCTTTGCGCCCGAGGAGGATCCCGGCGAGGGGCTCACCCCCCAGGGGCGCGAGGTGGTGCGCCATACCGGCCGCGCGCTCAAGCGCCTGGACCTGGTCCTGGACGCGCTCACCACCAGCCCCAAGACCCGCGCCCGCCAAAGCGCCGAGATCGTGGCCAGCGTCCTGGGTTTCGAAAGCCGCCTCATCGCCCAGAGCGAGCTGGTCAAGCCCATGTCCCCGCCCGAGGAGGTGGTGGACCACCTGCGCAACTGGGCCGGCTCCCAGCGCATCCTGGTGGTGGGCCACCTGCCCCACCTGGCCCGCCTGGCCAGCCACCTGCTCTCCGGCCAGCCGGATTGGGTGCTGGTGGCCTTCGAGCGCGGCGGCGTCTGCCGGATCGACCTGGAAAACCTGGGCTATCCCGGCCGCCTGGTCTGGTGCCTGCCTCCCCTGGTCACCCGCACCCTGGGCTCCTAGCCCGCATCCAGCCCCCCCGCCCGGTCAATCCCCCATGCCCGTAGGGGTTCGGTATCTATCGTTTTTGGGCAAAATACCCTATGGACCGCATGGCCAATCTGCTTTAACATTAGAAGAAGTTTAGTTTGATCAGGGTTATACCTGACGAGCCCCGGTGATTGGCCGGCCCGCGCGGCGGGCCGGTCAGGCCGGCATATTGTGGCAACTTGGAGGACCCGTGCCATGAACAACAGCAAGGCTCCCAACGTAAACGGCGTGGACAGTCCAGGACGTCGCACGGTCTACAGCCTCTGCGGCATGTGCGCCACCCGCTGCCCCATCCAGGTGGAGGTGGAGGATGGCCGCGTGGTCTGGTTGCAGGGCAACCCCAACGACAAGGCCATGGGCTTAAGCCTCTGCGCCAAGGGCGCGGCGGGCATCGCCCTGGAGTATGACGACGAGCGGCCCCAATCGCCCCTGATCCGGGCGGGCGAGCGCGGCGCGGGCCAGTGGAAGCGGGCCTCCTGGAGCGAGGCCCTGGACTACGTGGCCGCCAAGCTCAAAGAGGTCATCAGCCAGTACGGGGCCAAGGGCATCGCGCTGAGCGACCGCGGTGGTCAGTTCAATGATCTGACCAAGGCCTTCATCAAGGCCCTGGGCTCGCCCAACTACTTCGACCATGACGTGACCTGCGGCCGCAACGCCCACCACGCCACCAAGAGCCTTTTCGGCGTGGGGCGCACCGACACCACCTACGACCTCAAGAACGCGCGCCACATCGTGCTCTACGGCCGCAACCTCATCGAGTCGTTGCAGGTCAAGGAGGCCAAGGACTTCATGGCCGCGGTCAAGGCCAGGGCCCGGGTGACCTACATCGACCCCCGCGCCACCCTGACCGCGGCCAAGGCCACCCGCCACTGGATGATCCGGCCCAACACCGAGTACGCCCTGAACCTGGCCCTGATCCACGAGGTGATCAAGGAAAACCTCTACGACGCCGAGTTCGTGGGCCGCTGGGTGGAGGGCTTCGAGGAGATCAAGGCCCTTGTGCAGCCCTGCAGCCCCGAATGGCAGGAGCAGCACACCGGCATCCCGGCCGCCGAGCTGCGGGCTTTCCTGCGCGAGATCGCCGAGGACAAGCCCAAGGTCATCTTCCACGCCGGCTGGATGACCGCCCGCCACCACCAGAGCTTCTACGCCAGCCGCACCAGCCACATCCTCAACGTGCTGCTGGGCTCCATCGAGACCACCGGCGGCATCGTCATCGCCAAGGGCGCGGCGCAGGCGGGCAAAAAGGGCCTGAACAGCCTGGCGGCACGCATCCCGGCCCCCAAGGACCCCCGGGTGGATGGCTGCGGCAGCGGCGAGCGGGCCCATTTCGACGCCGGCGCGGGGCTGTTGCACCTGCTGTTCGAGGCCCTGGCCACCGGCCAGCCCTATCCCATGGGCGCCTACATCGTCTACCGCCACGACCCCATCACCAGCCTGCCCGACGCCGAGGCGGTCAAGGCCGCCCTGGACCAGCTCAAGCTCATCGTGAGCATCGACGTCAACTACAGCGAGACCGGCTGGTACGCCGACGTGATCCTGCCCGAGGCCACCTACCTGGAGCGGGCCAACATCCTGGCCATGAAGCCCGGAGCCAAGCCCAGCATCCATATGCGCGACCAGGCCGTGGCCCCGCGCTTCGACGCCCGGCCGGCCTGGTGGATCTTCCGCGAGCTGGCCCGCCGCCTGGACGTGGGCGAGTGGCTGGATTTCGAGACCATCGAGGAGCTGTGGAACTTCCAGCTTGAGGGCTCCGGTGTCACCGTGGCCCAACTGCGCGAAAAGGGCCTGGTCTCCCTGGCCTCCGAGCCCATCCTCTGGGACCGGGCCGACGGCCTGAAGTTCAAGACCCCCTCGGGCAAGATCGAGCTGGTCAGCAGCGTGCTGCAGAAGGCCGGCCTGGCCGACCTGGCCCCCTTTGACCCGCCCGCCGACCTGGGCCCGGACCAGTTCCGCCTGATCTTCGGCCGCTCGGCCGTGCACAACCACGGCCACACCATGAACAACCCGCTCTTGAACGAGCTTTTGCACGACAACCCGCTGTGGATCCATCCCAGCCGGGCCAAGGCCCTGGGCATCGCCGACGGCGACATGGTCCAAGTCAGCGCAGACGGCCACCAGGCCCTGGGCAGGGCCCTGGTGACGCCCTGGGTGCACCCTGACGCGGCCTTCATGCTCCACGGCTTCGGCCGCACGGTGCCTCTGCAGACCAGGGCCTATGGCAAGGGCATGGCCGACCAGCGCCTGATGAAGGGCTGCTTGCACCGCTATGATGCCGCCGGCGGCGGCCTGACCATGACCGAGGCCGTTGTCAAGGTCGCCAAGGCCTAGAAGGAAGAACATCATGAGCAAGTACTACCTGCAGCAAGATTCCGACATGTGCATTGGCTGCCTGGCCTGCCAGGTGCATTGCAAGACCAACAAGGGCCTGGGGGTGGGCCCGGCCCTGTGCCAGAACGTCAGCGTGGGCCCCATCAGGGTGCGCAACCTGCCCCGGGTGCGTTTCGTCTTCATGCCCTGCTTCCACTGCGAGGAGCCCTGGTGCCTCAAGGTCTGCCCCTCCGGCGCGGTGAAAAAGCGCCCGAGCGACGGCATCGTCTACATCGACCCCGCCCTGTGCATCGGCTGCAAGAGCTGCATCACCGCCTGCCCCTGGGGCACTCCCCAGTGGGACCCGGCCTCCCGGAAGGCGGTCAAGTGCGACTACTGCATGGACCGGGTGGACCAGGGGCTGAGACCGGCCTGCGTGACCAAGTGCCTGACCCAGTGCCTGAGCTTCGGTGAGGCGGTGAGCCTGCCCGACGACCGCCGCCAGCGTTTCGCCAACCTGGTGGCGGTGGACAAGCTGGGCCCCGGCGCGCCCCGACCGGGGATGTAGCCGCCAGTCGCTAAAGGCATCAACGCCCGCGGCCCGGCCAAGGGGCCCGGCCGCGGCGCACGCCGAGGGAAGGCCGATGGAAGTCTATTCATCCGGATTATCGGTGGTGCTGGGCCGCGCGCTCAGCGCCTGGTGCGAGCAACTGGCCCCGGTCAGCCTGGAGCGCTATCAAAGCATAGGCGGTTTCCAGGGTCTGGGCCGGGCCCGCCGGCTCACCCCCCTGGAGACCCTGGCCGAGGTGCGCCAGAGCGGTCTGCGCGACCGCGGCGGCCTGGCCGAGCCGGTCTACCTGCTCTGGCAGCGTTTCCAGCGCCGCCACGAGCCGGGGCGTCTGGTGGTGGAGGCCACCCAGGCCGACCCCCGTCACCAGGCCGGGGCCTATCTGTTGAGCCACAACCCCTACGGCCTCATCGAGGCCCTGCTCATCGCCGCCCACGCCAGCAGCACCGACCGCTGCCAACTGCGCCTGCCGGCCGAGCTGATGGAACATCAGGCCGGGCTCTATAACGCCTGGGAGGAGATCCACAACCGCGGTCTCAGCCAGGGGGTGGAACTCAGCCTGGAGTTGGTGCGCGAGGCCAAGCCCACCATCTGGAGCCACCCCCCGGAGAACGGCGGGGCCTCCCCCTCCCTGTGCCTGCGCCTGGAGACCTGGCTGCACCTGGCCCTGGTCTTCTCCCTGGGCGCGGGGCGCTACCGCTCCCTGGGCGCCGAGGACCAGGCCGGCACCTGCCTGCTGACCCTGGGCGGTCCCCTGGCCCGGCCGGGCCTGGTGGAGGCCCCCCTGGGCGGCGAGCTGTGGCAGGCGGTGGAGACCCTGGGCGGCGGGCTGACCGGCCAGGCCCGCCCCCTGGCCCTGGCCCTGGACGGCGGCCTGGGCGGGTTCCTGCCCCCGCCGGCGGCCCAGATCCCCCTGGCCCCCGAGGAGCTGATGAACGCCGGCGTGAGCCCCACGCCGGCCACCCTGTGGGTGCTCACTGAGGGCGAGTGCATCGTGGACCAGACCCGGCGCGCGCTGTACCGCTTCTGGCAGCTCAGCGAGGACCAGACCCGGCCGGCCCGGGCGCTGCTGGCCAAGGCGGCCCGCATGGTCACCGAGATCGCGGTGGGCAAGGGCCGACCCAGCCACATCGACGACCTCATGGCCCTGGGCCAGGAGCTGCTCTCCCGCGGCCTGGCCGCGGCCTGGCCGCTCTTGAGCTCGCTCACCTACTACCACGCCCAGTGGCAGGACCACCTGGACCTGGTGGGCTGCCCCTCGGGCCGCTGCCTCAAGCGCCCGGCCGCGCCGTGTCATGCCACCTGCCCGGCCCGCATCGACATCCCCAGCTTCCTGTCCCATATCGGCCACCGCAAGTACAACGAGGCCACCCAGGTCATCACCGAGGACAACCCCCTGCCCTACACCTGCGGCCTGGTCTGCCCGGCCCCCTGCGAGAAGGCCTGCCTGCGCGGGGAGATGGACCAGCCCATCAGCATCCGGGCCATGAAGGCGGTGGCGGCCAAGCACACCCTGGACGAGCAGGGGGCCTATCCCGCCCCGGATCTGCGCCCGCCCAGCGGCAAGAAGGTGGCGGTGGTGGGCTCGGGCCCGGCCGGCCTGGCCTGCGCCTACAACCTGGCCCGCCGCGGCCACGCCGTGCGGATCTTCGAGGCCCAGGCCGAGCCCGGCGGCATGCTGCGCTATGGCATCCCGGCCTACCGCCTCCCGCGCGAGGTGCTGGCCCAGGAGCTGAAGCAGATCACCAGCCTGGGGGTGGAGATCGCCACCGGGGTGGAGGTCAATACCATCGCCGAGCTGCGCGAGCAGGGCTATGACGCCATCTTCCTGGCCCTGGGCACCCAGGTCTCGCGCATGATTCCCATCCAGGGCGCGGACCTGCCCTTCGTGCTGGGCGGCTTGGACTTCCTCAAGCGCGTGCGTGGCGGCGAGGAGTTGCTGGTCGGGCCCAAGGTGGTGGTGGTGGGCGGCGGCAACGTGGCCATCGACGTGGCGCTGACCGCGCTGCGGCAAGGCGCCCACCGGGTGGACATGACCTGCCTGGAGAAGCGGCGCGAGATGCCGGCCAGCCCGGGCGAGATCGAGACCGCCCTGGCCGAGGGCGTGGCCATCCACGGCTCCTGGGGTCCGGTGAGCATCAGCGCCGACGGCGTCTACACCGCCCAGCGCTGCACCCGGGTCTTTGACGAGCGCGGTCGCTTCAGCCCGCTCTTTGACCCCGAGCGCACCCTGAAAATCGAGGCCGATCAGGTGATCCTGGCCATCGGCCAGGCCACCGACCTGGCCTGCGTGGAGGCCGGCAGCCTGGTGGAGACCCAGCGCGGGCTCATCTGCGCCGACGCCGACAGCCTGATGACCCGCGAGCAGGGCGTCTTCACCGGCGGCGACGTGTACTTCGGCCCCCGCACCGTGGTGGAGGCCATCCGTTCCGGCAAGCAGGCCGCCGCCAGCATGCACAGCTACATCACCGGCGAGCCCATGGACCCCTTCTGGGGCGATCCCCACCGCCGCGACACCACCGTGCCGTTGCGGGTGGACGCCCAGCGCCGCACCCGGCTGCGCCGGCCGGAGATGCCCGAGCGCGAGGTGGAAGACCGCCGCGGCAACTTCATGCACATCGAACTGGGCCTCAGCGACGAAATGGCCCTGAACGAGGCCAGCCGCTGCCTGCGCTGCGATCTGTGCATCGGCTGCGGCCTGTGCCAGCTCGTCTGCTCCGAGGTGGGGGCCGAGGCCCTGCGCCTGAAGGAGACCGCCGCCGACCGCCTGGTCTTCAACGACTTCACCCGGCCGGCCAGCCGCTGCATCGGCTGCGGGGCCTGCTTCCAGGTCTGCCCCACCGGGGCCATCCGGGTGCTGGACCAGGGCCGCACCCGGCGCACCATCATCACCGGCAGCCCGGTGCAGGAGCTGGAGCTACTGCCCTGCACCGCCTGCGGCGCGCCCACCGTCAGCCGGCCCTATCTGAAGGCCCTCAAGGGCCGGGTGGACCTGCACGCCTACGAACACCTGGACCGCGGCCTCTGCTCGGCCTGCGCCCGCCGCCTGCGCGCCCAGGAACTCATCGGCTGGTCCATCAACCAGGACGTGCCGGCCACCCTGGACCCCCTGGCCGAGGCGGCCCACCGCCTGGCCTCCGGCCGGCCGCCGGTGCAGGGCTAGGAGCCTGTCAGAGTAATCCTCCGACAGGCTTCCGGGCGGGCCATGGACGACCCGCCCGGAATGGCGCCAAATTAATTTTTGGCGCCATTCCGAGAACTTGCCAAAATAAACTTTAGCAAGATCCAAAAGGAGAAAGCCATGGATGGCTTTCTCCGACACGCACCTAGCCTCCGCACAGACCCGCCTCCCAGCGCCGCCCGCCGCGCCCCCTCCGGGGCCGGCGGGCGGCGTTTTTGCGGCCGGCCGCTGCCGGCAGAGTTACGCCGCGCAAGACAAAAAGTCTTGCCGCGCAAGACAAAACGCGGCCGCGTACCGGACGGTCCCGGAGCGCGGGACGGATTTTCGGCCAGTTAGCCCACTGGTTTATTGGCATGTAACATGCATCTATATTGGGAAAAACCTGATAGCTACGCAAGGTCGTCTGTCCTGCCCCCGACCGAGTAGGCACCTAGCTTGAGGCGTCTAGAAAGGCGGATCTCCTCCATGGCATTGAGCGGACAAGACGCAACCCCGGCCGCCGCAACCCCGGCCAGCCTGCTGGTGGTCGAGGATGACACCCAAATCTGCGACCTCTATAAACTTTTCCTGCAACGTGCCGGCTACCGGGTCTGCCTGGCCGGCGATGGCCGCGAGGCCCTGCGCCTCTATCAGCAGGCCCGGGAGGCGCAGAACCCCTACGACCTGGTCATGATGGACCTCAACCTGCCGGTGATGGACGGCCTGACCTGCCTGGGCCACCTCTCCACCCTGGACCAGGACGTGCGGGTGCTCATCACCACCGGCAGCCCCAGCGAAGACTTGGCCGCCAGCCTGCCCAACGTGGCCGGGGTGGTGAGCAAGCCGGTGGGGCTCAAACTGCTGCTGAGCCAGATCGAAGCGGCCCTGCGCCGCCCCCAGCATCGCGCCTGAGAAAGCTCCCTCCCTCGCCCCCGGCCCTGCCGCAGCCACCCCGATGCGCGCCAGGGCCGGGGGCCTCCCCGCTAAGAGCCTGTCGGAGTAATCCTCCGACAGGCTTCCGGGCGGGCCATGGATGGCTTTCTCCGACACACACCTGGTGTGGCATTAGCCGATACCCTCATGCAATTTGGTGGTATACTGCTGCCTGGTTTGCGTGGGCCACCCTGTCTAGGGCCCTCAAAGGAGTCATGCAGTATGTCCGACACCCCGCATTATCAACCCCCAAACCCTGTCAATCCCGCCAGCGACCGCGGGCGGCGCAAGGTCATGAGCATCTGCGGCATGTGCGCGGTGCGCTGCCCCATCCAGGTGGAGGTGCAGGACGGCCGCGCGGTTTGGCTGCAGGGCAACCCCAACGACAAGGGCATGGGCAGCAGCATCTGCGCCAAGGGCGCGGCCGGCCTGGCCTTTGAATACGATTCCGAGCGGCCCCAGCAGCCGTTGATCCTGGCCGGCCCGCGCGGCTCGGGCCAGTGGCGGCGCGCCTCCTGGGACGAGGCCCTGGACTTCGTGGCCGGCAAGCTCCAGGACGTCATCGGCCGCCTGGGCGGCCGTGCGGTGGCGCTCTCCGACCGCGGCGGCCCCTTCACCGACCTGACCAAGAGCTTCCTCAAGGCCCTGGGCTCGCCCAACTATTTCAACCACGACTGCACCTGCGCGCGCAACGTGCACCACGCGGCCCTGAGCCTTTTCGGCTGGGGGCGCAAGGGCTTCGCCTACGACCTCAAGAACGCCCGCCACATCATGCTTGTGGGGCGCAACCTTCTGGAATCGTTGCAGGTTAAAGAGGCCAAATCCTTCCTGGACGCCCTGGAGGCCGGGGCCAAATGCACCTACGTGGACGTGCGCGCCACGGTCACCGCCAGCAAGGCCACCCGCTTTCTGATGATCCGCCCCAACACCGAGTACGCCCTCTACCTGGCCCTGATCAACCAGGTGCTGGCCGAGGACCTCTTTGACGCCGAGTTCGTGCAGCGCTGGTGCCTGGGCCTGGAGGATCTGCGCGCGGCGGTGGAGCCCTATACCCCGGAGTGGGCCGCCAGCCAGACCGGCGTCGCGGCCGTGGAGATCGTGGACCTGGCCCGGGAGCTGGGCGAGGCCGCGCCCAAGGTGGTGATCCACCCCGGCTGGATGACCGCCCGCCACCACCAGTCCTTCTACTCCGCCCGCGCGGCCTACATCCTGAACGCGCTGCTGGGGGCCATCGAGGTGCCCGGCGGCCTGATCACCGCCAAGACCCCCGGCGACGCCGGCAAAAAGGGCCTGCACAAGCTCACTGACCGCGTCCCGGCCGTGAGCGAGGAGCGGGTGGACGGGGCCGGCAGCCGCTATCCCCACTTCGACCCCGAGCCCGGCCTGCTGCACCTGATGTACGAGGCCCTGGAGACCGGCCAGCCCTATCCCCTGGGCGCCTACATCGCCTACCGCCACGACCCGCTCATCAGCCTGCCCGACCCCGAGGCCCAGCTCCGGGCCCTGGCCAAGCTGGACCTGGTGGTGGCCATCGACGTCAACTACAGCGAGACCGCCTGGCTGGCCGCGGACGTGATCCTGCCCGAGGCCACCTACCTGGAGCGGGCCAACATCCTGGTGCAGAAAAACGGTCCCAAGCCCGAGCTGGGCATCCGCGACCAGGCCATCGAGCCCCGCTATGACGCCAAACCGGCCTGGTGGATCTTCCGCGAGCTGGCCCGCCGCCTGGGCGTGGGGCAATACTTCGACTACGACACCATCGAGGACCTCTGGCGCTACCAGTTGGAGGGCACCGGCATCGATCTGGACGAGCTGCGCAGCAAGGGCGTGCTGCCCCTGGCAAATAAGCCCATCATGCGGGACCGGGCCGAGGGCCTGAAGTTCAAGACCCCCTCGGGCAAGATCGAGTTCACCAGCAGCCGCCTGGCCCAGGCCGGCCTGCCCAGCCTGCCGGCCTATGAGGCCCCGCCGGCCTTGCAGCGCGGCCAGTTCCGCCTGATCTTCGGCCGGCCGGCCTTCCACAACCACGGCCACACCATGAACAACCCGCTGTTGCACGAGCTGATGCCCGAGAACAGCCTGTGGATGCACCCGGACGCGGCCGCGGCCCTGGGCCTTAATGACGGCGACATGGTGGAGGTGCGCGGCGACGGCGGCGAGCGCCAGCAGGGCCGCTTGAACCTGACCCCCTGGATCCACCCCGAGGCGGTCTTCCTCTACCACGGCTTCGGCCGCCGGGTGCCCTGGCAGACCCGCGCCCACCGCCGCGGCATGGCCGACCACCGCCTGCAAACCGGCCTGCTGCACTCCTACGACCCGGCCGGCGGCGGCCTCAACCTCACCGAGTGCGTGGTGGCGGTGAACAAAGCCTAGTCGCGGTCGCGTGCCGCGACAGCCATGGCGGGTCGGGTGCGGTCAGGCCTTCGCACAGGCCTCGCCCGCTCCCGTAGATGCCAAAATCAAAAACCGCGGGCGGGGATAAACCCCGCCCCTACGAAATCCAAGACCAAGGTCGCTGTTTCTTCGTAGGGGCGGGGTTTATCCCCGCCCGTCTTTGTTTAGCCGGAGCCCGGCGCCGCCTGCGCGCCACCGAGCCACGGCCGCGCGCGCCGCACTTGGATGGGCTTCCCCCTCTCCTCCCTCTCCCCCGCCCGGCGGGGGAGAGGGAGGAGAGGGGGTCTTGAATCTCTTCTAGGACACGATGGTGAAGTACTCGTTGAGCTGCACCCCGAACTGCGCCAGCACCTCGCGGGTCTTGGCCTGGGCCACCAGCGGGCTGGGTCCCAGCCGCTCCAGGTTGGCCAGGGCCTGATCCACCGCGGTCATGGCCTGGGTGGGCATCACCGGCGAGACGTAGGCCAGGCCCACCCGCTCCGGCTCCACCCCGGCCTCGGCCAGCAACTGGCCCAGGTGTTCCACCCGCCAGCCGGCCCAGGTGTTGCCCTCCAGGGAATAGCAGGCCTCGGGCCAGCAGGCCATGATCAGCACGCCGTGATAGCCCTTGGCCAGGGCGGCCAGCAGCCACTGCGGGTCCACCCGGCCGGCGCAGGGCACCCGCACCAGGCGCGCCGCCGCCGGCCAGGCCCGGCCCGCCAGCCGGGCGGCGGTCAGCGCCTTTTCGGCCGAG